>JBQGON010000094.1:0-11808 GCA_052087065.1 Vibrio sp. | reverse complement strand
TACAATGAAGATACCAGGCAAGGAGGGCGGCTATCGCAATGAAGCTTATCGGTGGAAACCATTTCATCAAGTTAACCAATGACATGATAACGGATTCTAGTCCATATGAGATATTGTCAAAAAAGCTAGCCCCATGCTCCGTCAACCAGTCGACAATATTCGTCATCCAGTTACCAACGGGAATTTTATAACCGGTTATAAAGTTCACCATTACTCCTTAGGTGTTTTGGTTCAATATCCATTAAAAATTTACAGGTCTGTGTATTACTTATCAGGGTAGTGATAAGCGGAAATGACTACTGATTGTTGACCGATACCCGGGAAAGTGGTGCCGCCTCCTGAAGCAATCTTAAGCACCACACTTACCCCATTGAACTTAGAAATCTTCACAGTGAAACAATCAATTATTTCGACAAACAATTTAATACCCTTACATATGTTATGGAATATGGCAAATTTAAATATTTTGACTAGAAACTAATTAAATATTTTTATAAAAATTTTAAGTTATTGATATGGAAGGTTTATTTGAGAAGTATGGGTGTGTTTTTCATTATTTCGTTTCGTTCTCTAACTAACTGTATGACTTAAAACGCGGTCTTTTAAAATCATTACAAATCAAGTGGTTAATTGAGTTATGGAGCTAAAGGTAGTACCAATTGGCAATTTTTTTATAAATTTTCCATGTTTGCAAAGGTATTCGTCAGATTGCTAGTCTATTGGTAGTACCAACATGGATGTAGCAAAGCAAATAGGTAAAAACTGGTGACAAATAAATCGACAGTAGATGGGTTGTTCTCGCCGGCTCAGATTGGGCGTGCGAGTGAAGATATCGCTCTTCAGATCGAATCCGCGATCCTTAATGAGACACTACGCCCCGGTGACAGTCTTCCAAGTGAAAGAGATCTACAAGCTCAGTTTGGTACTGGGCGCGGTGTCATCCGTGAGGCGATCAGAGCGCTAAAGCAGAAAGGTCTGGTGGCGATTCGTAAAGGACCGAAAGGTGGCGCATTCATTAAGCAGGTCGATGTCTCGAACATTAGTGAGTCACTGGCTTTGTTTCTCAAGCAAAAAAGTATCGGTGCGCACCAAATTGCTGAGTTCAGAGAAAGCATGGATCAGACTATTGCATTGCTGGCAATGTCACGTGCAACGAAAGAGCAGCAAGCCCAGATGCTGTTATTGGTTGATCGCTTAGAAAGTATTGCCGGGCTAAGTTCGTTAGATTTTTCTGAGCTGATCGAAACGGATCGACAATTGAACGTTTTACTGGCGGAGATGGCAGGAAACCCTGTTTTTGAATGGGTAATGCACGCGATGCAGCAAGGTTTTGGCTCTTATGACAACAATCTTTATACCGATGCTGACTTTCTTATCAAAGCAGTAGCCAACTGGCGTTACACCGCAGAGCAGATCATCAATAAAGAGCCAATCAAGCTACAGGCTTCGATTAGTCGACACTACTTATTGTTGCAGGAATGTCTTGATCGACGTTCGAACTAAGAATTCATTTTTTGTCGGGCACTCATTGCTTGAGCAAACAGATATTAAGTAACAGAGGTAAATAAATGGCGGAACAGAATTACGATTATATCATCGTGGGTGGAGGTTCAGCAGGTTGTGTATTGGCGAACCGACTGAGTGCTAATCCTGCAAATAAGGTATTGGTATTGGAAGCGGGACGGCCAGATCATCGCTTAGACTTTCGTATCCACATGCCAGCAGCGCTTACTTATTTGCTTACCGATGGTACCTATAATTGGTTGTACGAATCAGAGCCTGAACCGCATATGCAGAACCGTAAAATAGCGCAACCAAGAGGTAAAGTGCTGGGCGGAAGCAGCTGTATCAACGGTATGATTTATATCCGTGGTAATGCGATGGATTATGAAAAGTGGGGAAGCAATGAAGGCCTTGAAAACTGGGACTACAAGCACTGCCTACCGTACTTCCGCAAGTTCGAGACTCGCCTGAAAGGTGCAGATAAATACCACGGTGATAATGGTCCGCTATCAATATCCACTGCAGCTTGCGACAACCCGCTGTTTGATGCGTTTTTTAAAGCGGCTCAGGAAGCTGGTTATCCTCTCACTGATGATGTAAACGGCTATCAACAAGAAGGTTTTAGTGCGTTCGACCAAAACATTTATCGTGGTCGTCGCTTAAGCGCCGCCCGTGCTTATCTACATCCAGTCAAAAACCGTAAGAACTTAACGGTACTGACGGGTGCAACTGCTAATCGTATTATCTTTGACGGTAAAACAGCGGTGGGTGTTGAGTTCAAACGTCGCAAGAAAACTCGCACCGTTTATGGCAAGGAAATCATTTCCTGTGGTGGCGCGATTAACTCGCCAAAACTACTGCAACTGTCAGGTGTCGGTAATTCAGAAGAACTCAAAGCGTTAGGCATTAACCCTGTTCATCACTTGCCAGGTGTGGGCGAAAACCTACGGGATCACCTTGAGCTTTATGTTCAGTACACATGTAAAAAGCCAGTCAGTCTTTACCCGGCCTTAAAATGGTATAACCAACCTAAAATTGGCTTTGATTGGTTGTTCCGTCGTAAGGGGAATGCCGCAACAAACCATTTCGAAGCGGGCGGTTTTATTCGCGGTAATGATGAAGTTCTTTATCCAAACCTACAATACCATTTCTTACCGTTGGCAATCCGTTATGACGGTAGCGCGCCACGTGATGGGCATGGCTTCCAGTTACACGTAGGTCCAATGAATACCGACGTACGTGGTCATGTGAAAATTAAGTCGAATGATCCGGAGCAGAAACCAGCCATTCTGTTCAACTATCTGTCGACGGAACAAGAGCGTAAAGAATGGGTTGAGGCGATTCGCTGTACACGTAACATTATTGAACAGCCAGCATTTGATGATTTACGTGGTGAAGAACTGGCTCCGGGGCCGTCTGTTCAAACCGACGAAGAAATTCTGGACTTTGTTGCCCGTGATGGTGAAAGTGCTTACCACCCAAGTTGTACCTGTAAGATGGGTTATGATGATATGGCCGTGGTCGATGCCGAACTAAAAGTTCATGGAGTGAAAAACTTACGTGTTGTTGATGCATCTATCTTCCCGGCTATCACTAACGGTAACTTATATGCGCCAACGATGATGATCGCGGAAAAAGCGGCAGATATTATTCTGGGTAACTATATTGAGCCAGCCATGGACGCTGAGTTTTATCAGCATGTACCAGAGAAAAAGGCTGCCACTGTATAGCGTGTAGACAGGCAAACTTATTGCAGAAATAAGCATCCAAAATTACCTTATACCCGTGATCATTGAAGATGCTTGATTTTTTTTAGAATCAGGATCATGCTACGAACCATGAAAATTACACTGACTCCTCAACAGAAACTGCAACTCGAACAAATGCACGATATTGAACGTGATAGTCGAGTTTGCGACCGTATTAAGGCTGTTTTGCTGGCTTCTGAAGGCTGGAGTCAGACCATGATTTCACAAGCTCTTCGGATTCATGAATCCACCGTTGCACGTCACCTTAGCGACTACGTTCTTTCTGAAAAACTTAAGCCTGAAAATGGCGGAAGTCAAAGCAAGCTTTCTGCAACTCAAACCATGCACCTAATCGAGCATTTGACTGAGAGAACCTATCCTCATACTCATCAAATTGTCGCCTACGTTAAAGAGACTTTTGGACTTGATTACACTGTCTCTGGTATGAACAAATGGCTTCACCATAACGGTTTTAGCTACAAGCAACCGAAAGGCGTTCCACATAAGTTTGATGAAGCAAAACAACAAGCTTTGATAGATGCTTACGAAGCGCTAAAGGCAAGTTGTGACGAGGATGAATCGATAGTCTTTATCGATGCTGTTCACCCAACCCTATCAACAAAAATATCTCATGGCTGGATACGAACTGGTCAAGATAAAGTGATTGAAACAACGGGAAATCGCAGTCGATTGAACATTCTTGGCGCACTGAACCTGTCAGATATCGGAGCTACTATTATTGATGATTATGAGAGCATTAACAGTGAAACGATAGTTCGCTTTTTCTGTAAGTTAAGAGAGAGTTATCCGTTAGCTCATAAGCTTCATATCATTTTAGATGGTGCGGGATATCACCGTAGTGACTTGGTCAGAGATGCGGCATTTGTCCTTAATATCGAGCTGCATTATCTTCCACCTTACAGCCCAAACCTCAATCCAATAGAGCGGCTTTGGAAAGTAATGAATGAGAAGTCGAGGAACTCATTCTACCGTTCAATTATCAGAAACTGGGCTGAAAAACTGGGATTGAATGCTGACTATTACGGCACTCATTCCATGCGCCGTACTAAAGCTACTTTAATCTATGCCAGAACGAAAAACATCAGGGCCGTACAGATCTTACTTGGACATTCGAAGCTAGATAACACAATTCGATACCTTGGCGTTGAGCTAGAAGACGCTCTGAGGCTTTCTGAGAAAACAGACTGCTGACAGGCAGGAGCTGTTACAGGCTTTTCTTCTGAAAAGCCTGTGCCCCTTTCCGATTTGGCGGTTGTGTATAACTATTTTTCAAATGTCCCTTATTCACCTTAGTTTCTTTAATAATCTTTCGATTTTAAGACCCATATCAATATCACTTGTTAGATGAGGTGACATTCTGACCAGTATTAAATGGTCTAGTCTTATGGGAATAGCTTAAATATAAGGGGTTAGCCATCATGGATGACGCGAAAAACATTGGAAAAATAGCAGAATCACATTTTGAAAATGGGCTTTTATGTGCAGAAAGTGTAGTTACGGCTATTGCGGAATACCACGGTGTAGATAATAAACTCGTATCTAAAATGGCAACGGCTTTTTGCGGAGGTATGGCACGCACGTGTGGGCAATGTGGTGCTCTATCTGGTGCCGTTATGGGCATAAGTCTAGCTTTGGGGCGTGACTCAAAAGACGACACAGTGACAGAAGCGTATGAAGCAACCCAAGAGTTGGTTCAACGATTTGAAAATGAGTTTGGAGCAAGGGACTGCCATAAGTTATTGGGTTGCGACATAGGCACTAAACAAGGAATGGAACAATTTAAGGCTCAAAACCTTCGAGCTAACTGTACTAAATACACTGGTAAAGCAGCAGAGATTGCAGTACAGGTTTTGAGCAAAAATAGCTAGCCAAACATTACGGTTTTTTGAGATTTTGAAATACTTAATGTTATCCGAATAGGAACGATTGGGTGGCCCAGTCAAACTCGTTTTTGTCCATTGTCGTTCCTGCACGCCCTGACCGACAGCGATCGACACTGCTGCAACAGTTGTAGTCTATGACCAGACTTTATGTTGACCAATAACACCTAAGAGGAGGTCAACATGAGAAAGTTATCTTCAGGAAAATGTAGCGGGATAAAAAGACCATTCAAGTTGGAAGAGATTTGGCGAATCAGAACCAGGCTAGAGCTTGAAAACGACCTAATGCAGCTTGCACTATTGAACCTAGCCATTGATAGCAAGTTGAGGGCGAGTGATCTACTAAAGCTGCACGTATATGATGTTTCTTCGCAAGGCGTGATATATGAGAGGGTTCAATGCATCCAGCAAAAAACAGGTACCGATGTACACTATGAGATTACTCCGAGAACGCAACAGAGTATTAGTCGGTGGGTTTACTCAGCACATCTAGAGGCAAGTAGTTTTCTATTTCCAAGCTGTCGCCGTAAAGGCCAAGCCATCAGCTATTCGTTTTATCGTACGATTATCAGGAACTGGGCTGTAAAGCTTGGTTTGAATGCAGACTATTATGGTACGCATTCTATGCGTCGTACTAAAGCTACTCTGATCTATGCCAGAACGAAAAACATAAGGGCGGTACAGATCTTACTTGGTCATTCGAAGCTAGATAACACTATTAGATATCTTGGCGTTGAACTAGAAGACGCTCTGAGACTCTCAGAGCAAACGGATTGCTAGAAGGACTGATACGGGCTTTTCATACCTCTGGAAAGCCTGTGCCCCATTCCGCGCTGTGATTAGATTAGCGACCAATAAATTCCGTCAGAATTTGCCCTACATTATCTAATATATGGTCAAAAGCTCGGTGTGCACCTTACCGGAAACTTATGCCCGAAGTTTCCATGAATGACAGTGGGACGTGGGATTTACGGAAGTGGTGTTATGAGCAACGACACTGATAAATAGCCCATCATCATCGCCACTACGGCATCAAGAACTCGCCACGCATGCGGATTACGAAACAGAGGTAATAAAACTTTTGCGCCGTAGGTAATCGCAACGAACCACACTACACTGGCCGATAAAGCACCCATCGCAAATTTCCATTTTTCAACTCCTGAATAGGGCATCGATAAACTACCGATCATAAAGACAGTATCAAGATATACGTGTGGGTTAAGCCACGTAATGTAGTGGTCAACTAAAATTGGCCACAGTTTTAGAGTTTTCCCAATACAGTCGTTCAGACTCATTGGGTGTTAGACCACCATTATATTGATGTGGCCTGAGTTGGCTGTAGTAGCCCGTGATGTATCGAGTTATATGTTCTCTCGCTTCGCTAAAACTCCGATAACCCGACACGGGTATCCATTCTGTCTTTAAGCTTCTGAAGAACCGTTCCATCGGACTGTTGTCCCAGCAATTACCTCGCCTAGATAAGCTTTGCTTGATTTGATAACGCCACAACAGTTGCCGATAAGAACGACTGGTGTAATGACTTCCTTGGTCGCTGTGGAACATCACGCCTTTCGGCTTATCTCGTGATTCAAACGCCATAGAGAGTGCTTTCCCTGTCAACTTACTATCAGGCGATACTGACATCGCCCAACCAATTGGCTTTCTCGCGAACAGGTCGATGACAACAGCAAGATACATCCAGCGCTGCCCCGCCCAGACATACGTCACATCACCGACCCAGACTTGGTTGGGAGCGGTAACGGCAAATTGTCGAGACAGATGGTTTGGGATCTCTACGTGCTCTTGTGATGCCTTTTGATAACGGTGCTTCGGTGTTTGGCAGCTTGCCAACCCTAATGACTTCATCATCTTAGAAGCTCGATACCGTGTCAGTTTTACACCTTGGGCCGTTACCATGTCGGCAATGTTTCTTGCCCCAGCAGAGCCGTTGCTTGCCGTATGAACTTCTTTAATAAGACTTTTTAGCTTCACCAACTCTGGAGAAACACGCTTAGGGCGACAACGCCAGTACTTATAACTGCTGCGGTGGACACTGAACACATGACATAGGGTTGTTACGTTAAAGCTCTGCCTGAGTTTCTCGATTATCGAGAGTTGTTCAGTGAGTCCGACATCAAGAGAGCTGTAGCCTTTTTTAATATTTCATTGTGCTCTTCAAGGCGTGCAAGTTTCTTCTTCAGCTCTCGTATCTCAATTTGCTCTGGTGTCATTGGTGAGGCTTGAGGTGCTACTCCCATTCTTTCTTGCTTGAGCTGCCTTACCCACTTATCCATTGTCGATTTACCCACACCCATGGCTTTTGCGGCTTCAACAACGGTGTAGTTTTGGTCGAGAACAAGTTGCGCTGCTTCGAGTTTGAATTCCGCACTGAAAGTGCGTCTGGTACGCTTGGTCATAGTTTCACCTGTCATGCTATGAGGTGTATCTTAACACCTCTAATCAGGTGGCCAAATTCACCGTACCACTACAGTAAAAGGCTCATGGCACTGGAAGGTGTCGGTGAAACAACAGCTTCCATGCTCTACGCTACTTTAGGTAACGGAACGCAATTTACCAATGGACGGCAAGCTTCAGCGTTTGTTGGGCTAACACCGAAACAATACAGTTCAGGCGGTAAAGTGACGATGCTGGGGATAGATAAGTTTGGCGGTGTCAAAGATCTCCGTTCAATGCTATACCTTGGTGCCATGGCATATATTTACCGATTACCCGAATCGCCAAAAAACCAAAAGCAGGCATGGCTTATCAAGTTAGTCGATAGAGTCGGGTTCAAAAGAGCCTGTATTGCTTTGGCAAACAAGACGGTCAGGACAGCTTGGGCAATGCTCCACTATGAAACGGAATAACAACCAAAGCCATTATCTATTTAGCTATATGAATTAACAGATTACAAATAATGATGTTCAATGGTTAGACCAGCCTACTGAGACCCTGACTACTTCGCAATGCTATTAAAAGCTTCTTTCGCGACAAGGACGGTAGGTGCGCACACATCAAAGGTTAGAAGGTAGCTCCTTCAATAAGAAACCGAATATACGACCGCATCTTATCCATTGCACATCTTTATCTTGTAAAACCCGTGGATTCCATATACGTGGATTCCATATACGAAGTAGGTGGCGGCCTTTTTACGATATCTAGCTCTTCTGCTTGTTCTGCCAACAACCTTCTGAGCTTGGCTACTTCAGCGGCTAGCTCTTGTTCTCGTTGACTAGTTGTGGTGTCTTTCTTTACAGCCGTACGCCAACCGTAGAGATTCATGTAAAGAGAGCTGTCTTGCTGTCGCAGCTACGCCCACTTTCTCTGCTAGCTTCAGAGCTTCGGCTTCGGCTTTAAATTCAGGAGAATGGATAATACGTTTCTTCTTGTTTGTCATGGTTCACCTCGTTAGTGATTGTACTCATTTAACTCAGTGTCCAAAACTGCTGGTGCGGATCAAAACATCTACTCAAGTAAACGATATAATCGCCGATAAGTGCCAATAATAAGATATTTAGTAACGAGGATATATGAAGCTTCAACAATCTCTTGCTTTGGTCTTGCTAGCTGCTTTGTCATCAATTGCTTGTGCTGCGCCTTTAAAAGTGGCGGGGATACCTGATGATAAAAAGCTGCACCTCACCTTAGTCAAGGAAGTCGTTAAACGCTCAGATCGATTTGACGGCATCGAATATATATACGCCCAAACGGGTCAACCTGCAGATACGAGACTTCAAGCTGACCTTGAGTCTGGAAAGCTCGATATCTTATGGACCGCAACCAGCAAAGACCTTGAAAAGAGATTCATTCCGGTTCGCTTCCCCATTTTCCGAGGACTGCTTGGAATGCGTATCGGTTTGATTCATCAGAAAGACAGCCAACTGCTATCTAGTGTTCAATCCAAAGCCGATTTAATGCGCTTTAAGATCTGTTCAGGTAAAACTTGGCCAGATACTCACATCTTAGATGCAAATGGATTAGTCACTGCGCAATCGCTAAAATATCCAAACATGTTTGAAATGATGCTTGCAGGAAACCGCTGCCACTTTTTCGCTCGAGGCGTAATGGAGCCGTTCGCTGAGGTTGCCTCTCATCCAGAGCTTCCACTCACTGTTGATTCCCACATCATGCTGCGTTACCGCATGCCATATATGTTGTTTGTCAGCAAGAGTAACCCAGATCTCGCTGAGCACTTGCTTGAAATTATGACTGAAATTTTCGATGAAGGCTTGTACGACGAAATGTTCTTTAACGACTCTGAAATTAAAGCTGTGCTATCTCAAGCTAATCTCAAGAACAGAGTGATTATCGATCTTGAAAATCCTTACTTAACAGGTGAAACTCGTTCGATTCCGGAGCGATTCTTCTATAACCCACTTCAGCCATAGTTGAGTTAAATATGAACAAACTTACAAAAAAAATAATGGTGCTAGTTACTGTCGTCATGGCTATAGTGTCTGCAATCGCACTACCAACACAGTATTTTATCAATAAAAGCTCGATTGAGTTGAAAACACAACAGACCATTCAAGCAATGGAAAGTGAATTAGCGGTCATTCTGCAAGAGCCTGTTTACGTTTATGACAAATCATTGATTCACAATATCATTGATGCCTACGCGCAAAAATCACTGATATCTTCAATTAAGGTTAATGATCAGAACGGAAAGGCATTGGCTCAAGTTAACCTACGTGAAATTGAATCTCGCGCTAACATCAAAATCACGTGGGATAACCTGCCTGTTGGTGAAGTAGAAATTGGTTATAACCGAGCCGCGGAACGACACGAACTAGCTAACATGACTAAGACTTCGTCAGCGATTATCTTTGCGATCGTTGTCGTAAATATTTTGCTAATCGGCTTTGTACTAGATAAAGGCGTAGTAACACCAATTAAACTGATGTCTGATCGAATGAATGATATCGCAGCAGGTGGTGGTGACCTAACGTCACGTGTAAAAGCTCAAGGTGATGATGAAGTTGCGGAACTGGCTAACGCGTTCAACAAATTTGTTAAAACGGTACAATCAATCATCGTAGATACGGCACAAACAACCGCAGAGCTTAGTACTAACGGTCAAGAGATCAGCCGCCTGCGAGATGAGATGAACCAGAAGACTCAGCTTCAATCAGCTCTAACCCACGAGAGCCTAAGCAAGATTGAGCAATTCAACTTGGCTATCAAAGAGATTGCTTCAAACACGGACAGCACACTTTCGAAAACTAACGAAGCGCTAGATCTTAGTCATAAGAGTGGCGAGACTATCAAGCTTAACGCTCAAAATATCGATCAGCTTGTTAGCAGCTTAGAAAGTGCTGCAGAGTGTGCTAACTCACTTAACATTAGTAGTGAAGACATAGGTCGCGTGATAGAAGTAATCAAAGCAATTGCAGAGCAGACTAACCTACTGGCATTGAACGCCGCTATTGAAGCCGCACGTGCTGGTGAAAGTGGTCGTGGTTTTGCGGTTGTTGCCGATGAAGTGCGTGCCCTTGCCTCTAAAACGCATGAATCGACTAATGAGATTGAGTCCATCATTGAACGTCTGCAGAGCGAAACCAAAGCGTCTTTCGAAGCGACTCAAGAATCAAAAGAATTAATTGAGAAAACTAAACAAAGTTCAGATGAAATCGAGTCTGCGCTTGGTGTGATTATTGAGTCAGTATCTTCAATCAATGGCATGGTTCACTCTGTGGCCTCTGCTTGTGAAGAGCAATCCAACGTAAGTGCAAATATTACAGAAGATATAAACCAGCTTGATGTTAGCGCAGGTGAACTAGAGGCAGTTAACTCTAACTTGCAAACTCTAGCTGATGAGATTTCTCATCACACTGGTGACTTGTCGAATCAGATAAGTCGCTTTAAGTACTAATAGGGACTGACACTTAACGACTACGAGCCCTCATCGTAGGGCTCTTCTTGTCTGTGAAAAGGTAGGGATTCAACTCGTCAGATTCTAATTTAATAACTCCTTAACATGGATTTATTTGTTACAGAGACCTGCTTAGACTTGTGATCACCAAGCGATTCTGTTGTACCGAATCTGTATCGTGACACGAATTATCAATTTTTGGTAAATTTGATACTAATTGATTATGTACACAAAATAAAAATCGATGAGTAACAAAGTTGCGTACTAAATTTGTTACGTTTATGCTTGTTTTATAAGCAAAATGTGATGATTTATATGGCAAAAAGCAAGTATGCACCCTCAGAGACAAAATACAAACGTTGGATAAAAGAAGGCCGTGGCAATGGCTGCGGCTCTGATTATCTGCCTTGGATAACCGTTCGTGATGTGCCATCCGATGGCCGTTCTCATCGTGTATTCGGTCATAAAAGCCAGCGCACTCATCATTTGCTATCCGATTTAGAACTTGCCGTATTCTTAACCCTTGAATGGAACTCTCAAACAACCGATATTCGCGAGCAGTTTCCTCTTAGGCGCGAAGAAACGCTTGATATTGCCCTTGATAGTGGAATTAAACATCCAGTCGAAGCCGGTGTAAAAACGTACATGTCATCCGATTTTTTGGTTGATGGTTTAGATCTCCAACTTCCACAGTATGTCATTCAAGCCAAGTACACTAATGTTTTAAAAGATCCCCGTGTTATTGAAAAACTGGAAATTGAACGCCGTTATTGGTTACTGAAAA
>JBQGON010000093.1:707-13666 GCA_052087065.1 Vibrio sp. | reverse complement strand
ATTTGCATACAATATAGACTTGCGCCAGAGCATGGTTATCCAGCGGCACATGATGATGTATATCAAGCTGTGTTGGGTATCAAAGAGTATGGCGGAAACTATGGCGGCGATTCCGAGCGATTAGTGTTTGTCGGTGATAGTGCTGGTGGGCAATTAGCGTTGGCTACGACATTGAGGCTCAAAAAGTTACAGCAGTGGCTGCCATGTCGGCAAATTCTTATCTATCCAATGTTAGATCCTTACGGTCAATCACAGAGCTACGTTGATTATGGCTCTGATTATGTGATTACGGCTGATATGCTTCTATCTGGCTTCGATTTATATACAAACAGTGATGCTAAGGTGTTAGCACACCCCGAATTGAACTTATTGAAGTGTGATTTTAGAGGGCTACCAACGACAACGATTATCACCGCAGAATTTGACCCATTACGTGATGAAGGGGAGAAACTCTACCAATTAATGACATCTAAAGGTGTGCTAGTGAGTTGCCAACGTTTCTTAGGGGTTATTCATGGTTTTTTCCAGTTAGCGGGGGTTAGTGAGGCCGCTAAGCAATGTATGGCATTGGTATCCAGTCAAATCCATTCGGAGCGCAGAATACGTTAATCTATTTATATGTGCGAGGTTGATGTCTGATTTTATTGGATATCGCACAGTCTGTTTCTCTCGATTTTTCTATGATTCAGATACTTAGATGATAGGGGGCTCACGTCACATTGAGGAAAAAGATGTGTGTCGCATAGACCGCCTGAGTTGCATACGAATGGGTGGAGATAGATGGAAAAATTAGCGGAAGAGATATGGATAGGTAATGGCAAACCCGTTCAGTTTTTAGGGCTGCCTTTTTCTACTCGGATGACGGTGGTGCGCTTAGCTGGTGGCGAGTTGTGGGTGCATAGCCCAATTCAGTTGTCTGAATCGATGGTCAAGCAACTGGAATGTTTAGGCGAAGTCAAATACCTTATTGCTCCTAACCACCTGCATCATTTGTTCTTGGCTGAATGGATGGCAGCGTATCCGAGCGCGCAAGTGTATGGCACGACAGAAGTGATCAAAAAACGCCGTGATCTGTCATTTACTGACTCTTTGAATCATTCTCAAGATTGGCCATGGAGCCGAGAGATTAAACAAGAGCTATTTTCAGGCTCGCCATTAATGCAGGAATGTGTCTTTTTTCATCAGCGTTCACGGACACTGATCGTGACGGATTTAGTGGAGAACTTTTCCGGCCAAGACTTTAACTATTGGCAGAAATTCATCGCGAAAGGGGTGGGTATTCTTGCTCCCAATGGAAAAATGCCGATTGATTGGCGCATGAGTTTTATGTTTGGTAAAGCGCAAGCAAGAGAACATCTTGCTCGAATGTTGGCTTGGGAAGCTGAAACCTTGGTCATGTCTCATGGTGAAATCGTCACAGAGCACACTGACACATTTTTAGAACGGGCCTTTCATTGGTTGCTATGACCATTTTTATTATGTAACTCACGTATGAGGATATCAGTGAAGACTATCATCGATTTAATCAAACGCGATCCAATCAGAGTTACAGCATTGAACTGTGTGTCGCAAATGAAGTTGCCGCAATGCTATATCGCGGCTGGGTTTGTACGCAATCTTGTTTGGGATGCATTACATCACGTTGAGGTTGCAACGCCATTAAACGATGTCGATGTGATCTATTTTGATCCTGATGAAGTCAATCCTAAAGCGTATCTTCATTATGAAGCACAGTTGCGTCAATGTTTACCTCAGCTTAATTGGCAAGTGCGCAATCAGGCAATAATGCATACGCGTAATGGTGATGAGCCTTATCAAAGCGCTATCGATGCGATGCGTTATTGGCCTGAAAAAGAAACGGCGGTAGCGGTTCGCCAAGTAGGTGATAGTGAGTATGAATGTGTTGCAGCTTTTGGGGTTCAATCTTTATTCAACTATTGTGTCACGCATAATCCTAAGCGCTCACGGGATATTTTTGAACATCGTGTCAATGCAAAACAATGGTTACTCAAGTGGCCACGTTTGAGAGTTATTTGATAGTTATTCAGAAGCGCAGAATATTCTTTGGCTGCGGGAACACTCAGTTCATCCATTAATTGAGTGCTGATAGAGCTAATTGCAGGAAGTTATTCATTGATATATATTGTATTTTACTGATTTCAATTATAAGGGAGAGATAACCATGGAAAAGGTTGATTGGCACAAAAATCAGATTGATGATCATACAATGATTACCGATAGTTATAAAACAACCCAGAATGTTCGTCGCTATTTCAAATCCAAATTCGGTGATGATTTTACATTTAATCGTGATTTTATGCAGTGGATGCAAAATGCGACCGGGTTAACCATGGCGGATGCGTGTCGAGAGTGGTCCAGCCGCTCCAGTAAAACACAGAAGTAGCGATATTTATGGTGATACAGGAGTTAACAAAGCAACAGTCACTTGATTTGGTGCCAATATTTTCGGAAATGGAAAACTATTATTTTGGTGCCAATGCCGCTACCAAGGAAGAGATCGCGACCTATCTACTCAATGGCGTTTTCTCCGATTACTCAGGTGTCCACGTCGTCGCTTATTATGATGAATCTGAGGTTGTCGGTTTCACGACATTTAGTATTTTATTCCCAGCGCCTAATTTATCGGGTCAATTATTCATGAAGGATTTATTTGTTTCCGCTGATGCCAGAGGGAAAAAGGTCGGTCAACAATTGATGCGTTATTTAGCTCAGCTTGCCATCGAGCATGGGGTGCACCGCTTTGATTGGACGGCTGAGTCCACCAATCCGAAGGCGGGACAATTTTATCACGCCATCGGGGCACAACAGATTCAAGAAAAGCAATACTATCGTTTTGAAGGTGATGAGCTGCGACGTTTCGCTGAACATCAGCCATAGATATCTCAATTAGTGGTGAGTGTTAACACATGAAGTCTCATGCTCACTCCAAGTGAGCATGAGACTATTTATGGGCAACGGTTTTTCTTACCACTGTCGCATCATAAAACGGCGTGTGATGAGTGTTTTCATGCGTCAGTATTTCATCATGCAGTGCTTGGGCGTGCGCTTCATCAGAAAAATCTCGGGTGGTTTCTCTATTCATTCCCAACTTATTAAATAGCTGAGTATCTGCGTCGGTGTCGGGGTTTGATGTGGTGAGCAGTTTACAGCCATAAAAAATGGAACTCGCACCGGCTAAAAAGCACAACGCCTGAGTTTGTTCGCTCATGTTCTCTCGACCAGCGGATAACCGAATGTGCGAAGCGGGCATCATGATTTTTGCAACCGCTATCGTCCGCACAAAGTCAAAAGGATCGAGATCATCCAAATGCGCCATCGGGGTGCCTTGCACTTTGACTAGCATATTGATCGGGACACTTTGGGGATGTTCGGGCAAGTTGGCTAATTGCTTGAGTAACCCCGTGCGGTCATCAGCAGTTTCTCCCATACCAATAATGCCGCCAGAGCAGACATTCATTCCCGATTCACGAACATGCTCTAATGTTTTTAGGCGGTCTGCATAGGTACGTGTTGTGATGACTTCGCCGTAGTATTCCGGGGAGGTATCAAGATTGTGGTTGTAATAGTCCAGTCCTGCTTGTTTTAGTGCAATCGCTTGGTCACGGCTCAGCATTCCAAGAGTCATACACGTTTCTAATCCTAATTGCTTTACTTCAGAGACTAACTGAGTGAGATATGGCATGTCTTTCTCTTTTGGATTACGCCATGCTGCTCCCATACAAAAACGCGTTGAGCCTGCTTCTTTTGCTTCTTTGGCGCGTTGGAGGACGGCGTCCATTTCCATTAAGCGTTCTTTTTCTAATCCTGTGTCGTAGCGTGCGCTTTGAGGGCAGTATTTACAGTCTTCCGGGCAAGCCCCCGTTTTAATCGAGAGTAATGTACTCACTTGAATCTCGTTGGGATTGAAAAATTGACGGTGAAGAGTTTGTGCTTGAAAGACGAGATCATTAAAGGGAAGGGCAAATAAGGCTTCGATTTCAGACTTGCTCCAATCGTGACGAAGAGACGTCTGTGATTCGGGATTGTGTGACAAAACGGACATGATTCTACTTTTTAATCAATGAATTATGAAGTTAGTGTAATCGGGCAAAAACCATTGTCAACAAATTTAATTGTATATTGTTTACATGTGTGTTTATTTCAACCTCTTTATCGAGTGCTTGGATATGTTTGTTAATGATTTGATTCTTATAAAGAATATAAATGGGTGGCTACTTTCAAGGGGGGCCGTTTTTATGATTTTGGGGTTCATATGCTAGCCGATTAGTGCTAATTTAAATCAGTGATATTGGAGCGTCACATCATGACAGTGTCGCGAGCTGTCGTTATTTTATCGTATGCATGTAAGGAAAATGGCAGATGAACAGGGATTGTGATATCACCACTGAACCCAGTTAGTCAGGCATTGGTGAAATACGAGCTTTCCTGAAAATAGCCAGAAGTATTATAGGGTAAAGCCTTTGACGGGCAGCTGAGCAAGGAGTTGTATGATGATTAAATACGTTGGGATCTAACGACACGCTTTATTACGATAGATTTAACAAGGAGTATGAATGTTTATTGTTTCTCTTAATTACCAAGTACCGATGGATGAAGTAGAGCGCTGGATTTCTGCGCACATTGATTTTCTTAATGAGCAATATGCTCAAGGGCATTTTCAGTTATCCGGGCGTAAAAATCCTCGCACCGGTGGCGTTATCGTCTCTTTGTTAAGTGATAGGGCAAAACTGGATGAAATACTGACTAACGATCCGTTTTATCGCGAAAATATTGCTACGTACGAGGTGATTGAACTTTTACCAACCAAGGCATCAGATGAGTTTCAATTTTTGCTCGATTGATAGCAATGGATTAAGTCATCAAGGTATTTTGTGATAGTTATAAAGGATAGCGACATCATGGAAGAAAAACAGACACCGCGTACCGACATTTGTATTCGAGCAATGGTAGTGAGTGACTATGATCTTGTGAGGCGACTTTGGTTGAACACCGAGGGCATGAGCATCAAAGATGCGGACTCGCGAGACAGTATCGCTCACTATTTAGCACGCAACTCAGGGTTAAGTTTTGTCGCGGAATGTCAGCATGACATTGCTGGAGCGATATTAGTGGGGACGGACGGAAGGCGAGGGTATGTGCAGCATCTGGCTGTATCACCGTATTATCGCAAGCAAACTCTGGGACGAAGGCTGTTGGAACACGCGATTGAAGCGCTTGCTAAGATGGGTATTTCCAAAACACATCTGTTTGTGCTTAATGAGAATGCAAACGCGCAGCAATTTTACGAGCATATGGACTGGTTTCCAAGAGATGAAGTGCGCATGTATTCGTTCAATAGTTCCAGTAATGACAATGTGTAGCGCGGATTATTATGGCTAACGGATAAGGCGCTAACTCCGTCATCCTCTTTGCAATTCGACTATTGGAAAGCCAATGATCAGGCAAGCAACAAGCAGTGATTGCATCAATCTAGCCGCGTTATCGATAAAAGTTTGGTTGGATAATTATGCCATCGTCGGTATTCGCCGTGAGTTTTCACAGTACGTGTTTGAGACGTTTTCTGAAGCACAATTCATGGAGCATGTGAATAATCCCGATTGCCGAATACTTGTGTGCGAAAAACAGGGCGCAATACAAGGCTATGCTTTGCTTGATTTGACGTCGCACTATAAATCGCCAGCCAATGGCTATGAGGTACAACGGCTTTATATTGATTGTCGTTTCAAAAGTCAGGGGATAGGACAGGCACTGCTTAATGAAACGGAGCGCCAGTTTGGCGAGACATATTGGCTATATACTTGGGTCGACAATGCTGCCAATGGGTTTTATCAACATTTAGGTTTTCAAAAGCTGGGTATTATTACTTTTGATATTTCAGGGCACTTCATTGATAACAATGTGTATCTATCGCCACGAGCTGAATGTTCTCAAATTGAAAGCGGTGACTGACTCATTGATAATAATCTTCACGCATAAAAAAACCCGTAATGACTTACGGGTTTTTTGCGACATGATGACTTAGTTCAAGTACATCAAATCAGTCTTATTCGATTAGCAGTCAGTATCTTCAGCGCCTGCGTTCTCTTTCAATTTCTCACATTTATCTTCAATCGCATTACCACTATCGGTTACGGTGTTATCGATTGTTTCACCGATACTTTCTGCAGTAGTGTTGTCGTCTGACTTCATAAACATAGATGCGCCAAATAATACAGCGGCAACAATAACAACGATTAAAATTAGGTTTTTCATATGAACTCCTCAAATACTTTAAGTCTACTTAATATTCATTTTTATGGACGATAAATACTAAGGTCTAGGGGCTTTCCCCTTTAATGCTCTAGATACTAACGAAATCAGTAATAGCACGATAAAAACAAAGAAAATAACTTTAGCTATCCCTGCCGCTGCACCAGCGATACCAGTAAAGCCTAGCAGGCCAGCGATAAGCGCAATGACTAAAAATAGTACGGTCCAACCTAACATTAAGTTCTCCTTAGAGTCGTTTGTGTTATCCCAATAACAATTCATCTCATCAATGGGTGATAACGTTAACTTGTGTTCAACTATAGACAACCTAACTGTAATAATAAAAATTTTTTATGTATTAGGGTTACACGGGTTCAAAAAAAGAGATAATTGAATATTTACTGACAAAAATGCAACGTTATCTAACATTTATGTTGCCTTATTGTGAGTCGATCTGATGCGATGGTCGAGGGAGGTAAGCACAGTATCGAAGCAAGATAATGGGCTGATTTCTTTTTTATTTATTTGATATTTAATAAAAAATAGAGAGCATCGTGGTTGCGCAGTGAAATGTTGATGCTCTTATTTATCTATATTGTACAAATTGCGCTCGTTTTATTTGGCAACGATGTTGAATATTAGTTCCGCATTCGCAATATCTTTGTCATTTTATGGTTTTATAATGTCAGTATATCGCTATTAACCACACAGGTAGTCCATGTTTTTTCGTTTTTTACTTATTATTTCTTCTGCTCTATTGTCTGTTACGACTCAAGCAAGTAAAGCCGAGCCGCTTAAAGTGGGGGATATAATTGATGTTTCTTTAAACGAATTACATCCAACCCAGCCTGCAGTCGGCTTCGATCAAGTCATGTATAAGCTTGGTCGTTATCGTTATGATCGCAAGAAAATGTTTGATGAAATCTGCGAAGCCAACGGCCAGCGTGGTATTGCGTCTTTTCATCAGCAATCTGTGATAACGGCGGCTGAAACCTATCGCTGTAAAGCCCCTGTTGGTACAGAAAAACAAGACATGAAGACCATTGTCATTGCTCCGAATGATCAATACTACTTGACGGATGGGCATCATACTTTCAATGCCTTTTATCAAATGCCTAAGGGGGGTGAGCATTTTCATGTGCATGTATTGGTCGTGCAAGATTATCGCCAACTTCCTAATATGACTGCGTTTTGGCAGTCGATGCAGCAGGATGGAAATGTGTGGTTGTTTGATATAAATAGTCAACCGATTGTGCCTAACCAGCTACCTAAGTCTCTTGGTTTACGTCATTTTACCGATGATCCTTATCGGTCAATGCTGTATTTCACGCGTAATATTAGTTGGGAAAAACCATCGTCTCCGGTGCCGTTTTTAGAATTTTACTGGGCAAAAGAGCTACGTAAAAAAGTCAACCTAAACCAATTCGATCTCAATTCAAAAAGGGGCTATGAGCAGGCGATACGTGCCAGCAGTATTGCTATTTTGTCGATGCAAATGAATGATGTGGGAGGCTCTCACCGTTCAGTGGAACAAATGGGACAGTTTAAGCAGTTTCACCAAAAGGGGCTCGATAAGCTGCTGAAATCCAATGGTAAATTGGATAACATGTTACTCTATAAAGAGAGTCGGGTTGGAAAGAGGCTGTCCAACGATATTGTGCAGAAGCAAGTTGAGTGAGCCGTATTGGTTTTATCATGTCTGACTTCAAAAAAAAACAGAGCATACAAAGTTAACCTTTATATGCTCTGTGTGTTTTAAGGTGAGTTAGTCGACCGAAGGTTTGTCTTTCATCAGAACCGTTTTCGGTAGTGTTTTGCGTATTTTCGCTACATCGCTTGCAGACACTGCCGCAGCATTGTTGCTCCATCCGCTGCGTAAGAAGGTGGCAAGTTTCGCTATTTCTTTATCGCTTAATCGCCAGCCAAAGCCCGGCATGGCTAGAGCCTCTGGGGCTTTAGGGGTTGAGGGCAATGTAGCTCCCGCTAAGATAACATGTACTAAGCCACTGGGATCTTTAGCATTGACTAAAGAATTGCCATCAAGTGCAGGAAACACTCTTGCAGCGCCTTGCGCATTATCAAAGTGACAAGCACTGCAATTATCGACGTAGAGCCGTTCTGCTGAGTCCTTGGCATAGTGGCCCTGTTTCAGAGTTTCTGTGGTCTTTTTAGCCATATCATTGGACTTAGGCTGCTGACCATTTTTGCCTGGGAGGGATTGTAGATAGGTCGCAATCGCCGTTATGTCTTGAGCGCTTAGGCGGCTTAAACTATTTTCAATCACTGATGTCATTTCTCCGACTACCGCAGAGTGTTGATTACGTCCTGTTGCTAAATAATCAGTGATATCATCCATTGACCAGTGTTGTAACGCCCCACCTTGACCTGCTCTTAGTTCCGGCGCTGACCATATACCAATCATCCCGCCAGAGAGAAAATCTGATGCTTTTTGATTGTAGCTGGTTTCCTCATAAAACAGTCCGCGTGGTGTATGACAACTGCCACAATGGCCTGGCCCTTGAACCAAATAGGCCCCGCGATTATAGAGCGGACTTTGGTTTGGATCGTATTGATAAGGGGTGTTATCGAGCGAGACCCAATTCCACAATTGGATTCCCCAACGTTGATTGAAAGGAAAACTCAAGTCGGTTTTTTTGGCTGCCTGATTGACTGGTGTCACTGCATGCATGATGTAGGCGTAGAGCGCTTTAACATCCTGATCGGTCAGTTTGGCATAATCAGGGTAGGGCATGGCTGGATATAATAACGCACCGTCGCCACGGATCCCTTGGCGTAGCGCTTGCTCGAATTGATTATAGCTATAGTTGCCGATACCATGAGCTTTACTCGGGGTAATGTTGCTTGAGTATATGGTCCCAAACGGGCCATCAATCGCAAGTCCACCAGCAAATGGCTTGCCGCCTGGTGAGGTATGGCAGGCAACACAATCACTGGCATTGGCCATGTACTCCCCTTGCTTGATCAGTTTGTCCGTGATTTGAATGTTATCCGCAGAGTAACTGCTTGTAGGCAATAGAGTCAGTAATGATCCCAATGCTATTATCAATGTTTTCATCTCTGCTTCCTCATGCTTGAACCAGTGGACCGGGATTGGGAATATAGCGCTCCCGAATCGCCTTAGCTGACCAATAAGTCAGCGCCCCCACCAATAGGGTTGGGTTATATTGGATATTTTGTGGAAAAGCACTAGCCCCCATAACAAAGACATTATGTACGTCCCAACTTTGTAGGTAGCGATTTAGCACACTGTTCTTTGGCGTCGTTCCCATGATCGCGCCGCCCACATTATGGGTTGATTGGTAAGGGCGAACATCGTATTTCGAGCCAAAATCTTTGAAACCATACTTAGCACTATCGGGTTTCATCACCTCAACAATCGACTCGATTTGTCGTTTCATGAACTGAGTCATTTTTATATCGTTGTCTTTCCAGTTGAAAGTCATACGGAGTAACGGTAAGCCATGGCGATCTTTGTAGGTGGGATCAAGACTCAGGTAACAATCGCGGTAAGACATATTTGAACCATGAGATCCAATGCTCATGGCGTGGCCGTAGTTGTCTTTAACCGCTTTTTTCCACTGCGCTCCCCAACTTGGTGTCCCCGAAGGTAACGGCATATTACGAATAGGTTGCCCGTTGGTCATGCCGGCATTAATGTAGGAGCCGCCAATGAAGCCTTCCTTGCGAAAATCTATCTGGTTGATAGCAAAGTCATCGATGACTTCGCCATTCGCGCCAGCGCCGATGAAGGGATTAAACTCTTTATCTTTAAAAAATAATGAGGCGCCTCCAGTCATTTGATAGGCGTAATTACGCCCAACCGTGCCGGTGTTAGTCACCGGATCGTAAGGTTGCCCAATTTTGGAGAGCAGCAGAAGGCGAACGTTATTGTAGGCAAAGGAACCGATGATGACGATATTGGCGGGTTGAAAAATGGTGTCGCCTTCGGCATTGATGTAAGTCACCCCTGTGGCTTTTTTGCCCGAATCGTCTAAATTAATTTTAATGACTTCACTGTGCGTTCGGTATGCAAAGTTCTTACGCTGTTTTAGCGCGCCTAAAATACAGGTTTGTGGCGATGCTTTAGAGTAATTAATGCAGCCATAACGTTCACAAAACCCACAGAAGTTACAAGGGCCAAGCTGCATGTTATACGGGTTAGTATAGGCTTGCGACGCATTAGCGGCGGGCATAGGGAAGGGATGAAGTCCTTTGTTACTGGCAGCTTTTGCAAACAGTGTGTCATTGAGTGTGCGCGGTAATGGTGGCAGAGGATAAGGATTTTGGCGCGGCCCTTCAAAAGGGTTTCCACCGGGCTGAATCTTGCCCTGAATGTTACCCGCTTGCGCTGAGATCCCCATGACTTTCTCAAAAAAATCAAAATGCGGTTCCAGCTCTTCATAACTGACCCCAAAATCTTGAATCGTCATATCTTCGGGAATCATATCTTTACCGAACTTTTCCTCTACATAGGTGCGTAGATACAACTCTTCTGGCATAGGGCGCCAAGACTGACCATTCCAGTGGCTGCCCGCTCCACCGACCCCATCTCCGGGAAGAAATGATCCCAAATGGCGGTAGGGTAAGGCTGTTTCGCCTATCGAATGGCGAACGGTAACCGTGTTCGCTGCCGGGCGCCGCATTAATTTATAGCGAACGCCATAAGTTAATTCGTCCGCCATTTTGGGGTAGGAAAAGTCTGGTACGGTTTCTCTGTCTGCCCCTTGTTCAAGAGCAAGGACATTGAGTCCGGCATCCGTCATTTCCATTCCTATGATCGAGTTGGTCCAACCAAGCCCCACCATCACGACATCTACGGGTTTTTCCTTACGTGCCATCATTTATCCTCTCTCTCCTTGAATGCTAACTGGACCTAATGGGTAGGTCGCGTTTGGGTAATCAACCCAAGTTTTGAATGAGGCACGGGCCCCAGGAAAACCGATCATTTTCCAGCTTGCCATTCCTTTGTTTCCACCATGTATGGGGTCGGCAAAGTAGCCTTCTTTGGTGTTTTGTAGAAGAAAAGCAAAGAACTGGGAAGCACTAACGTCATTGAAGTGAATGTCACCATGCTGCAAATCGGTAAGCACTTGAACTTGTTGCTTGGGTGTGAGCTTGGCGAATAATGTGCCGAAAGTTTGAATGCAGTATTGGTTGGTTGCTTTGATCCCGTGCCGATAAGTATCCGCTGGGGTAAGTGGCGATTGATATCCGAGTTCAGGTGGTGATTGTGGCGCAAAGGGGGGTTCCATATACCAATCCGCCGCTTTGCCAAAATCTCCCTGCATTTGTCGGTCGATAAATATTGGAACATTGGTTTCAATGGCGCCTGGGCCAGAGTCATCGGCCGGAATGAGTTGAGCGACAGCGGCCAGAATAAACGACCATTCGTCGCTGTTGAAGAAAATTGGTTGGTAATCTTGCATATCAATATGCGTAATCGGATCAGCAAAAGCGGGAAAGATAAGGTTTGGGCCGATGACGCTAGCTGAGCCGACTATCAACGTATTCTTTAAAAATTTCCGGCGAGCTTTATTTGTAGACTCTTCCATGTCTAATGTCCTTAGTAATGGCGTAACTTATAGACACATTCTTTTTAAACGATTTAAGTGTATCGTGATGAATGGTATCTAAATTGTTGGTTTTCTATTAATGGGGTGAAAATAAAGTATCAGCACTGTTGTCTTATTATTATGACCTAGGTTCAAAATTGTGTGTTTTTAATAGGGTAAAGCTCAACGAAATAAAAATGAGGGGTCTATCGGTGAGCGATATATTTAAAAATTGTATGTGTTACGGGATGAGTTCATGGGTTTATCAATAAGAGATCTCTTGGCTATAGTTGTCATTGCAACGTGAACGCACCTCACATCATATTGTAAATCAAACAGAAACATGACATTTCCGACTCAAGCTAGATTGGCGTAGCTATACAAAATACGCTAGAGTAGTTGAGGCAGTTAGAGTTATCTTGAGCGCTAAAGTATTGAATCCTCATCAGCGTTGATAGCTTCATTTTTAAATCAAAGGAGAGTTTAAAATGGCTACAGCAAATAAGAGTACGACCCAGTCAAAAGCACATGAGAAAGTCGACGAAGCTGCGGAGGCTGCACATAACGGTGTGGATAGCGCAGTAGATGCGAAAGAAAAAAGCCAAGAGCGTATTGAAGAAGTGGCACATCAAATTAATGAGCAAGCTCATAAAATTGCTGATACGGCGAAACAACAGTCTGAAAAAGTTAGTTCAGCGGTGGGTGAATATGCGAAAGAAAACCCAGTCAAAGCCATTGGTATTGCCTTTTTAGCGGGTGCTGTTGCGGCGAGTTTCCTATGCAAGCGTAAGTAAAAGGAATCATCAGTATGGAAGCACCACACTCTGACACGTCGTCAGGTGCATCGGATTTTAGCGATGCGGTGACGTCTCATAAACAGTGGTTTAAGAGTGTATTAGGGCTTGGAGCGCTAGAGGCTAAACTTTGGGTTGCCTCTAGCGCTCAACTTTTAGCATTGATGTGCGGTGTCATTTTTCTTTTATTAACCACTTGGTTACTGATTATTGCAACGACAGCTGTGGTTGCTTGGAGCTACGGTTTTTCTTTAATTGGGATCTTTTTATCTGCGACACTAGTGACGTTGCTTAGCGCAATTGTGTTGATGTATTTGGTCAA
>JBQGON010000093.1:0-697 GCA_052087065.1 Vibrio sp. | reverse complement strand
TTTCACGTACTTTGGATGCGATTATTCCTGTGGAAGAGGAGTAGGCTATGTTTGGGATAAAAAAGATGAAACACCAGCGGGATACGTTGTATCGTCAAACCAAGCAATTGGAACAACTGGCTAGCGTGTCGCGAACAAAAGCCAAAGATAGCGCCCTACATACCGCGAGCAGCCCACCTGGTTTATTGGTAAGTTTTATTATGGGGGCAACAACACAAACCGATCTGGCAAAACATGCGCGGCGGAATTTGTTAAGTCGAGCCACTCGTGATGTATTTAGTTTTTTGTCTGCACAATTGATAGCGGGGATGAGTGAATCTACTCCAGCTCAGCCGCCATCAGAGCCTACCCCAGAGATGTCCTCAGAATAATCAGTTGTAGCTGTGGCAGTCCGGTCATATTAATCGTCGCTCTAGCTAATCATAAATCGCGCACTTTGACTTTGTGTTTGTGTTTGTGGTGGGAAGTTAAGTGGTTTGGTTGATTGCTGTTCTGATAACCATTGATTAACAAGAGTGATGGCTTTTTAATCGCTTGAATTCATAGTTGTTTGTTTCGTATTCAACTGAATAAAATCATGACGAAAAAGGTTTATTTTTCGTAATCAGGGTGGCATATTAACTCCATCGCCTCGATGCGCAACAAAGCGGGCATCGTATAATGGCTATTACCTCAGCCTTCCAAGCTGATGATGCGG
>JBQGON010000092.1:5165-14020 GCA_052087065.1 Vibrio sp. | reverse complement strand
TTTAGAACGACCACCGAGGCGTTGGTGATATCCACTTGACGAATGTCTTCTTCAAGCACATCGACGGCGATGTCAGAGCGGTATGCGTTGACGTGTAGCTTGCAACGTTCAACCATCGCATGAGAGTTGTCCACAGCGATGATACGTGCACCTTCACAACCTTCGATATGGCGACGCATCGAGAGCGTTGCCGCGCCCAGTGAGCATCCAAGGTCATAAACACGGGTGTTGGGTTTAGCGAAACGCTCCGCCAACATGCCGATCGCTGAAATGATATTACTGTAACCAGGTACGGAGCGTTGAATCATATCCGGAAAGACTTCTGCGACGCGTTCGTCAAAGGTAAAATCACCAATCTTATCGATAGGTGCCGAAAAAATGGTATCTTTATTGCTCATGTAAACCTCTTTACAGCATGACATGTCGAGCATTCATACCGTACGAATTTCGAAAGGCGCGTATTTTATGCAAAATTCGCCTCGGTGTCATTATTGATTGCACCCAGATGGCCCATTCCCGTAAAAATTTCCTTAACTCGACTATCAAGAACGCAGGGCTGAGGCATCACCACAAAAACATCGACAACTGATGGTCTCCGTGAGTCGCGGGAAAGCTGGCGAGGGGAGGGAGCGCGATGAGATTCGCGAGTTGTTGATACAATGACTGTGCTAATTGCGGCGCATAATGATTGTCAGCGGTATGAATCATTAGGTAGGGCTGTTTGCCTTCATGGATCCATTGTGGCAGTTTTTTTAACCACGGCTGGAAAAACGTCAGATTGTCATCGACAGTCGGCAAGCCAATAAAACGGATCATTGGGTGCTCGGCGGTGGCTAAAGCATGGACAGGTACGTGCGGTTTCTTTTTTTGTGCTTCTAGCAGAATGTCGGTAGTGGGTGGCACCGAAAACACGGGGCGGCTATCCATGATAATACGGTCGTATTGTTCGCTAATCAGCCACTGATTAAACGCGATTTCCTCACGGCCTTTTTGAAAGAAAGCAGGGTGACGAACTTCTATGCCTAAGGGTAACTCTGGGGGGAAAAGGCGACAAAAACGTTGCAGTGTGGCAAATTCAGCCGGAGAAAATTGCGCGGGTAGTTGTAACGTCCATTGCCCAATCTTGTCGTGGAGTGGCGCCATTAACGTCAAAAAATCGTGTAACGCCTGCTTACAACCACGTAGCTGCTGTTCATGGGTGATGAACTTCGGCAACTTGAAGGTAAAGCGAAAGTCATCGGGCGTGGCATCTCGCCAATTATGCACGGTACTTGCTGACGGTGACGCATAGAAGGTCGTATTACCTTCTACGGTATGAAATACCTCCGCATACTTAGCCAGACGTTCAGCGCTTGGCGTTCCTTTCCCATAAAAGAAAGGCTGCCAAGCAGAATGTGACCATAAAGTTAAGCCTAAACGTAAAGGAAGTGTTGTCATAAGTCGCAGTCAAATATCTGGTTTATCAAAATCCACTGTAACAGGGCTTTGTGTATTACGGTAGTTTAACGGTATAATCACCGACCATTTTCGATTGATGATGCTCGCCACGGGCGAATTTGTATCAAATTTCATCAAGCGTCAGGAAATACGAGGAATTTATACGCTCAATGGTCGATTTTGCGACCTGTTCAGCGTATAAATGGCATATAAGGACAGTGGTGTTACTGTCGTATTCAAGTTCATAAATAAATTAGAGAGATTGGGAAATTCATTATGCGTAGCCATTATTGCGGTCACCTGAACAAGTCCCTTGCAGGACAAACTGTAGAACTGAGCGGCTGGGTTAATCGTCGTCGCGATTTAGGCGGTCTTATCTTTATCGATATGCGAGATCGTGAAGGTATCGTTCAGGTGGTTGTTGACCCAGATATGGCAGACGTGTTTGCAGTTGCAAACCAACTGCGAGGTGAATTCTGTATTCAATTGTCAGGGACAGTACGTGAACGTCCTGATAGCCAAGTTAATAAAGACATGCCAACTGGTAGCGTTGAAGTATTAGCCACCGCTATTACGATTATTAACCGCTCTGAGCCGTTGCCACTTGACTCTAACCAGAAAAACTCTGAAGAGCAGCGTCTAAAATATCGTTATCTTGACTTGCGTCGTCCAGAAATGAGCGATCGTATCAAACTGCGAGCGAAAGCGAGCAGCTATGTCCGTCGTTTCCTTGATGAGCATGATTTTCTTGATATTGAAACGCCTGTATTAACCAAAGCGACGCCAGAAGGTGCTCGTGACTACCTAGTGCCAAGCCGTGTCCATAAAGGCAAATTTTACGCGTTACCACAATCACCGCAGCTATTTAAACAGTTGCTGATGATGTCAGGCTTTGATCGTTACTATCAAATCGTGAAATGTTTCCGTGATGAAGATTTGCGTGCAGACCGTCAGCCTGAATTTACGCAGATTGATATCGAAACCTCATTCATGACCGCAGAGCAAGTCCGTGAAGTAACGGAAAAAATGGTTCATGACATGTGGAAAGATTTGCTTGACGTTGAGCTCGGTGATTTCCCAATCATGACCTACAGTGAGGCGATGCGTCGTTTCGGTTCAGATAAGCCGGATCTGCGTAACCCACTTGAAATGATTGATGTTGCGGATCTATTGAAAGACGTAGAATTCAAAGTCTTTGCAGGTCCTGCCAATGATGAAAAAGGCCGTGTTGCGGTATTATGTGTCCCTGGCGGCGCGTCGTTGACGCGTAAACAGATTGACGAGTACACACAATATGTCTCAGTGTACGGTGCGCGTGGTCTTGCGTGGATGAAAGTTAACGATCGCGCCGCTGGAGCGGAAGGGGTGCAATCACCTGTGGCAAAATTCTTGTCAGCAGAGAACATTGAAAGCTTACTTGAACGCACTAATGCACAATCTGGCGACATCATTTTGTTCGGCGCCGATAATGCCAATGTGGTTGCGAATGCGATGGGCGCACTGCGCTTGAAAGTTGGCTCCGATCTTGGTCTTACCAATGAAGATTCATGGGCGCCACTTTGGGTGATTGATTTCCCAATGTTTGAAAGCGATGATGAAGGCAACGTAGCAGCAATGCACCACCCATTTACAGCGCCGTTAGGCGTAACCGCAGAAGAGCTGAAAGCGAACCCTGCGGCGGCTAATTCTAATGCTTACGATATGGTATTGAATGGCTACGAAGTCGGTGGCGGTTCTGTGCGTATTCACAATGCTGAAATGCAACAAGCGGTGTTTGATGTTCTTGGCATTACTGCAGAAGAACAGCGTAAGAAATTTGGCTTCCTATTGGATGCATTAAAATACGGTACGCCTCCTCATGCTGGCCTTGCGTTCGGTTTAGACCGCCTAGTCATGCTATTGTGTGGAACGGAAAATATCCGCGATGTGATTGCTTTCCCGAAAACAACCGCAGCGGCTTGTCCGTTAACGGATGCACCAAGCTTTGCCAACCCAGCGGCGCTTGAAGAACTAGCATTAACCGTTAAAGAAGCACAAGAAGATAATCAAGAGCAAGAATAATCTCTTTCTTTTGATGTGAAATCTTGATGTAAAAAGGCGCCTATGTGGCGCTTTTTTTATTGGCGTGAAACCGGAATAAACGTGGCGTAACACACATGCGGGGCGCGTGGTTTTTTGCTACAATGCCGCGCATTATTTCTGGCTTACCGTTGACGCCTTGCTCAACGAAATAAGGGATTTCCACTTGGCTCAAATGTATTTTTATTACTCGGCGATGAATGCCGGTAAATCCACCACACTCTTACAGTCGGCATTCAACTATAAAGAGCGTGGTATGACTCCCGCCATTTTTACCGCTGCCATTGATGATCGTTTTGGTGTGGGTAAAGTCAGTTCACGGATTGGATTAGAAGAGCCAGCGCATTTGTACAATGCAGAGACGGACCTTTATACGTCAGTCAAAGCGCTGCACGAAGAAAAGCGGCATCATTGTATTTTGGTTGATGAATGCCAATTCTTAACCAAACAACAAGTGTACCAACTGACCGAAGTGGTCGATAAACTGCGTATTCCTGTCTTATGCTACGGACTGAGAACAGACTTCCAAGGCGAATTGTTTGAAGGCAGCCGTTATCTATTATCTTGGGCCGATAAGCTGGTGGAATTAAAGACCATTTGTCACTGTGGCCGTAAGGCGAATATGGTGATCAGAACCGATGAACAAGGCGTGCCAATCGATGAAGGTGAGCAAGTCTCGATTGGTGGCAACGATAAATATGTTTCGGTGTGCCGCTTGCATTATAAAGAGCTACTCAATCGTTAAACTTCACCGGGGTGAATGGGTCACCCCGATTTTTTATGTCTCTGACCGTTCAACCTCGCCGAGGTAACGCACGTGTCGGCTTTATGGTAGCGCTAATGCCTCAAGTGTACTTTGATAGTGAAATTGATATCCGAGCTTGACCAATTTCTCTGCACTAACTCGTTTATCACCAGTGTGGCTGAGCGGTGGGAAAGGGGTCTCCAAATGCGCTTGCTTGAGCGCGGCATGGTAGAACTGCGCTTTATCGACGGTCTCTGGCGTGGTGGCATTAACGACATCGCGGTGAATATCGGAGAGGGCAAAACGCAGAGCGCCAATCGCATCCGTTTGGTGAATCATATTAGCTGGCGCTTGATCGCTAATGGTCGATAAGTGGGCGACAAAGCGGCTTGGATGGCGATCTGGCCCCATTAATCCACTACAACGAACGATAGCATAATCCAATCCTGAATCGATGACACATTGCTCGGCTTGTAAGAGGCGTTTGGCATTGTCGGTGAAGTTATCTGACGCCATGCTTTGGGCATAATTGGCATCGGATTCGACCATCGTTTTTGCCGCAGTGGGATAGACCGATGTCGAGCTCACCATGATGATTTTTTTGACGCCAGCTGTGCGTGCGTGCATTACGACGCTTGCCCAATAGTGGACGTAGTCATCGGCGTTGCCATGGCGAAACCCCGGCGGAAAGCAGCCTATCACAATGTCGCAATTACGCTGCTTTAAATCATCTTGAAGACGCTCCGGTTTCGAGAGATCGCACTCAAAGGCTGGGATGCCACAATCTTGCAGAGTATTGACGCCGTCGGTGTTGGTTTTGGTCGCACTGACATGATGTCCATCTGTTAATAGGGCTTGGGCAAGGGGTTTACCTAGCCAGCCGGCACCAATAATGACTATTTGGCTCATGGTTCTGCTCCTTTTTCGCGGATGGTCTTTTGTTCATGTGGTTAAAAGTGTTTACCACATGTTCACTTTGCTATCTTACACGTCTCAGATAAGAAGTGAATAACAGGTTGATACAGAATAGAAAGACTGGGATGTATCGAATGAAGCAAGCTGGGCGGGTAGAGTGAGCGATATAAATTGCTGCAGTAAATAGCCTTCACTGCAGCAATGGTGAGTTAATTGATGATACGATAGAGTCGCTGTGCTTGCTCTGCCGCTTCAATGCCTTCATTGGTCAAATAACCACCATCAGGTAAGGTGCAGAGTCCTTTCTTATACAGACGATCAATAGCGTATTGATGGGTGTTAGGGGCATCACTGTGGACTTTAATCCCAACCGCTGAACTCTCGAGATTAAAATGAAGTAATAGGTTTAATTCGTCTACGTGTTCTGAGGAAAATTTCATCATGCTCTCCTAAATAAAGGCGTACTTCTAACATAAGGGAATTGCAATCCAGCGCAAGATATTTTCGATAGAAGTGTTATCTAAGCCAATGAAAATAAGGGAAACAAAGCCATTGGTGTACACAAAGATATCAGCTTGATAATGGAACGTTACAAATCATATAACAATGTCATTCACCTGCAGTAAAGTGTGTATATTTGTATTTAAATATAATAAGAACTCTCCAGCGACGATCAAAACCGTTACCAAGTTTTTTGAAACTATGAATGACTTGTATTGTTTCGTTAAAAAACTCAAATAACACTTGAATTGGTATTCAATTAACGCGATGATTCTGCCACTTTTTGTATCAAAACGTGTCTAAATATTATGGAATTGAATCAAATCGATGCATTATCCCCTCAGCAAATGGCATTGCGTGCGTCAGAAGTTGGGGTTGGCAAGGCAACAAAACCACTTTTTAAATCCTTTTTACTTGCTATATCTGCGGGCATGCAGATTGGTATCGCCTTTGTTTTTTACACTTTAGTTACCACGGGAGCACAAGACGTTGCTTTTGGGTTGAGTAAATTGGTAGGCGGGCTTGCCTTTAGCCTAGGCTTAATTCTTGTGGTGGTCACCGGAGGATAACTGTTTACCAGTTCGGTACTGACGCTCGTCGCCAAAGCCTGTGGCAAAATTACATGGAAACAAATGTTAAGTAACTGGGCCGTCGTGTACGCAGGTAACTTTGTCGGCTCTCTTTTATTAGTTGGGATCATGTTATTGACTCAACAGTATGTGAGTGACCATGGATTAGTGGGCATTCATGCCATGCACATTTCTCAGCACAAACTTCATCACACGTTTATTCAAGCGGTCGCTTTAGGTTTAATGTGTAACCTGCTGGTTTGTTTAGCGGTATGGATGACATTTGGCGCACGTTCGATGTCGGATAAAGTTCTACTTCTCGTGTTACCAGTCGCAATGTTTGTTGCTTGTGGTTTTGAGCACTGTATTGCGAACATGTTCCAAGTTCCAATGGCGATTGGTATCAAAACATTCGCATCGGATTCGTTTTGGCAAATGACGGGCGCTACCGTATCTCAGTTTAGTGACTTAAACTGGTCAACTTTTATTATCAATAATCTAATTCCCGTGACGATCGGTAATATGATTGGCGGTGGTTTAGTGGTTGGCTTGTTATATTGGCTCGTCTTTTTAAAAAAGCATGATTAAAACCGTATCTGGTGTAATGAATGCCGCGAAAAAGGTGCCAGATTAAGGCACCTTTTTTGTGCCCGTAGGAAAGTGCAACGGATACGACCAAAGGGTTATCCACATTTTCTGTGGATAACCTGTTTTAGAAGACGTGGGTAACTAATTTTGCTAAAAAACAGTGCGTTATTTGCACAACTAAAGAGCAATAAATCGCGAAGAGAAGTGACTAAATATTATTGTTCGTAATGATGAATGATGCGTTCTAGCTCGCCAGAAATTCGTATTTTCTTGAGTCCACGATTAAACGCAGCAACGTATTCTTTGGCTTTGGGGTTACGTTTCCCTGCCGCGAGATATAATCCACTATAAGCCACATTCGGGGCGACTTTCCTAAATCGATTTGGGTCAATGCCATGCTTTAGCATGGTCCATTTAGCGACGCGATATTCTTCGATGAACATATCAATGCGACCAGTAAGAACTTTACGAATATTATTTTCTAAGGTTTTTCCTAGAACCTTATTGGTCCAAGGGTTCGCCATGAATTCATCATCGTACGCGTAATTTTGAATGGTCCCTATGGTTTTCCCATCGAGATCAGCGAAAGTGTGCCAATCAAAGTTATTTTCTTTCAATGAAATTAAGCTGATTTCGTTATATAGGTAGGGTTTAGAAAAGTATAAATATTTGTCACGTTCTTTAGAATGCCATGCTGCGATTAGCACAATATCCCGGCCATACTCTGCTTCTTTTAAGGCTCGTGACCAAGGTTTAATTTCGACTGATAGCTTATAATTCTGGGTTTTAAACGCCGCTTTAGCAATATCGACCGATAACCCTGATGATGGCTTAGAGTCAATGACATAGGGAGGCCATTCATCTTGCACCGCCACAATGACTTTTTGTTCAGCAGAGTGAGCAATAGGTAGCGTGACGGCGTAACATAATAGTAAAAGCAAATATCGAGCAATAGGCATCATTACTGGCGTTTCCTCAAGTTTCACTCGATAAAATATAGCTCAAAATCTGCTCAGGTGCGTACTCACATAGGATTAATCAATAAATTTTTTAGTGACTTGAAGCGAGGTTATTGTTATTAACCTCAATGTTTCAGCGTACTGCACCACGTTTACTGCTGGATTTAAACGTCGGTGCTTTATGGAAATGACTCTCGATCATACGCTCGGTGATTGGGTGCTGAGGATTGGCAAGGACATCTTGGGTATTGCCAAATTCGACCACTTCGCCTTCATGCATCACCATGACTTTGTCTGTAATGTGCTTAATGACACCGATATGTTGGGATACGTAGACAAAAGACACGCCCATCTCTTCTTGTAGCTCTAAAAACAGATTAATGATTTGCGAGCGCATCGCCATATCTAAACCATTCAGCGCTTCATCTGCCACAATAATCGAAGGCTGGAGAATCAAAGCGCGTGCGAGGCAAACCCGTTGTTTTTGCCCAGTGGCCAGCATTTGTGGGTAAAAATAGGCGTGTTCCGGCAGCAGGCCGACCCGTACTAAGGTGTCTTTAACACGCTTCATTCGATCTTTGGGGGACATCGCGGTGTTACGTTTCAAAGGCCCATCCAAGATACGCCCAATTTGTAGCCTTGGATTGAGCGAGGTATTGGGATCTTGAAATATCATTCTGATTAACTTACAACGCGTGCTGTAGTCTTTATGCGCCAGTGGCTCACCATTGACACGAATTTCGCCGCTACTGGGCTCTATCATACCGGCTAGCATGCGTGCTAAGGTCGATTTGCCAGAGCCATTCTTACCAATAAATCCGACCGTTTGCCCAGCTTCAAGACAAAAGCTGACCGGCTTAACCACCAGGTGCTCTTCTTTATGAAACAGCCCTGAACGCGTGACAAATTTCTTAGATAGATTATCCACTTCCAATAGAGAGGTATTAATCACTATGAGTTACTCCATATTAAGTGGGAAATGACACGAATATTTATGGGTTTTGACCCAACGTGTTCTCGGCACTTCGACGCACTGACGTTGTGCGTGCGGGCAACGCGGAC
>JBQGON010000092.1:0-5155 GCA_052087065.1 Vibrio sp. | reverse complement strand
CTAAACGACAGCCAATCGGTAAATGTTGGAGTGGGGGAATCGAACCGGGTAATGACTGTAATTTTTGCTTCGGTGGAATCCAATCACTAAAATCGGGCATTGCTCGCAATAACGCCACGGTATAAGGGTGCTTAGGATATTGCAGTAAGTGTGGGGTTTCGGCCGATTCTACCGATTGTCCACAGTACATAACAGTGATGCGATCCGCCCATTGGGTAATGGTATTTAAATCGTGACCAATCAATAAAATCGAGGTATTACCCACTTGGTTCATGCGGCTCAATAAGCGCAAGATTTGTGATTGAGTAATCGGGTCTAAATCGTTTGTCGGTTCGTCGGCAATCAGTAGCTTAGGTTTGGTGGCAATGGCCATCGCAATCATGATTTTTTGGCATTCTCCATCGGTTAATTCATAAGAATAACTCTTCATAACACGACGGTGATCTTTAATGCCGACCTTATGTAGTAGGGCAATGGCTTGCTGTTTTCGCCAGCGCGACTTTTGCCACCAGCGACCTTTGAATGTGCGATCGGGGATGGATTCTTCTAACTGTTTACCCACCTCATCCGAGGGGTCTAGACAGGTGGAAGGCTCTTGAAAAATCATGGCAATATCGCGTGAAATAACGCGGCGTCGCTCTCTTGGCGTAAGCTGTAATAAGTCGATATTATCTAAGCGAAGGCGATCGGCTGTGATGCGCCAGTTGTCTTTGGTGACACCAACCAGCGCTTTCGCGACTAAGCTTTTTCCTGATCCCGATTCGCCCACCAGACCACGAATTTGACCTTCTGACATGGTGAGGCTCATGCGATCGACTGCCTTGACCAACCCTTGTGGCGTGTCGATCTCAATCGTGAGATGTCGGATATCTAAAATTGGCATTATTCTACTCCCGCTTTGAGTGACTGTCGCACACCTTCACCGACCAAATTGACCATAATAACGGTAAACATAATCGCAATACCGGGTAAGGTCACGGTCCAAGGTGCGAGATAGATCAACTCCACTGCATCGCCGAGCATCGCGCCCCATTCCGTGCTTGGGGATTGTGCGCCCAAGCCAAGAAAACCGAGTGCGGTAATGTCGAGAATGGCACTGGTGAGAGCGAGTGCCATTTCAGCGACAATCATGGGGAGAATGTTGGGTAAAATCGAGTGCCAAAACAAGTAAAAATCACTCGCGCCATCAAGACGGGCCGCCATAATGTAATCTTTTTCTACTTCATTATGGACCGCAAGGTAGATAGAGCGGATAAACCTTGGAATCAGTGCTAAACCGATGGCAAGCAATACATTGAATTCACCGAACCCCAGAAATGCGACAAAAATGATAGCCAGCAGTAATGAGGGGATCGACATCACAGTATCAAATAAGTGATTCAAAATACTGGAGGCCCAGCCTTTTGTCATCCCCGCCATAAAGCCGATAGAACATCCGGCGAGGCTCGCTAAAAACGTGATCAGTATTGATGCGCCGAAAGTTAGCCGCGTACCGTCGATCAGACGCGACAAAATATCGCGGCCTAAATCATCGGTCCCGAAGAAATATTCGACTTTGCCACTAGGCTCCCAAGAGGGAGGAAGCAATAATTGATGGCTTTGTGCTTGAGGATCATGAGGCACTACCCATAAAGACAATAGGGTGATGACAACCAGAATGAACAAGGCCCACAGTCCAAACATGCTCAGTTTATCGGTACGATAACTGCGCCAAAATCGCTGGAATTGCGTAGGGACGTGATCTTCTTGATAAATATTAGTGGTTAGCATACCAATCCTTTCTTACCAGAGGGTTGACCATTGCGCCAACAAGATCTGAAATAATAATGGCAGTTAATACTAAAGAACCAATCACCATCACACCTGCTTGAATGGACGTGTAGTCTTGGCTAGATAACGCGTCCAGTAACCATCGGCCAATGCCCGGCCAATCAAAAATCGACTCGGTAATAATGGCAAGCGTGAGCATGCTGGATAATTGCACCCCGAATTTAGGAATGATCGGCGGGATGGCATTCCGTAATACGTGTTGGGTAATAATTTCGAAATTAGATAAACCTTTAATTCGTGCCGCGCGCACGTAGTTTTGCGACATTACATCGGACACCGAGGCGCGCATCAGTGTGATAACTTGCGTGGTTGGTGAAATGGCTAAGACCAAACACGGCATAATCATATGTGAAATGACACTTTGCAATGCGGCGGTATGGTAAGGACTTTTGGATAACAAAGCATCGATTAGCGCAAAGCCTGTCACGTGTTTTATTTCATACAACAAATCATAGCGACCGGAGACGGGCAACAGCCCTAAATGGAAAGAAAACAGCATGATCATCATCAATGCGACCCAAAAAATGGGAGCCGAATAGCAAGACATGGAAATAAATTTGATGACGGTATCGAGTGTTTTGCCTTGCTTCATGCCCGCCACCGTACCGATAGGTAAGCCAATAAGCAAAGAAAACAGAAAGGCTACAATACACAGATCCAATGTGGCCGGGAAAACCGATGCCAACTCTTTGATAATTGGAATGCCATCTTTACTGGTACCAAAATTAAGATGCAGCAACTCTTTGATATAAGCCAGCCAGCCGGGGATAAACGCCTGTTGTGACCAAGGAGAAATAGGGTCGAGACGCAACAGGTTATAGCCGACCAACGTAAGCACCAGTAACGTGACAATAAACAGGAATAAGCGGCGTACCGTGTAGTTCAGCATTAGTCTTTAACCCTCTCGACAGTGTTAAACGGCAGCAAATTGAAAGGGGTCATTTGCAGGCCAGAGAGAGATTCATTATACGCATTGAATTGTTTGCCATGTGCTAATGGGATCAATGGAAACTCTTGATTGAGGATATTTTGTGCTTGTTTGTACAAGTTTAGACGATAGCGTGGTCGTGTCACTTCTAGCGCTAAATCGAGAATGAAGTCAAAGTCTTTATTACACCACATGGAATAGTTCAGTCCTGCGCGATTGGCATCACATGACAATAACGGACGCAAAAAGCTATCTGGGTCAGTGGTTGTTCCTTCCCAACCGGTTAAGTACATATCGATATCATCGCGGGCGGCCAGTTCATTGCGCGTGACTCGCTCTTCCGGTACGAGTCTGACGCTAATGCCGACATCGGCTAAGTTCGATTGAATCAGTTCAGCGGTTTTACGCGGGCTGGGATCGTAACGACGTGGAACGGTTGGCACCGACATCGTGAGTTCTAACCCTTGTGTATAACCAGCATCGCGCAATAAGGCCAATGCATAGTTACGATCGAAGCGAATTTGCGAAGAATCGCGATTATACGCCCAAGAAGTCGGTGGTAAAATGTTATATGCCATGCTTCCGGTTCCGTAAAACACGGAATCCAAAATATTCTGGCGGTTAATGGCATAGCTGATGGCTTTACGCACTCGCACGTCATCTAGGCCACGTTTGTCGGTATTTAATGCGATAAAAGCGACATTCATCGCCGGTTTCGACGATAACGCAATTTTTTTATGGCGTTTAATGGTCGGTAATTGACTAGCAATCGGCGCATTCAACACATCACATTCGCCGCTTAACAACTTAGCCAGAGAGCCAGTACCACGTTGGGAAATATTGAGTACCACTTGTTTCATTTTGGCAACGCCATCCCAATATTGGTCATTTCGCTTCAAGCGCACATAATTATTAATCTCGTAATTGCTTAAATAGAAGGGACCTGTGCCGACCGGACGCGTATCGAGATGATCTTTTTCGCCATCGTGCTGTAATTTATCTGCGTACTCTTTGGATAATACGATCGCATGGGGAGTCGCGACGTTTTCTAGGAAACTATTGTTTGGACGGCTTAAGGTAAACTTCACCGTATAGTTGTCAACGGCTTTAACACTTAACAACATGTTCTGAAAATCAAGCCCAGTAAACCACGGATATACGCCGCCATGGGTGTAATGATACGGATTGGCTGCATCAATAATACGGCGAAAGCTGAACACCACATCATGGGCATTCATTGTACGCGTTGGGGTAAACCAAGGCGTGGTTTGAAAGTGCACATTATGGCGTAAATCAAAAGTATACTCAGTGCCTGCTTGATTGACATGCCAGCTCTTCGCGAGGCTCGGAACCGGTTTGAGAGTTTCTGGATCGAGCGTCAATAGCGTATTGTAAATCTGCGGACTTAAGACATCGACTGTAATGCCACTATCAACCAGCTGAGGGTTGAAGGTATTTAGGCTGCCTTGTCCACAATAGACAAACCCTGTTTGACGGACTTTATCTTGGTCGACAGCTTTTTCACAGCCCGTTAAAAGGTTGAGTGCGCAAATACTTAACGCTAATTTGAAGAATACTTTCATATCAAAAACGTGTCTGAGGTGGCAAGGCGTCTCAGAATACATGGCCTTAAAGAAAATCACGCTAATTTACCATTTTTAAATCGATTAAACCAAGAGAAAACGCATGACGTCGCGACATCGTCGACTTGTTTGCTCATTTGCTGTGTGAATTGAATGCTTTCATTCGTCTTCAACGTTGATAACAATCGTACAACCCGCTAATTGTGCGGCAGAGAAGTGAATGCTCTGGGTTATAACAAGACACTTTACTAACAATAGCGACTTCTTGTTAGGGTTACCATGTTTTATCGTTAAGGTTGAGTTTTAATCCCACTTTCAAGAAAAGTCACACAAGAGGTATTGACCTAGGTTGAGAGAGCACAGATTCGCACAAGTAGGCAGGGCGTATTGAAAAAGCATGATAAGATAGTGCGCTTAAAGGACTAGAATTGAATTCGATGGGAGCGAGAGATAGGTGATAATGTTATTTTTTTTGGGTCCGTTGATGATCTTTTTATTATTTGTCGCACCGCTTTGGTTAGTGTTGCATTATCGCAGCAAGCGCAAGTTTACCAATAATTTGAGTGAAGACGACGTGGTGCAATTAACACTTTTATCTCAGCAGGCTCGCCAATTAGATGCTCGGATCCGCACCCTTGAACAGATTCTTGATAGTGAAGCACCGCAGTGGCGGCAGCATTATGAATGATCGCTCGCTAACTAAAGACAAACAGAATGGCGTGATCGCGGGTGTCTGTGCCGGGTTAGCCCGTTTTTTTGGCATCGAAATTTGGTTGGTGCGTATTCTCACCGTTTCGGCGTTGTTACTCGGGGG
>JBQGON010000091.1:11643-14040 GCA_052087065.1 Vibrio sp. | reverse complement strand
TCTTTGCTGAGAGTTCCAAGGGCTCTCTAAAAAACCCAATAACGCTTCTCGATATTGCATAAAATCGTCATTTTGTTCGGTCGGTTCTAGCAATTTATGATGCGAGACAATGAGCCATGCCACCGCTTGTGCCGCAGGCGGAAGATCTTGGAAAGGAGCGGAATAGTGCTGAGTGATCTTATCTTTTATCAACGCGCCTTGTACCGTCTCATCACTCGTCTGATCGGTTTGCGTTAACGCGGTTAGCCAAGCGTGATCACGCTGAGCAGGTGCGACCCCTTCTATGGATTGCAACACAAAAGCTTCAAAAATGCGCAGCGACACCCATTCATGACGGTAAGACTCGTAACTGTCGGTTTTTTTGCACGGGTTAATTTTATCTTGAAAGGCTTGGTTGGCTTTCCCAACATCATGAAACAGTGCGGCAATGCAGGCTAATAGCCGCATATCTTCAGCCGTGTGCCAAACGTTTTCATCTTTGGAGCGCAATATATCACGCCCAGTGACATTGGTCGGAACACTACCTTCACTGTTAAACCGGCGCGGATTACCCACAATCCATTTGAGATTGGTGCGGTTGCCACTGCGAATCCAATGACAGGCCACCGAGGTGTTACGGCGCGCAGTTTTCTTTAATAACTGGCGCAGCGTTGTCAGCCCTTGCTCGGTAATGGCGGTTTGCCAAGTGCGATCGCCGGTACGCTCGGCAAATTGATCAATCACGCGACGGGTTTCTTTGAGGGCTTTTTTAGAGCATTGCGACACTAATAAAATATTCATATTACTGGCCGCATTCTTCACTGATGGCTTTAAGGCTATCAATCATAAAATCCAGCGCTTCGCTTTGCCTAATCGCCGCGATGCACGCTTGACGAAACTCTTGTTCGCTGTCGCCATTCATCGCACTTAAAAACGCTTGTGGCAGCACCACGCCATCTTTGACCAAATCGGCGGCATCAAAGACCAACCCACCACGGCGGGTTTTACCATGCAACACCGATAAGCCATGGGGCAAGCCTAATACCCACGTGGCCGTCGCCCCCAAACCATACGCGAGGTAGTTGCCATGATCTAAAAAACGGTTGGCGAAATCGGTACCGGCCCCTTGTTTGACTCTTGAAAAATCGTTGTAACGGGTGACATTGCAGATGATTTTATACAGCGTTTTGGTAAGGCGCGCTTCGCTGAGCATTAAAGCCTGCGTATTTTTAGCATCATCCACCTGTTGCTCAAACTGCTCTAACGCGCGGGTTAAATCGCCCTCATTCAAGGCAAGCCCCGCCTCTTTGAGCCGCGTATTATTGAGCCACTGAGTTTTAGTAAACGCGATTCGGCGCTGCTGAAGACGCTTCGCGGCCTGTAAGCGTTTGTCTTCATCAAACCAAAACGACACCCAGTTTTGCAGATAACCGACTGGGCGGTACTCACTTTGTGGGCTAAAGAACGAGACATCAAAATCGACTTCATTGGTGGAAAACAGCGGCGCACCACTCCCACCACAAAACCCGATCAATACCCCTGCTTTTGCCAGCTCTCTTACCGCCGCTTGCGTAATAGATGTGCCATTACCTAGTAAAATTGTGGTGGTATTGGCAATAGGAATATTCCAGTAATAAGACTGTTTCCCTTCATCGGTGACATATTCCACCCGACCGTCTTTGACTAACACCCGGCAATATTCTAGGTAATACATATTGGCACGTTTGGAGTGCAATATGGTTTTCATATCGGTTGGGGAGAACTGTTCCATGTCCTACTTCCTAGTTTTACTGCGGCGTTTAATGCCATCTATTGAGGAGGGTTCGCCAACCAATCACACCTTCCAACACATTGTTTAAAATACCATTAATCAAGCTAACGATAACAAAATACCGCAGGTATATTTTCTAGTTGTATCACCTTTTTGTGAAAAAAATAATATGCAGCGCATGGAATAATATTTACTACTAAGCTGCCTATGCGGCAGTGAACTTCAAGCACTCAACGAGTATCAAAATAGGGCGTTTCTAAGCTGCCTGTGCGGCAGTGAACGGCTAGAGACCGCAGTATATATCTCCCTTTTTTTTCTAAGCTGCCTGTGCGGCAGTGAACCTTAGTTTTCATAGAAAGAAAAACCGCCCGAATTTCTAAGCTGCCTGTGCGGCAGTGAACTTGTTATAAGATACAGCGCGATTAATCTGTCCTTTCTAAGCTGCCTGTGCGGCAGTGAACGGTTTTCTTTGTTGTATGCCGTTACCTCTTCTTTTCTAAGCTGCCTGTGCGGCAGTGAACAGAAATTCTTTCAAATACATGTCGAAAGATGGTTTTCTAAGCTGCCTGTGCGGCAGTGAACCAGATATGCGGGGCGTCGGGTTGGGGCTGGGGTTTGTTAGCGGGGGGTGCGGCAGGGGACTGAGG
>JBQGON010000091.1:0-11633 GCA_052087065.1 Vibrio sp. | reverse complement strand
ACCCTGCCTGTGCGGCAGAGAACGGGGCGAGCGTTCCGCACTCATTCCCCATACGTTTCTAAGCTGCCTGTGCGGCAGTGAACTTTCAATACAAATATTGATATGGCCCGATTTGTTTCTAAGCTGCCTGTGCGGCAGTGAACTCCCGGTCGTACGGCGTCATATCCGGGATACGTTTCTAAGCTGCCTGTGCGGCAGTGAACCCGAGGAGTCAGCAGTGGGGTAAATCGCTTCATTTCTAAGCTGCCTGTGCGGCAGTGAACGTCATTTCAACAGATTTTAATAATACCCACACTTTCTAAGCTGCCTGTGCGGCAGTGAACTATACATATCAAACATCGAGTTCTGAGGATTCTTTCTAAGCTGCCTGTGCGGCAGTGAACAAGGTGCTAAGGAATATAAATACTACCGCTAATTTCTAAGCTGCCTGTGCGGCAGTGAACACTTATTGTTGCGCCTAGCTCTTTTGCTCGGGCTTTCTAAGCTGCCTGTGCGGCAGTGAACCAGATATGCGTCGGATCTTGTTTCTGCTTTGCTTTCTAAGCTGCCTGTGCGGCAGTGAACTGATGTGTCTCGCCGGTGGCGGCGTTCTGAGATTTCTAAGCTGCCTGTGCGGCAGTGAACTATCTTTGAGATACTCGATGACTTGGTCTGCTTTTCTAAGCTGCCTGTGCGGCAGTGAACTAGAAACATATAACAAAAAGCGGCGTGATAGCAAGGGATTAGCCAGAAAAACCCTTTTTTACCCTTTTATTTAGCCCGTTTTTAACCACTTGTTTTTAAATGATTTTTATAAGACCAAAAATAAAGGGTCTATCGATAAAATAAAAGGGTCAAAGCAAAACCCAGCTCATCTAGCCTGTCGAGCGCCACTACCTGAGCAATTTTATATTCTTCAACCCCGCACCATGCAATTTTAGACCTGTATCTAAACAACCAATAAAACATGGCTGCCTGATTAAACTTTATGTGGCTTAGCTCTATAATTTGCGCTGCAAAACCCGCGCTGCGTGGTTGGCTAATAAAAAATATGCAATACAACAATAAAATGAGGGTTGAAATGGAAAATAATACGTCGGGTCAAGGCAAACATGCCGATATCCCGAGTGAAATACAAGGTTGGAACTGGGGCGCGTTTTTACTAACTTGGGTGTGGGGCATTGGCAATAACACCTACCGCGCGTTTTGGATGTTCTGTCCGTTCGTCAATATCATCATGTTCATTGCTCTTGGCTTAAAAGGGAATGAGTGGGCATGGCGACATAAGCGCTGGCAAAGTGTCGAGCATTTTAAACGAGTGCAAAAGAAGTGGACGATTGCGAGTCTCATCTTTATCGCGGCAATGTTGATATTTTTTGTCTCACTCTTTTTTGGCGTGGGCAGCTTAATGAAAGGCTCTAAGCCTTACCAAGTGTCGGTATACCAAGTCAAACAATCATCTGAGGTCGTCGCACAATTAGGCACGCCGATCACTAGCGGCTTTGTTAGCGGCAATATGGATTCATCGGGTGCCGGTGGTTCTGCCAACTTTTCGTATGACGTTGAAGGGCCAAAAGGCAGTGGTACCGTTTATGTCAAAGCGACAAAAGATCTCGGTGCATGGTCAATCCAGTGTCTGGTTGTCAACTATGAAACATCGGGCCGCACCATTATTATTCCGTGCTAGATAGATAAAACTCGGTGAGCAAGCGGTGGGGCCGGTCTCGGCAGCGCCGCTTTTTTATTCTGTGCGCATTTATTCTGTGCGCAAAAATTACGAGCTAGATCCAACGCCGTTAACCGAGCAAACGCAGCGCTTGCTGCGGGATCTGATTCGCTTGAGCTAACATCGTGGTATTTCCTTGCTTGATGATATTCTGCTGAGTCAACGCCGTGGTCTCGCGCGCAAAATCGGTATCCACAATCTGGCTGTGGCTGCTCGCAACGTTGGATTGTGCTCCTGTCAAATTACTGATTGCCGTCGCGAAGCGATTGGCTACCGCCCCTAAGCGGCCTCGCCCAGAATCGACATATTGCTGAATATGGTCGACGGCTTTAAGCACTTCATCGACTGAGTGGGTGTTACTCAGCTCTGGCAACGGATAGGCGTCGGTAAGCTCATCGTCACGAGGTCTCTCCCCTTTTACGCCAGTAAATAATCCATGACGGTTGCTACTGGGGCCTTCTAACTGATTATGCAGTACAACATCACCATTGGCGGCATAATAGACTAAGCGAGCCCCACTATGATCGTCGGTTTGCTCAATGCTCGCCGTCACAGAGGTTTGCTGGTTAATTTGATTCGCCACTTGTTCTAATGAAGATTGAGGAGCCAGCACCACCGTCTGATTCGGCTGTTCAGGATGTGTCTGATTACGAAAACTGAGCGAATCGCCTGGCTGAGAGTGCCAATTGGGGTCGACATAGGCATATTGGGCACGACGCGCGTCGCCGTCGTGCTGGCGATGGATCACACTCAAATCAGGCATCACGACTTTGACCGCTTCACCAGAAAAAGCACCAATCTGAAAAGAACGCTCGTCATACAATCCATTGAGCAGCGGTTGCCCAGCAAAGCGCGTGGTCGCGGTAATATGATTTAAACCATCACGCAAGGATTCATATTCTTGGCTTAAACTGTCTTTTTCCGCTTGCGAATTGGCACCATTGCCAAACTGTAGCGTGAGGTCGCGCATCCGCATCAAGATTTGAGAGTATTCTTGCATACCACTTTCTGCGGTTTGCACAATGGAAATACCATCATGGGCATTACGTACCGCGATGCCAATGCCGCTGCCTTGCGCCTGTAAACGGTTCGCTATTTGCAACCCAGAAGCATCATCACGCGCTGAATTGACTTGTTGCCCGGTGGTTAAGCGCTCCATAGACACGTGTACACGCGCATCAGTTTGGTTTAACTGATGTTGGGTGTGCTGCGCCGCGAAGTTTGTCCTAATACCGATGGCCATAGCCGTGAACGACATCCATTAAGTGCGAACCGATTGATATACAATGCGCTGTATATCGCCTATCACTTTATGTCGGCCTCACTGTAAAAAAATGAAGTAAATTAAGTAATTAATATTCTCGACACAAAAACTGATAGCGGTAACCCCCACCATTGTAGAACGGCTTGGCTACTGGAGCACGCTGGAAATTAAGTAGCCATTGTACAAAAGGTAAAACATCAACAAGATTGCCCCTTCAACACGACTAATCCGGCCCGGCCGCCCTTTGATACTGATAGCCGTCATCAATAGCACTACCGTTACCGCTAACATGGTCATCCAATCACGCCAAAAAATTTCTGGGCCAATATCCTTAACCGGGTGAATCGCCCCGGCGATACCAATCACGGCGAGGATGTTAAACATATTTGAACCCAGAATATTACCTAATGCGAGGTCGTGCTCGCCTCGGCGAGCGGCAATCACGGTCGCCGCCAACTCAGGTAACGAGGTTCCGAGTGCAATCACCGTCAAACCAATCATTAAATCACTGACGCCCATCGCATGCGCAATGTTCACCGCGCCAAACACCAGCAAGCGAGAGCTGCCGATCAATAACGCGAGGCTAAATACCAACCAAAGGAGTGCAGTCTTGAGAGTCATGACCGCTACCTGTGGCTCGAGTTCGGCTTCTGGGGTCATGCTGTCATGATTACCACGTAAGCCGCTGTATATCGACCATGCAACAAAGGCAAAAAAACCGGCGAGTAGAATCCAAGACTCGAGCTGCGTGAGGGTGTTATCCCATAGCATCACGCCAAGACCGAGCGTGATCAGCAATAAGATAGGAAGTTCTTTACTGACAATTTTAGAACGAACAGACAAAGGAGCAATCAGTGCGGTAAAACCAAGAACAAGGCTGATGTTAACAATATTTGAGCCCAGCGCATTGCCTAATGCCAATGAGGGCGCACCTTGCAAAGCCGCCATCGCCGACACCACCATTTCCGGTGCTGACGTGCCAAAGCCGACAATAACCATACCAATTAATAAAGGCGGCATACCTGCATAACGTGCGGTTGCAGACGCGCTCAGAACAAAGCGATCGGCACTCCAAACTAAAATAGCAAATCCAGCGATAATTGCCGCAATCGATAATAACATTGCAATGTACTCTTTATAGGTAAAAAGGAAGAATCAACCGCAGGAACGGACTAATTGAAAGGCATCCTATAAAGATAAATGATACGCATACTCCAGCATCTTTCTCTAAGCCTTAGAGAAAAGCAAACACTTGGAGGGGTGGAACTTAGTCAATTATAAATAACCCTCACGGTAAACACAACGGCTATACCTCCATAGTCTATCGGCAATAGAGAATACGCGCTTAAGGCATCAAAGAAGTATGTTATGATTAGCGCCTAGATATATTACTTGGCACTAACGCCACTAACTGATTGAGCTATTTCATGTCATTTGAAAAACTAGGCCTGAGCCAACCCCTAATTGACGCCGTGCATGCGTGTGACTATACCGCCCCGACGGACATTCAAACCCAGTCGATTCCGGTGATTTTACAAGGAAGAAACATCATTGCGGCGGCGCAAACCGGAACCGGTAAAACGGCCAGTTACCTGTTACCTATTCTCGAAAAACTGTCTGCGGGTACCACTCAGCGTAAAAAGCGCATTCGTGCTTTGGTGCTGGTTCCCACCCGCGAACTTGCCGTGCAAGTGGCACGCAACGTTGATCAATACACTCAATTCAGTGCGTTAAGTGGAACCGCGGCCTATGGTGGCGTGGACGATAAACATCAAAAGCAAGCATTGCTCACCCCCGTTGATATTTTGGTGGCAACGCCGGGTCGATTACTCGATCTTTATGGTCAACACGCCGTGCATTTTGATGAAGTACAAACCATCGTTCTTGATGAAGCAGACCGCATGCTCGACATGGGATTTATTGATGACATCAATAAAATTTTAGACCGTGTCCCTCTAGATACTCAGCAACTGCTTTTCTCGGCGACTTTATCTAATAAAGTTCGTGATTTGGCGAAAACCGCAGTGCCTGATGCATACGAAGTAAAAATTGCTGCAACATCGGCCTCTAAAGCCAGTATTAAGCAGTGGATGATCCCGGTTGATAAAGATAAAAAATCAGCACTCTTGAGCCATCTCATTACCACAAAGGGCTGGCAGCAAGCTTTGATCTTTATTGAAACTAAACGCGGCGCCGCAAAATTAAGTGAACAACTGGCAAAACGTGGCATTGAGGCGGAAGCGTTTCATAGTGGACGTAGCCAAGCGATCCGCAATCAATTATTGGATGATTTTAAAGCGGGTAACATCCAATTTATGATCGCCACTGGCGTCGGTGCGCGTGGTATCGATATCGATCACTTAGAGCGTGTCGTTAACTACGACTTACCTTTTCCGGCCGATGATTATGTCCACCGCATTGGACGAACTGGCCGCGCCGATGCAACGGGTGAAGCCATTTCGTTCGTATCCAAAGACGATTTTAAAAACCTTTGTATGATTGAAAGCCGCTTAGGTCACCTACTCGACCGCGAAGTAGAGGCAGGTTTTGAACCTAAAAAGCCACTCCCGATTAGCATTTTAAATTACGTGCCAAAGCATAAGCGTTCTTGATTTCAACACCGGCTGAGCCATTAATCAGTCGGTGTTGCTTCACTGCACCGCTGATTTATGCCCGATAAATCGGGCAATATTCCCCTTCTCCATACAAAATCTAATGTGAGAACACCGCCGCAAGCGGCTAAAGCCGCTCTACCTCTTTGGTATACATTAGAAAAGATACTTGGGGTATCTGTTGCTTTTTTATACTACAAAGGTTAATTTTTAACCTTCACTGATCAATTATAGGTGTTAAGTAATATGAAACGAACAAGCAACACATACCGTCTCGATCTAATCAAACAAGTCGCAAGTAAAACGCAAGAAAATAAGCCAGATCCAATGGCTGAATATATCAATACTATGCTCACGAAGAGCGAGAAGAAAATACAACGGCCGGCAACGAAAGGGAATTTTTCTGGGGTTCATTATGATGACAGTATCGGTGGCTGGGTCAGCGATCGCTGGACTGGACAGTAGAAATAATTCTGGCTGTTGTCGCATCAACAGCCTGCCTTCACGCCTCTTATCCTTACTTGCTTAATCAATCAACAATCCCAATCCAAGCTCGCTAAAACAAATCCTGTTGAGGGTTAGTGGTTAATTCATTGCCTGCAGAACGGTCTTTGTTCTCCGCTTTACCATTTTTTCGCCGATAACGCAGCTGACATAAACGAATCACATGACGCTGCTCGGCTGGCAACATCGTCTGCCAACGAAACCTCTCGTCACGAGTTCGCATACATCCGAGACAATATCCTTTTGCATCGGTGCTGCAACGTCGAATACACGGATTGGGTATGGAAAAAAATTCTAGTTGTTCCATGAATCCCATCACCTCCTATTTCAACAAGGCGGAATCAACATCACATCTCTAAGTATTCTCAACACTTATAACGCATTACTGACATTTAATACGTATAATGACGGCTACGTCAGAATATGCTTATTACTTGGAGTGCTAACATGAAGCTTAGTTCAATTTCGACCATTACAGCAATCGCTTCTGCTGTCATCATCGCTGGGTGTGCGAGTCAAAAAGCCGCACCAATCACCGCTAAAGATCTTCAAGCGCATCGCTGGGTACTGACAAGTGTGGATAAACAAGCGATAAAAACCGATCCGACATCGACTCAACCATTTTTACAGTTTGACGACACCATGATGGCAAGCGGTAATGCCAGTTGTAATAATTTTTTTGGTAAAGCGAAACTGGAGAAAAATCGCCTGCTCCTCGACAAGTTGGCACTCACCATGAAATTATGCTCAGATGCCGTCATGAAACAAGAACAAGTGATTCACCGAAGCTTGTCATCTTGGACTGATTTGAGCCTAGCCAAAGAAACATTAACCGTGAAAACCCCGAAACATACCTTAGTATATAAAGCCGATAGCGACGCCCCAGCAGAGAAATAATTTGCCAATCAATGACGGCGCTTTTGAGTAAAAGCGCCGTCATTGCAGGTTATGCGATGGGAGGCGCTTGATAGTCGAATACCAGCGCTTTTAATGCTGCTTCACTGTCGACATCCGCAAACTCTGCAGGGTTATCCAACCGATGAGAAAACACAACATGCGGAGCATTCTCACGCATTGCATCAAGTAAAAAGTCACTGCTCACCATCGGCGAATTAACACAGGCGAGCACTTGGCCTTGGTCTGCCAATAAATCAGGTAAACGGCGCAAAATCTTTTGATAATCTTTGGTTAGTGCGAAACTGCCTTTTTGAAACGATGGCGGATCGATAATGATCAATTCATAAGGACCAGATTTGCGAATTTTACCCCATGATTTAAAAATATCGTGGCCTAAAAACTTCACTTGGTTGAGGTTATGCTCGTTGAGCTGATGATTGACTCGCCCTTTCGACAAAGAACCTCGCGACATATCAACATTCACCACCTGATCCGCGCCACCCGCAATCGCCGCTACCGAAAAACCACAAGTATAGGCAAACAGATTTAATACATTTTTATGCTGCGCCTGCTGTTGCACCCATTGTCGCCCCAAGCGCATGTCTAAAAATATCCCCATGTTTTGGTTACGACCGAGATCGAGTTGAAAACTCAACCCATGCTCTTGCACCACAGGTCGATCGTTGACCTCGCCCACAACGACGTTCGTCGGCGCGCCGTCTGCATAGCGATGTTGGATAAAGATACTTTGGCCCTGCTTAGCTTGCCAAATGGCAGACTGACTTAAGCGCACTAACCCAGCGATAAGTTCGCTGTGAAACGCGTCATCCACCGCTTTAAATAACGTAACTTCCAATTGACCTTGTAACCAATCACAGGTCAGTTGCTCAAGCCCTTCCCAATGTTGGCCACGGCCATGAAATAAACGACGCACTTCCTGAGGTGCCTGTTCAAGCGCCTGTTCGACGTGTTCAAAAAACAGTGGCAACGCGCTGGCTGCCATTGCAGAGGGTGAAGTAGACAATGCTGTCATGTCTTTTCCTTAATTAAGAGGCAAGATGAGGGAGTGCTGGCCATAAAAGTTCCCAAGGCGCTAACCACTGTTCAATGGCATTCGCAATCACCGGATCTGACCATAATGAGCCACAAACGGAGTCGTCGCGTGGATCGCAGATCACGGTAAATGGTGTGCCATCATAAGTAAATTGCAGCACAAACGCGTGCAAGTAGCCACGATCGGCCGCCGCTGCCTGATGATAAATCGGATCCCCTAAAATCGCGGATCCGACCGATTTTAAGGCGACACGAATTTGGTGCGTTTTCCCCGTGTACGGCTTACACAAAAACAAGCGTTGCCCTGGCTGAGCCGCAACCGATAGAAATTGTGTAACGGCAGGGTTTTCGCGTGTGGTTTCTAATTTCCACGCCGAGCGGCGCGAACGCGTCATATCACCAATAATGGTGCCCTGCTTCTTCTTCGGTTTTTTCGCACCAATGGCCAAATACCATTTATTCACCGCGCGCTGCGCGAACTGCTGAGATAACAGGCGAGCGGCCGTTGCATGACGTGCCAATAGCAGTACGCCAGATGTCATCTTATCTAAACGATGCACTAAGAATAATTGCGCATCGTTGGTCACCTTCGCAACCTCTTGCAGTAACATGGTCTCGCCGTCATCTTTATGCACAGAAATACCGGGATGCTTATTGATCACGACAAAGTCTGAATGCTCTAACAAAATATCAAACATGGGGCCTCACTTATTGAGTCGCACATTATACCCATGTTAGGCAAAACATCAGCAATCCCAGCACGTTTTATCCTTGCGAGTGCGTTTACGGACAAAAAAAAGCGGCCGCAGCCGCTTTTGATTCAATTCTGAGGGTTAGGTAAAAAACACCATCAGCATCAATACTGGGCACACAATGCGCACATACCAAGGCCAGATTTTCCAAAACCAACTGTTTTCTAGCTCTGGGTAGCCTTGTTTCAACTCACCAAGGATTTGATGACGATTCCAGATCCACCCTACCGTCAGCGTAATCAGCAGCGCGATAATCGGCTGAGAGTACACGGTGGTCAATTGAATCACCGCCCCAAATAACGAAGAAAAATTGCAGACAATCGTCGCCGATACCGCGGTGATGATACTTCCTATCACTAAAACCGCTTTGGTACGGCTCATTTTCAACTCTTCTGAGACACAAGAAACCGGCACTTCCAACATGGAAATCGACGAGGTCATTGCCGCAATGATCATTAATAAGAAGAACACAATACCGACCAACGCACCAATCATGCCCATGCTATCGAACATCGCTGGCAATACCGTGAACACTAAGGTATCGGAGTTTAATAGTGCGCCACTGTCAGAAAAAATCTGCACGCCATTATGCTTAGCGACGAACATCGCGGGTAAAATCATTAATCCCGCAATAAACGCAACGCCCGTATCAATCAACGCCACTTGCGCTGCGGTTTTAGGAATATTGCTATTTTTCGGCAAATAGGAACCATAGGTTGTCATTACGCATACGCCTAATGATAACGAGAAGAAGGCTTGGCCCATGGCACTGACCGCCAAACTCGGCGTTAATTGCGAAAAGTCCGGAACCAAATACATTTTCAGTCCTTCAAGCGCTCCGTCTTGAGTAAAAATGTAGAGTGTCAGAACAATAAACAACACAAACAGCAACGGCATTAAGCGGGTTGACCACTTTTCAATCCCCTGCGCGACACCATTACGTACCACATACATGGTCAATAGCATGAATGCGATCATCAGTACTAAATTACGCGGAATACTGTAGGTGGTGAGCCACAGCCCTTGTTGCTGCATACCAAATAGAGTTAACCCACTTTCGGCAAACGAGCCCATTAGCCAGCCGGCCACAATGCCGTAGAAGCTAAGGATAAGAGACACCACGATCATACCGATAATGCCTAACACAATCATTGGTACTTTGCCTTTCGGCCAAGCCGCGCGGAAAGCACGGATAGAGTTCGCTTGTGCGTAGCGACCGATGGTTAATTCTGCCACTAACATAGGGAACGCCAACAGGAATACCATCAGTAGGTAAACAATTAAAAAAACCGCGCCGCCATTACTGGCCGCTTGTGTCGGAAATCCCCACACATTACCAAGACCAACCGCGGAACCAGCGGCCGCCATAATAAAACCAAATCGCGAAGAAAATTGGCTTCTAGAACTACTTGCCATACAAGGATTCCCATCTGTGCTATGAGTAAACTGGAGTCAAAATGTAGCCATGTATACAAAAATGTACACCTATAAGAACGCTACATTTATAAGAAGATGGTAAGTAAACCAGCAAGAGATTATAATTGAAAGGCCTTTATGCTAATTTTACTAAATAGTTCATCGTCAATACCTCTGATTGATGAATTATTATCCACACCGCCCAGCTGTATAAATATTTGGGCAACTAGCATCCCCACTTTTTAGTCATACATTATGTGTCGAGTTGATTCACATGCGGGTCTCTGCCAGCGTGACTCATCGACTAAGCTCGATTAAACGCAAAATAACATCGTGACTTAAAAATCTAATCTTGTGTTCGAAATCCTCTTTGCTCTGAGAGTAAATCGAATTACTATCCTAATTACGCTCATTTTAAGAACAGGTTGTATGGATAAAATTTATCATTTACTTACGATTATGGGTATCGGACTTTACTGGTTTTTAGTGGCAGGTGTGACCTTAAGGGTGGTGCTCAAACGCAAAGCTGTTAGTGTGTCTTTATCTTGGCTCATGATCATCTATATTGTGCCTGTTGTCGGTGTCGTGTGCTATTTCCTGTTTGGCGAACTCAATTTGGGAAGAAAGCGCGCCGAACGCGCCAAGGAAATGTTTGCCCCCTTTGAGATATGGTTTCGTTCACTAAACGATTGCCAAGCTCACCGACCACAGAGCATGCGCGCGCATATTCTAAAAATTGATGAACTGTGTAACTATCGTATGGGGATCCCCGCCCTGAGCGGTAACACCTTGTCATTAAAAAATACGCCCAGTGATATTTTCCATTCTGTTTTGCGTGATATTGAACTCGCCGAGCATTCCATCAATATGGTGTTTTATATTTGGCACCCGGGTGGCTATGCCGATGCGGTGGGTTCTGCACTGATCCGCGCCGCCAAACGTGGGGTTGATGTCAAACTGTTGCTCGATTCAGCCGGCAGTGCCCGCTTCTTTCGTAGCCATTGGCACCCAATGATGCAACAAGCGGGCATTAGCGTGATTGAAGTAATGAAAGTCAGTCCGTGGCGCATCTTTTTTGCCCGCCTCGATTTACGTCAACACCGCAAACTGATCGTGATTGATGATGAAATCGCCTATACCGGTTCGATGAACATGGTCGATCCGGCGTTTTTTGAGAAATCAGCACAGGTCGGCCAATGGGTCGATGTCATGGTGCGGATTACGGGCCCGAGTGTAAATGTCTTAGCCTGTATTTTCGCTTGGGATTGGGAATTAGAAACCGGAGAGCGGTCATTTCCACACATTCCAGAATGTGCATTGGATACCCAAGAGGCGTATCTACCGATTCAAGTGGTGCCTTCTGGCCCAGGCATGCATGAATATCTAATATCTCAAGTGTTGACCTTAGCCATTCACCAATCGCAAAGTTC
>JBQGON010000090.1:0-14224 GCA_052087065.1 Vibrio sp. | reverse complement strand
AGATCAGGAGATAGCCCATGGCTCGTTTCTTCCGTCGTCGTAAATTCTGCCGTTTTACAGCAGAAGGCGTACAAGAGATTGATTACAAAGATGTAGCAACTCTTAAGAACTACATTACTGAAGCTGGTAAAATCGTACCTAGCCGTATCACTGGTACAAGTGCTAAGTATCAGCGTCAGCTAGCGCGTGCAATCAAACGCTCTCGTTACCTAGCTCTATTGCCATACACTGACAAACATCAGTAATCGGCACCGTTTATTAAGAAAGAGGAATTAAGCAATGCAAGTTATTCTACTTGATAAAATCGGTAACCTAGGTAGCCTTGGCGATTCAGTTAACGTTAAGTCTGGTTACGCACGTAACTTCCTTATCCCACAAGGTAAGGCAGTAATGGCAACTAAAGCTAACCTTGAAGTTTTCGAAACTCGTCGCGCTGAATATGAAGCTAAAGTTGCAGAGCAACTTCAAGCCGCTCAAACTCGTGCAGACAAAATCGAAGCTCTAGAAGCGATTGTTATCACTTCTAAAGCGGGTGATGAAGGTAAACTATTTGGTTCTGTTGGTACTCGTGATATCGCTGATGCGATCACTGCAGCGGGTGTTGACGTAGCTAAAAGTGAAGTTCGTCTATCTGAAGGTGCGCTACGCACAACTGGTGAGTTTGAAATTAACGTTCAAACACACTCTGACATTTTCGCTGCTGCGAAAATTCAAGTTGTTGCTGCTTAATCTTTACGATAAGCAACTTAAAAAAAACACCAGCTTTGGCTGGTGTTTTTTTATGTCTGGTCATCGTCAATTAGAATGAGACCAACACACTAACAGTAAAGACGCCATCGTGTTTTTTCAGTCCTTCAGGGACGCGATCGTAATACTGCAAGCTGTGGCTAATTTTCAATGCGATATTATCCGTAATGTTATTGGTAATTCCCACATCACTATTCAACGTCGTATTACTCTCACCGGCAACGACCGTTGCGTCGGCATAGAAGTTGAGGTTTTTACGTATCGCCCATTCGTTATGAATTTTTGCTCTTAAGATGGGCTCACGAATGGTGTCAGTAAAGACAATGTCTTTCGAGCCAATTTCATCTTCATTGGGTTTTTGATAACGATAACCGGGACCCAGTTCAAACTCCAAGGTGACGGTGTCGGTATGCGTAAGCTGGTAACCTAGACCAGACGATAACGTATAATCTCTATAGTAAGCGGTATAGTTCGATTGATTGCCTTGAAAACTGGTATATAGATAGCTTTTCGGTCCTATTTTATAGTCACTCTGTAGTGAGTATGCCGATTGTCTTTTATCTTTTTTCTTCTCTCTAACCAGCTTATAGATCTTCCATTCGCCTGTGGTTCGGTGGCGGCCTTTCGTATAGCTGGCTTGTATTAAACCATTAAGCGCTTCTGTCTCGGTATTACCAGAATGAGCTTGGTACCCCAACTCGACTTGTCCATTCCAAGGTGAGGGGATCTCGATATCCACTGGGTCTTCATCGACTTTAGATGCTTCATCAGCATGAGCGATCCCTGCTAGTAAAAGACTGGTACTTAAAAGCCAAATTCGGGACACAAACAACCTCTGAACGTTATATTGGTGACTAACAATAATAAAATGTGTTAAGCAAATAATGGTCAAGCGTAAGTTAATTCTGATTAGGAGTCGAACAAAGTTTTCATTGCTTGATTACAAATCATCTAATCCCGTTATAATGGGGCGTTATTAAGTGTTACAGAGTGAAGTCATGGCTGAACCCAGAAACGAAAATCGAAATCGTAAACCGTATGATCCACAAGTGGACGCGATCAAAGTCCCACCTCACTCTTTAGAGGCAGAACAATCCGTTATTGGCGGGTTGCTGCTTGATAATGAGCGTTGGGACACTGTATCTGAGCGAGTAGTAGCGCATGACTTTTATAGTCGTCCACACCGTTTAATTTTTGAAGCGGTAAAAACTATTCTGGAAGAGAGTAAACCTCTTGACCTTATCACTTTGTCTGAGCATTTAGAGCTGCGTGAACATTTAGACGATGTGGGCGGGTTTGCTTATTTAGCGGATCTGGCGAAAAACACGCCGAGTGCGGCCAATATTAATGCTTATGCCGATATTGTTTCGGAAAGGGCAATGGTGCGTAATCTTATCGGTGTCGCGAATGAAATTGCCGATGCTGGGTATGATCCTCAAGGGCGTTCTTCAGAAGATCTATTGGATTTAGCTGAGAGCAAAGTGTTTGCTATTGCTGAAGCGAAAACCAGCGAAAATGAAGGCCCACAAGCGGTAGATAACGTTCTGGAGAAAACCCTAGAGCGTATCGAGCAATTGTATAAAACGCCACAGGATGGTGTGACGGGCGTGAATACTGGCTTTACTGACCTCAATAAGAAAACCGCTGGTCTGCAAGGTTCCGATTTGGTGATTGTGGCGGCACGTCCATCGATGGGTAAAACTACCTTTGCGATGAACTTGTGTGAAAATGCGGCGATGGAGCAGGATAAGCCGGTGTTAATTTTCTCACTAGAAATGCCGTCAGAACAGTTAATGATGCGTATGCTCGCGTCTTTGTCACGAGTGGACCAAACGAAAATTCGTACGGGTCAGTTGGATGATGAAGATTGGGCGCGTATTTCTTCCACCATGGGCATTCTCATGGAGAAGAAAAACATGTTCATTGATGACAGCTCCGGTTTGACGCCTACCGAAGTTCGCTCACGCGCCCGCCGTATTGCTCGAGAGCATGGTGGACTGTCTATGATCATGGTCGACTATTTGCAGCTCATGCGTGTTCCGTCGATGTCGGATAACCGAACGTTAGAGATCGCGGAAATATCTCGCTCATTGAAAGCCTTAGCGAAAGAGCTGAATGTTCCGGTCGTTGCGTTATCACAGTTGAACCGTTCTTTGGAGCAACGTGCTGATAAACGCCCCGTCAACTCGGACTTACGTGAATCAGGTTCTATCGAGCAAGATGCCGATTTGATCATGTTCATCTATCGTGATGAAGTGTATCACCCCGACAGTGCCCTCAAAGGGACTGCCGAGATTATCTTGGGTAAACAACGGAATGGTCCAATTGGTTCGGTTCGTTTAACCTTCCAAGGTCAATACTCGCGCTTTGACAATTATGCAGGTCCAGCATTCGATGACGAATAGCCTGCTGTAACGCTAATGTGGGGATTGGTCAGTGCGACATTGCCAATTCCCCATGTTGTATGAATTTATAAAAGCTCGCCTTGCAACGTGGCAATTAGCCTCCTTTCTCCACCGTAGTTGCGGTGCTCACCTAAATATATTCCTTGCCATGTGCCCAGTGCTAGACGTCCTTGCTCAATCGGAATCGTCACACTACTGCCTAACGTTGACGCTTTAATATGCGCAGGCATGTCATCATCGCCTTCATAGATATGCTGATAATAGGGAGCACATTCTGGGGCGGAGTGATTAAAGTGGCGTTCAAGATCTTCTCGTACCGTGGGATCAGCATTTTCATTGATGGTTAAGCTTGCTGAGGTATGTTGAATAAACACATGCAACAACCCCACTGAGATTGAAGCAATATCAGGTATCTGTTTTTCTATCTCGCGCGTTATCAAGTGAAAGCCGCGTGGATAAGCACGCAACTGAATACGGTGTTGTTGCCACATAATGAAGTCTTTCCTTGTCTATTGTTTGTTGACCAGTATAGCGTTATGGTGAGTGTCGAACCATTGAGATATGACATCATCACGACGGTTTCTGATTTACCTCAAAATGTTTTAACGTCATATCAGCCATAATTTTAGGCTCAAAAAAATAATGTATAAAGCCGTGGCAATTATCGGCATGGCAATGTAATTAGGGAATCTGGGGGCTAGCACATAGCCTTTGGGTAGAATACCAACTGTTAGATCGGGATAGAACTTATGCTGAAAAATACCAACCCTACGCAAACAGCGGCTTGGAAAGCATTAACTGCGCATTTTGAAAGTGCACAGGACATGGACTTAAACACACTGTTCGCACAAGATAGTGAACGTTTTAATAAATTTTCGGCTAATTTTGGCCCAGATTTCTTTGTTGATTACTCTAAAAACTTAATCAATGATGAAACGATGCAGCACCTATTCGCACTCGCCAGCGAAATCGACATTAAAAGCGCGATCCATTCAATGTTCAGTGGTGAGAAAATTAACCGTACTGAAGACCGCGCGGTTTTACACACGGCACTGCGTAACCGCAGCAACACGCCAGTAATGGTTGATGGTAAAGATGTCATGCCTGCCGTCAATGAGGTATTGGCGAAAATGAAGGCCTTTTCTGACCGTGTTATTTCTGGTGAGTGGAAAGGGTACACGGGTAAAGCCATCACTGATGTCGTGAATATCGGTATCGGCGGTTCTGATCTCGGCCCATATATGGTGACAGAAGCGTTGGTTCCTTATAAAAACCATCTGCATATGCACTTTGTATCGAATGTTGATGGCACTCATATTGAAGAAACACTGAAAGGGTTGAATCCGGAAACGACGCTATTTTTAGTGGCATCAAAAACCTTTACTACCCAAGAAACCATGACCAATGCCCATACCGCTCGTGATTGGTTCTTAGGATCTGCCGGTGATGTTACGCATGTCGCGAAGCATTTTGCTGCGTTATCAACCAATGCTAAATCGGTTTCAGAATTTGGTATTGATACCAATAACATGTTTGAGTTCTGGGATTGGGTTGGCGGCCGCTACTCGTTATGGTCGGCGATTGGCTTGTCGATCATTCTCTCTATCGGCTATGACAACTTTGTCGAGTTGCTCACCGGTGCTCATGAAATGGATCAGCATTTTGTGGATGCGCCAATTGAAGACAACATCCCAGTGATCCTGGCGCTGATTGGTGTGTGGTATAACAACTTCCATGGTAGCGAAACAGAAGCAATTTTACCTTATGATCAATACCTGCATCGTTTTGCCGCTTACTTCCAGCAAGGTAATATGGAATCAAACGGTAAATACGTTGACCGTAATGGTCACCCCGTGACTTACCAAACTGGCCCGATTATTTGGGGTGAACCAGGCACGAATGGTCAGCATGCGTTTTATCAGTTGATTCACCAAGGCACAAAAATTATCCCTTGTGATTTTATCGCACCAGCGAAAACACATAACCCGACAGGCGATCATCACCAGAAACTAATGTCGAACTTCTTTGCACAGACTGAAGCCTTAGCGTTTGGTAAATCGGCTGAAACTGTCGCGGAAGAATTAGTGAAAGCGGGTAAATCACAGGCTGAGATTGATGAGCTGGTACCTTTTAAAGTATTTGAAGGTAACCGCCCGACCAATTCTATCCTGCTAAAAGAGATTACTCCGCGCTCTCTTGGCCACTTGATCGCAATGTATGAACACAAGATCTTTGTGCAAGGTGTGATTTGGAATATATTCACTTTTGATCAATGGGGTGTAGAGCTTGGTAAACAATTGGCTAACCAAATCTTGCCTGAGCTAGAAAGCCACGATCAGGTTGACTCTCATGACTCATCCACTAATGGCTTGATTAATACGTTTAAGCAATTACGTAGCTAAGTGGGTTAGATAGAGATAAAAAAGCGGATGACACCATGTGTCATCCGCTTTTTATTCGAACCTAAAAAATAGTAAAACGCTTAAGATTCGAAACAGATTTCTATAAAGGCATTGCCCCATTGGGAAGAAAAGGGCATTAAAATAATCGAACCTTCACATTTATGACGAATCGTATGACCACGACCAGCCACGACAACAGGCGTTGCCATATCAAAATCAAAGCCACTTTCAGCCAGTATGCGTTTCGCGCCACCGGTGACCATATTGGTGATTTCACCCACCATATCAGTGACTTCTTCATCAATACCATTTGGCCTTTCGCCCAGCATGTTTTCCATAATTTCAATCGCGAGGCTTTCATCGAATGTAATCGACATAGAACCACGTGTTTGCGGCCCGACCATTCCAATTAATCCGGATACGTCACCTCGAGCAATCTCGTCTTTTTTTAGGCGAGGCTTTTGAGGCTTCAATTCTAAAGAAGCCATGGTTTTTAGTACGTTCATTAACGATGCTAAAAACGGGTTCACAAATTCAGCGCGCATAACCTTTCTTCTGTTCGTTTGATTACATTGATTGAGAATAGCAAGCTTGGCAGATCCCATGAGATTCGATGACATGAGTTTGGATCTGAAAACCGTGTTGCTCCGCATTATTTTTTAATAGAGAAACTAAAGTATCACTTTGTAGTTCTATGACGTTATTACATTTGTCACATATCAATAGATGTGAAAAGTGCTCATGGCCGTTACACGAGCCACAAGAAATGAAGCTATTAGTTGACTCCACTCGATGAATAAAACCTTGTTCCATTAAAAAGTCTAGCGCACGATAAACAGTCGGCGGCTTAGCTTGTGGCTCACTTTTTTTTAGCTCTTCGAGTAGCTCATAGGCACTGAAAGATTTTTTGCTGGCACAAATGAGTTCAAATACTCGTTTTCGTTGAGTGGTCAGACGCACGCCTCGTGCTGCGCATATCTCTTCAATTTGCTGGGTTTGCGTATTGTCCAATTTTATCACCATTACAGATGGACTTTAGTAATCATATACTATTTCGCCAGTTAATAGCGATTTTGACAGAGAATTATCCAAAATGAGCGTGTCCCACTAACATAGATTCTTTCAATGTATACGTCCAATTATTTATTCTGCTGGATAAACAATATCATTTATCAAGAAGTTGCAATTTTAACAAAACCTAGCAAAAAGTCATTACCTCCTTAATGGTGGATTTCATACTAAATTGGCTCGTAAATCGACTTGGTGCGGCGGTGTATGTTTGCCAAGCAATGTGTATAATCCGTTCGGTATTTGGGTGAACGCTTCATCTAAAAGAGTTTTGAGTTTCCTATGATCTATACGCTCACTATGGGCTAAATGGGAACATATTGATTGGTTACAAGTAGAGGTACACTCGTGTCGACCCCTGATATTGCTAAAGAATTTTCTATGCAGCGCTTTTCTGTTGCACCCATGCTCGATTGGACTGACCGACACTGTCGTTATTTCCATCGCCTGCTAAGCTCGCAAGCATTGCTGTATACTGAAATGGTCACCACGGGGGCGATTATTCATGGTAAAGGGGACTTTCTTGGTTATAACGAGGAAGAACACCCAGTGGCGTTGCAGTTGGGGGGTTCTAATCCACAAGATTTAGCCACATGTGCGGCTATTGCCAAGGAACGCGGTTACGATGAAATTAACCTGAATGTCGGGTGCCCATCGGATCGCGTACAAAATGGCCGTTTTGGTGCTTGTTTGATGGCGGAGCCGCAGTTGGTGGCAGATTGTGTGGCAGCGATGAAATCGGTCGTGGATATTCCGGTGACGGTAAAAACGCGTATTGGCATTGATGAGCTGGACTCGTATGAGTTCTTATGTGATTTCCTACGTGTGGTCTCTGAAAAAGGTGGGTGCAACCAATTTACGATTCATGCGCGTAAAGCATGGCTAAGTGGATTAAGCCCGAAAGAAAACCGTGATGTGCCACCCCTAGATTATTCTCGTGCGTATCAAATAAAGCAGGATTTCCCAGAACTGAGTATTGCCGTGAATGGCGGCATTCATACGCTAGAAGAGACAAAACTGCATTTAGAGCATCTTGATGGCGTAATGATTGGTCGCGCGGCTTATCAAAATCCGTTTTTGTTAGCAGAAGTTGATCGTCAGATTTTTGGTTTAGACACACCGATCAAAAAGCGTTCTCAAGTGGTTCAAGAGATGTTCCCGTATATTGAAAAGGCATTGTCGAATGGCAGTAATTTAGGTCATATTACGCGTCATATGTTGGGGCTTTTCCAAAACATGACAGGGGCTCGTCAATGGCGACGCTACATTAGTGAGAATGCTCATAAAAAAGGTGCGGGTATTGAAGTTCTTGAGCAAGCTCTGGAAAAAGTCCCGTACCAAGAGTTGAATGTGTGATATCCATTCCTGTTTACTGCCTTCTAATTCGGGGGCAGGGTAAGACGCGGGTGTTTTGAAAAATTTCATTTAGAATAACGCGTCATTTTATAAAAGAACTCCAGAGAAGTTTTTACGATTAACGTTTAAGAGGCCAGTTATGTACGCAGTAGTATTTTTATTTTCTTTTTTTGCAACTTTATGGAGTATTGGGTTAAGTAAAATTAACTTGATCGTGTCATTAGCTGTTGCGTTAGGCGTGGTGTTTTTAATCAGCATGTTAGGCACGGTTTTTAAGATTTTGCCGTGGTTGGTGTTAGTCTGTGCTGGCATTTGGTTATACCGTCGTTATGGGTATCGCTAACCGAAGAGCAGAAAATATCAGCATCTTAGCAACTATTCACTATACTGAATAAAAAAGCGATCGATTTATCAGTTGTGGATACCCATTATGAAAATCCTAGGATGCTGCCTACTATTTTTAATTGCATGTTCAACTAACGCGGCTGAGCCTTTTTATTCTACTCAAGTCGGGACACAGGTGTGGCTTGGAGAGGTACAAGGTTCAGGAGAGCGTTCTCAGCCTTCGAATGTCCCTTCTTTGTCTCTTTCCTTCGAGCATGGCTTTCCGATCCTGCCTGACTTTTCTGTCCGTTATACCAATTTAGCTGAAAATGATTTAGCTTATGATGCCTTGGCTTACACCTTATATTATCGTTTGATTGAGCGACCTTTCGTTCGCTTTGATACTGGCCTCACCGTCACCACATTTAATCATGGTGAATACCTAGGTAAAGGTGGGCGGGTGTATGAATTTGATGATAGCCATATTTCTTTATACACCTATGGCGAAGTCGGCTTACCTTATTGGCCACTGTTTCTTTTTGGTCAAGTCCAGACCCAAACATATGGAAGCGATGCTCTTGAGTATCAAGATCTGGCATTTGGATTACAATGGGTACTTTCCATTGATACGGGAGAGCTTGCTTTACAAAGCGGCTTCCGAGATAGTCATCTAGAGCTACATAATTTAGCGCAGTCTCCACAGCTTAATGACCCACAGACGATTAAAGTGTCAGGTTGGTTTTTTGGGGTTTTGCTGACGTTTTAATCGTCAGCTTTTCACTATAGTGGTTGTATTGTAGAAACCTTGAGTGATGAACTGAGTGCCAAACAAGTGAGGCGAATATGACAATGACTGAGCTGCAGACACTATATCGTGATCACCAACTGCTTGAAGCGATTGTTGAGCCGCACTCTCTTGAGGGAGGGTGGATAGTGGAATTTCGTCATCAGTGTGGAGAATTGGTGTTGCTCACCGATGATATGGGCGAAGAAAGACACTATCCTAATGCCGAAAGAGCGTCCCAATCCGCGATGAAAGTCGGGTTCACTCAAGTCCGGATTGAATCACAAAAGTTCTAACGATTGATTTCTTCCAAAAAGTTATAAAACATGCTGATTGATTCTTTCTGGTTATTTCTTTGAATGGTTACCCTGTAGTCATATAAAGAAGAGGGAATTCGTGACTATGTCATCAGGAAATAATCAATCAGAGCATAATAGCGGCCTGACGAGTCCGTTAAACGATGCGCATTTCCAGCAACTTAATCAAACCATCTCGACCATGACATCAACCCAGTTAGCTTGGGCTGGTGGGTATTTGTGGGCGCTAAGTCAGCAAGCATCGGGTACTACTACGCTAGCGGTTCCCATTTCTAGCGGCGCGGCTGAGCAACAGTTAACGATTATTTATGCCTCGCAAACCGGTAACGCAAAAAATGTTGCCGAGAAGCTTATGCAGGAAGCCAAGCAAGTCGGTTTGCCGGTCTCGTTAGTTGATGCGAATGATTACAAAGGTAAGCAACTTGCCAAAGAAACGCATGTTGTCGTGGTTGCCTCAACCAATGGGGAGGGAGAAGCCCCCGATAATGCTTTAATCTTGCATGAGTATCTGCAATCTAAAAAAGCGCCGAACTTGTCAGGGGTGCAATACGCCGTGTTAAGTTTGGGGGATTCAAGCTATGAATTCTTTTGCCAAACGGGTAAGGACTTTGATCAATTCTTGGAAAAATTGGGCGCGACTCGCTTACTAGAACGTGTCGATTGTGATGTCGATTATGAAGAAGCGGCAAACACATGGATCACAAGTATTCTAGAGAAAGTGACCGAGGAGATCTCGCAAACGCGTCCTGCTAGTGTGGCAACAGTCACGGCTGCGACAAGTCACTCTTCTGATTATTCTCGTCAAGTTCCCTTTACGGCAGCGCTGTTAACTCAGCAGAAAATTACTGGCCGCAATTCTGATAAAACCGTGCAACACATCGAAATTGATTTGGACGGTTCTGGTATTCACTATCAACCTGGCGATGCACTCGGCGTGTGGTACGAAAATGATCCTGCTTTGGTTGATACGATTGTGAATGCGTTAAAACTCGATGGCCAGCAGAACGTCGAGGTACAAGGACAGTCTTTATCGCTACGTGATGCTCTGATCAAAAAATATGAAGTAACCGCATCGAACCCACAGTGGATTCGTCATATCGCACAATACAGTGACGATGCCCAACTGCAACAATTGATCACCGACCCTGATGGCTTACGCCACTATGCGGCGAACACTCAAATTGTGGAAGTACTACAGCAATTTCCTCTCACCGTGACTGCAAAGCAGCTATTAACGTCGTTACGCCAATTAACCCCGCGTCTTTACTCGATTGCCTCTAGTCAAAGTGAAGTCGAAGATGAAGTGCATTTAACCGTTGGCTTAGTGGAATACGAGGTTGATGGACAAATTCGGCAAGGGGGAGCATCGAGCTTTTTAACCAAACGTTTAGAAGAAGGCGATGCGGTTTCTGTCTTTGTTGAGCATAACACTAACTTTAAATTGCCGAATGACGATAGTGCGCCGATTATCATGATCGGACCGGGAACCGGTATCGCGCCATTTCGTAGCTTTTTGCAAGAGCGAGATAATCGTGATGCCAGTGGGGCTAACTGGCTCTTCTTTGGCGATCGCACCTTTACGCAAGATTTCCTTTATCAAGTGGAATGGCAAAAGTATCTAAAATCTGGCTTGTTAACCCGTTTGGATGTGGCTTTTAGTCGTGATCAGCAAGAGAAAGTCTACGTGCAGCATCGTTTACTCGAGCAAGCCGAACAAGTATGGCAATGGCTGCAAGACGGCGCCTACCTTTATGTATGTGGTGATGCCAACCGTATGGCGAAAGATGTGCATGAAGCGTTAGTGCTGGTGGCCCAGCAGCAAGGGTCATTATCAAGAGAGCAAGCCGAAGAGTTTGTCAGTGAATTACGCAAAGCAAAACGTTACCAAAGGGATGTGTACTAATGAGCAATAACAATGTCGTCCAAACGGTTCTCGGAGAAGAGTTAGGTCCACTCTCAGATAATGAGCGTCTAAAAGGTGAGAGTGATTTCTTAAGAGGCACCATTAAACAAGATTTACAAGATCCGATCACGGGCGGGTTTACCGCGGATAATTTTCAGTTAATTCGCTTTCACGGGATGTACCAGCAAGATGACCGAGATATTCGTGGTGAACGTACCAAGCAAAAATTAGAGCCGTTACACAATGTGATGTTACGAGCGCGGATGCCTGGTGGGATCATTACTCCCGAACAATGGCTGGCGATTGATGACTTTGCTGGTGAAAACACCATGTATGGCAGTATTCGTATCACGACACGTCAAACGTTCCAGTTTCATGGTGTGTTAAAACCGCACATTAAGTCGATGCACCAAATGCTCAATAAAATTGGTATCGACTCGATTGCGACGGCGGGCGATGTAAACCGCAATGTATTGTGCACCGCAAACCCAATGCAGTCTGAATTGCATCAGGAGGCGTACGAGTGGGCGAAGAAAATCAGTGAGCATCTATTACCTAAAACGCGTGCTTATGCAGAGATTTGGTTAGATGGTGAAAAAGTTGAAGAAACGGATAAAGAGCCGATTCTAGGCTCTAACTATTTGCCACGAAAATTTAAAACAACCGTGGTGATCCCACCCCATAATGATGTGGATGTTCATGCTAACGATTTAAACTTTGTAGCCATAGCGGAGAACGGCAAGCTGGTAGGCTTTAACGTTTTAGTTGGCGGAGGGTTAGCGATGACCCACGGTGATACCTCGACTTATCCACGCCGTGCCGATGAATTTGGTTTTGTTACCTTAGACGACACCCTCGCGATTGCGGAAGCCGTTGTGTCGACACAACGTGATTGGGGTAACCGCTCCAACCGTAAAAATGCGAAAACTAAATATACCTTAGATCGCGTTGGTATCGATGTTTTCAAACAAGAAGTAGAGCGCCGCGCGGAAGTTTCTTTCCAACCCGTGCGTCCGTATCAGTTTACCGAGCGCGGAGATCGCATCGGTTGGTCACAGGGCATTGATGGTCTGCATCATCTGGCGCTGTTCATTGAAAATGGTCGGTTGTTAGATTATCCAGGTAAACCGTTGAAAACGGGGTTAGCTGAAATTGCGAAAGTACACCAAGGCGATTTTCGCATGACGGCGAATCAAAACCTGATTGTTGCGCGTGTCCCTGCCGATCAAAAAGCGTTGATCGATAGCTTGGCACGCGAGCACGGACTCATTAATGATGAGGTATCTGAACAACGTAAAGATTCGATGGCATGTGTATCACTGCCGACGTGTCCTTTAGCGATGGCCGAAGCTGAACGATTTTTACCTGATTTTGTTACTCAAATAGAAGCACTATTACAAAAGCATCAATTACCTAGCTCCGATACCATTATACTAAGAGTAACTGGGTGTCCTAATGGATGTGCTCGTGCCATGCTGGCGGAAGTTGGTTTAGTCGGTAAAGCGCCAGGCCGCTACAACTTACATTTAGGTGGAAACCGTGAAGGAACACGTGTACCGAAAATGTATCGTGAAAATATCAGTGTTGATGACATCCTTAGTGAGCTTGATGTACTTATCGCGCGTTGGTCAAAAGAGCGTCATGCTGACGAAGGCTTCGGTGACTTTATGATTCGAGCCAATATCATCGAAGAGGTCATTGTCTCTAAGAGGGATTTCCATGCTTAGTCATCGTTTTACTGCGACCGAATTAAATCAGCTACTGTCATTATCAAATGCGGAACAAAGCTTGCGTCTTGCTGAGATTAATAATGAGCTGGAAGCACTTTCAGCGCAGCAGCGAGTTGCGTGGTCGCTAGAGCATTTACCGGGCACGCATGCATTGACATCGAGTTTCGGCATCCAAGCTGCGGTTATGTTGCATTTAGTCGTGACAGAAAAAAACGATACGCCAGTGATTCTCACTGATACAGGATATCTATTCCCAGAAACCTATCGCTTTATTGATGAATTGACACAGCAGCTCGATTTGAACCTACATATATATAGAGGGGAACTTTCGCCCGCATGGCAAGAGGCCCGTTATGGAAAATTGTGGGAGCAGGGCGTTGAAGGTCTAGAACGCTACAATCGCATCAATAAAGTAGAACCAATGCACCGAGCCCTAGAAGAGCTGCAAGTCAGTACATGGTTTTCAGGTTTACGCCGTGAACAATCGCGGTCTCGTGCTGGACTACCCATCCTCGCGATCCAGAATGGCGTGTTTAAGTTTCTTCCGATTGTCGATTGGAGTAATAAAGATGTGCACTATTACTTAAAAGAGCATGGACTTAACTATCATCCTCTATGGGAACAAGGCTATCTTTCTGTTGGCGATATTCATACGACCCAGAAATGGGAGCCGGGTATGTTAGAGGAAGAGACGCGTTTCTTTGGTCTAAAACGAGAATGTGGTCTTCATGACGATAGTTAATCACTGAGTTCTGGTATTCAAATAGTGTTCAACTTAAAAAGCTGCCGTTTTGGCAGCTTTTCTTATTCTATTTATCGCTATTTTTTAACTTTGATGGGATAAGTCTGTGGATAACTTGTGTTCTTCCTCTGCTTAAATATGGATAAATAAGGGTTTGGGTGAAAATGAAGCACTTAACCATTATTATTGCAATTTTATGAAAAAAGACCTTGCGGTCGTGATGAAGATCTCTATAATGCACATCCATCGACAGGGCAGGCGCTGACAAGCGTTAAGCGAAAGTTAGCCCAGTTGAGAGGCTTAAAAAAGAGTTTAAAAAAGTGTTTGACACAAACTTTAAAATCTATAAAATAGCCGCCTCTTTCGCAGTAACCAAGTTACTAGGAAAGATAGCTCTTTAACAATTTAAACCTATCAATCTGTGTGGGCACTCGTTGATGATAATC
>JBQGON010000089.1:0-14532 GCA_052087065.1 Vibrio sp. | reverse complement strand
GTCAATCGGTAGAGTATCCTGAGCGCGATAAATGACATCCGCATCCGCGCAATCAAGGTGAAGATATACTTGAGTTTCATTACCTAACTTTTCAACGATCTGTACATCCCCTTGAATGAGTGCATTCGTTTGATCGTCTCTTAATAAGTGTTCGGGGCGAATACCAAGAGACATGCGGTCGCCTTTTTTCACGTTGCTTCCGTCTACTGGAATCCAAAATGCAGCGCCGTTGGTTATTTGAACCTTGACTTGTTCAGGGTGCACATCTTGAATCACAACACTGATAAAATTCATCTTCGGCGAACCAATAAACCCAGCAACGAAACGATTCTTTGGATAGTGGTAGAGTTCTAGAGGCTTGCCTACTTGCGCCACTATACCTTGGTTGAGAACGACAATTTTGTCAGCCATGGTCATGGCTTCTACTTGATCATGAGTGACGTAAATCATGGTGCAACCAAGCTGGCGTTGTAGTTTGGTAATTTCACTGCGCATGTTCACTCGGAGTGACGCATCGAGATTAGATAGTGGCTCATCAAGTAGGAACACGTTGGGTTGAGAAACCAAGGTACGACCGATCGCGACGCGTTGTCGTTGACCACCAGACAGTGCTTTCGGTTGGCGATCCAGTAAGTGACGCAGTTGTAAGATCTCTGCTGCCCGATGCACGCGTGCGTCTATTTCACGTTTGTTTGTTTTTGACAGTTTTAAGCCGAATGACATGTTGTCGTAGAGGTTCAAGTGGGGATAAAGGGCGTAGGATTGAAAGACCATACCAACACCGCGTTTTGATGGTTCGATGTCGTTCATTCGCTCTGCACCAATGTAGAGATCGCCGGATGTGATGTCTTCTAAACCGGCAATACAACGTAAAAGAGTCGATTTCCCGCAGCCTGATGGGCCTACGAAAACCACAAACTCACCTTCTTGGATTTCTAGGTTAATATCTTTGGATATTTTCACATCACCATATGCTTTGCATACATTTTTTAACGTGACACTCGCCATGTAGCTCGTCCTCGAATCAATAGTGTTCTTATCGTACCTGGCCTACGTCAGCGCGGGCAACGATTGTTAGCCGTACTTAATGTGACATTTGTAACTATTAAGCTAGCAAAATCCGTAATGCGTAGGAGTATGTTGAATAGCTCAATAGTATATTGAGGTAAGCAGTTTGAATGCGATCCGTATCGAAGACATCCTCCTGAATCGACTAATTATGGGGGGAGTAGAAAAGGATGAGGGAGGTGAGGAGTTAAATGATGAATATCGATATGCGTCAAAGAAACAAGGAGATAAAGAGTGAAGAAAGTCTAACTTGCGTTTTTTTTGTGAGCCAAGTCTCTTTGTAAACTAGATAGGGATCACGAAACCTTTCTTCAGTGAGTGGGGCGTAGCAGTTGGGGGGATGTCCGACGAACATGAATACGCCATGATGTAGCCAGTTATGTTGAGTTCCAGCTTTTACCTACCCTATGCCATATTTTAAAAGGACAGAAACATGAAGAATACAATGAGTACAGTGGCTTTATGTACTATCGCTGCAGTCGGTTCGTTAGGCGTCAATGATAGTGCGAGTGCCACGATTCAAGAAGGCCAGTTAACGATTTGGATCAATGGAGACAAAGGCTACGATGGCCTAGCAAAAGTAGGTAAGAGGTTTGAAGAAGATACCGGTATTAAAGTGACGGTAGCCCATCCCGATGGCTTGCAAGATAAGTTTCCACAAACCGCCGCTACGGGTGATGGTCCGGACATTGTTTTCTGGGCACATGACCGTTTTGGCGGATATGCCGAAGCGGGATTGCTTGCTGAAGTTCATCCTTCGAAAGCCATGAAAGATAGCATGGTCAAATTTGCATGGAATGCGGTCTCATACAAAGGCAAGTATATTGGCTACCCAGTAGCGATTGAAGCTTTGTCTTTAATTTATAACAAAGACTTAGTACCGGTTCCTCCGAAAAATTGGGAAGATATTGCGGCCATTGATGCAAAACTAAAAAAACAGGGCAAGTCTGCCATTATGTGGAATCTAAAAGAACCCTATTTCACTTGGCCTCTTATGGCTGCGGATGGTGGTTATGCATTTAAATATACCAACGGGAAAGGATACGATATCAAAGACACTGGCGTAGATAAAAAAGGTGTCAAACAAGCGATGAGCTTTGTAAAAGGATTGATTGATAATGGCGTCATTTCTGCTGATATGGATTATTCCGTATCGGAATCTGAGTTTAATAAAGGCCATACAGCGATGACCATTAATGGGCCTTGGTCATGGGGTAACATTGAAAAATCCGGTATCAACTATGGTGTTACATTACTCCCTAAATTTAATGGTAAAACGTCTAAGCCTTTTGTCGGTGTACTTTCCGCCGGTATTAGTACAGCTTCACCAAACAAAGATCTCGCGGTTGAGTTTCTTGAACACTATCTACTTACGGATGAGGGTCTAGCGACAGTTAATGCCGATAAACCTCTTGGCGCTGTACCGCTAAAATCGTACCAAAAATCGTTGGCGAGTGATTCGCGTATTGCCGCAACAATGAGCAATGCGATGAATGGGGAAGTGATGCCAAATATCCCTCAGATGAATGCATTCTGGAGTTCCGTGAAAAATGCCATTATTAATATCGTTGATGGACGTCAGACTGTCGACGCGGCGCTTGCTGATGCAAAGAAACAGATGACTAAGTAATTGATTAACATTGAGGTGTTACGGTGCTGTCGGCTTGATTGACGACCTGTGAACATGTTAAGCAACGTTCGCCTCTCTATTTTTATCATAAGATGCATTTGCACCTTAATTTATGATATTTGCCAGTAGGTTTTCTTATGCCGTTAGATAAAAATCCAGATAACGCCTCTTGGATGAGGCTCTCACCGCGTCAAAAAGTGCTACTCAAATGGCTTATACTGGTCACAATTGGTACGTTAAATGGTTACGCCTCAATTCAAATGTATTACCGAGGTGAGGTTGCTTTTGCTCTTCTGACTATCGTTATCACGTCATTAGCACTGTATATTTTCGGTAGCAAGAAAACGTATGCCCATCGGTATATTTATCCCGGTATCGCTGGAATCATTTTATTTATCCTTTTTCCTTTGGTGTATACGATTGGTTTGTCTGTGACCAATTATAGCGCCAAGAATCAACTGTCTTTGGAGCGTGCCCAAGCGGTATTGCAGGCTAAAACCTTTCAAAGTGGTGACAGCTATAAGTTCGATCTTTACCGGTCCGATACCGGATATCAAATTGTTATCCACGATGGCGTTCATCAGCTGGCGACCAAAGTCTTTCATTTCGACAACGTAAGTAAGACAGAAATGGCATTGACGCCGATTACGTCATTTACGGGCAAGCAAAAACAAACCATTAAAGCCATCATCACTCATCGTAGCATATTAGGGATGATGAATTTACGTATGCAGGATGGAACGGTCATTCGTATGAGCGGGTTAAGGCGCTTTGCAGCGGTGATGCCGCTGTACACGTTACAGCCTGACAATAAAACCCTTATGAATAATCAGACAGGCTCTGTCTTAAAACCGAATATGGAGTTGGGTTATTATCAGCCCGTCGATAAAAATGGAGCTTTTGTTGGTCATACCATCTCGCCAGGATTCATCGTCAATGTGGGGGCAACGAACTTTAAGAGAGTTTGGGAAGATGAAGGGATTAAGCAGCCGTTTGCCAGCATTTTTCTTTGGACTGTGATGTTTTCAGGAATCACTGTTGCATTGACTTTGGTTATTGGGTTAGTGCTAGCAAGTGTAGTGCAATGGGAGCACCTTAAAGGTCGCTCAGTCTATCGAGTGTTGTTGATTTTACCTTACGCTGTGCCCGCGTTTATTTCTATTTTGATCTTTAGAGGACTATTTAACCAAAGTTTTGGCGAGATCAACATGGTATTAAATGCGCTATTTGGGATTAGCCCTGATTGGTTTTCCGACCCGTTACTCGCGAAGTCGATGGTCATTATTGTCAATACTTGGTTAGGTTTTCCTTATATGATGATTCTTTGTATGGGGTTACTAAAAGCGATTCCTGATGATTTATATGAAGCTTCTGTTATTGATGGTGCCGGGCCCATACAAAATTTTATCAAAATCACCGTTCCGCTGATGATCAAACCGTTAACTCCGTTACTTATTGCGAGCTTTGCTTTTAATTTCAATAACTTTGTGATTATTTACCTGCTGACATCGGGCGGTCCCAATATGATCGGAACCACTGAGCCTGCAGGGTATACGGATTTACTCGTCAGCTATACTTACCGGGTTGCGTTCGAGGGCAGTGGAGGCCAAGACTTTGGGCTTGCTAGCGCGATTGCGACTTTGATTTTCTTATTGGTGGGTACATTGGCATTGATTAACTTACGCTTTGTAAAACTTAAACAGGACTAGGGAGCCACATCATGGCAATGGTACAAGGTAAAAACTTAAAATACCGTCTTTGGTTTACTCACGTTGCGTTGTGGATATTCCTGTCGATGATCATATTCCCGTTGTTAATGGTAGTGGCCATTTCCTTTCGAGAAGGAAACTTTGCCACGGGGAGTTTGATTCCCGAACATCCCTCTCTTGAACATTGGAAGTTAGCGTTAGGTTTATCAGTGACGAACGCTGATGGTTCGGTTACTCCTCCGCCATTTCCTGTTCTGACTTGGTTATGGAACTCAGTGAAGATAGCGGGGATTTCATCGGTTTTGATTGTTGCTTTATCTACGACGTCAGCTTACGCTTTTGCTCGAATGAGATTTTCTGGAAAAAATACGATTCTAAAAGCGATGATGATTTTTCAGATGTTCCCAGCGGTATTGGCACTGGTCGCGATGTATGCGTTATTCGATAAACTCGGGCAGTATATTCCCTTTCTAGGTTTGAATACGCACGGTGGTTTGATTTTTTCCTACTTGGGTGGAATTGCGTTGCATGTGTGGACGATCAAAGGCTATTTTGAAACGATTGATAACTCGTTGGAAGAAGCGGCAGCACTTGATGGGGCGACACCATGGCAAGCATTTCGACTGGTGCTATTGCCTTTGTCTGTGCCTATATTAGCGGTGGTGTTTATTCTCGCGTTTATTAGTATTATCGGTGAAGTGCCTGTGGCATCCCTATTACTTTCCGATATTGATAAATACACGCTTGCTGTTGGGATGCAACAGTATTTGTATCCACAAAATTATTTATGGGGAGACTTTGCAGCGGCCGCTGTTCTGTCAGCGGTGCCCATTACTGCTGTTTTCCTACTTGCCCAGCGTTGGCTGGTGGGCGGATTAACCTCAGGTGGGGTGAAAGGGTAACGCTTGACTCGACGGTGTTAGATATTCGTGGACATGGCCTCTAAAGCAGAGGCCATTTTCTTGTTTATTTTTCACAAAAAGCGTGTGCATTTCATTGCATTTCTTTATGAACCATGACCCCTATCAAGCTAGTTATTTCAGAAGGTTATGTTAGTATTATCCATACTGTTTCATGGGTGACCTCAGTGATTGAGAGGAGAAAAAGGAATTTTTCTGGAGCATCCTTAAACGGGCGAGATAGGAAGTCGTGGATGCCCATTGGGCGTCTGTGTCCATTCTCTCATTGACCTCATGTGTCTCTGAGGATGGATGTGAATTAAGTATTCGGTTTAGAGAGATTATTGTGCTTAATTTAATCATGGAGGTGATATTAAGTGTTGTATCCACAAGCTTTGCGTCAAGGGAGTAAAATTGGTTTTTTCTCTCCTTCTTCTCCGGCAACTGTATTTGCCCAAAAGCGTTTTCAGCGTGCCAAAACGTACTAAGAAATGAAAGGGTTTGAGCTGGTGGCCGGCTCCCTTACGGGGAAATCTGATCACTATCGTTCTGGATCAATTCAAGAGCGAGCCGAGGAATTTAACCAGCTTACCCGAGATCCCAGCGTTCGCTGCATCATGTCCACGATTGGAGGCTCAAATAGTAATGCGTTGCTGCCATATATCGATTATGAGGCGTTAAGGCGCGATCCTAAAATCATCATCGGCTATTCGGATGTCACGGCTTTACTGATGGGGATTTATGCGCAAACTGAACTGGTTACGTTTTATGGGCCCGCGTTGGTGGCATCTTTTGGTGAGTTCCCCCCTTTGGTTGATGAAACATTTGCATCGTTCGTTGAGATGCTTTCAAGCCCCAAAGATAGCTATGTGTATTCTATGCCAAAGGCGTGGACGGATATTCGCTACAATTGGGATACCCAAGACTCAGCGAAGCCAACCCATCCCAACCAATGGCAGTTTATTGGTCAGGGAAGCGTTCAAGGGCGCATCATTGGCGGAAACCTCAACACGCTTGCTGGGATTTGGGGAAGTCAATATATGCCAAAGATTCAACACGGTGATATTTTGCTGATTGAAGATTCTCTAAAAAGTATTGAAACGGTGGAACGTTCTTTTGCTCATTTATTGGCGTGTGGTGTGTTTGATAAAGTCGGTGCAGTAGTGCTGGGTAAGCACGAATTATTCGATGATAAAGGCACTGAGCGGACACCGTTAGATGTTTTATTAGAAGTTCTCAATGGTCAACCAGTGCCGATACTCTATGGTTTTGATAGTTGCCACACACACCCGATGCTAGTCACCCCGCTGGGAGTGAAGGGGAAAATTGATCTTGATAGGCATGAATTTAGCCTTGAAGAAAACTGGCTCTCGCGATAGTTACTAGGTTTACAAAAAGAAGTGAGCTAATGAAAATAACAACGGTGACTCAACCGAGTGACGATGATTTTGAAGTGCTGAAAGCCGGCCTAAATGGGTTTAATGAGGGCATCACTGGCGTTGTGCATCGCGAAAAAGTGTCCGCTTTTGTTAAGGATGAGAATAACCAGACCGTAGGCGGTATTCTTGGGGAAATAAAATGGGGCTGGCTGTATGTGGAAGGCTTATGGGTGTCGGCAGAGATACGTTCGCGCGGATTCGGTTCGAGATTGTTAAGCCACTTGGAAGGCTATGCGTGTGCTCAAGGTATTACGCGTTACCGTTTAGAAACGACCTCCTTCCAAGCGTTAGCGTTCTATCAAAAACAAGGGTATGTCATCTATGGTGAGCTGGACGATATGCCGCCTAACCACACCAGTTATTTTCTTAAAAAACAAGTCAGTGCGTAACCTATGTAATGTCGTGGAGTTAAAATGCAACATATTGATAAATTGTTTCAAATCGCTAAGCGTAAGTCAGAGTTTGATAATAGCAACCCTTGGTATTCTGGCTCGCAACTCTATTTGACAGAAATTAAAAATGAAGTCGATGAGGTTGTCGAGGAAATCCCCAAACATCGGCGTTGTTATCTTGAAGATGAACTTGGCGATGTACTTTGGGATTATTTCAACGCCATTTTATCTCTTGAAAAAGAGGCTGGGGTAACGTTGGATAGCATCATTGCCCGTGCCTGTCGTAAGTATGAAGAGCGCGTCGGTGCTATTGAGAATGGTATTCCTTGGGATGACGTGAAACAACAGCAAAAAAAACAGTTAGCAGATGAGTATGCCAACGAAAAATAGCGGATCGTGAGCTTACATGGCACATGGGGCTTCAATAGACAATGGGTGTGGTAAGGCGTTGTTTGGTATCGAGATAGGTAGATTACATTCTGTCGGTCAGTCGATAATTGAACAAGCAATATGGGGTGGAGAATGCACATAGGAACACTGACGTTTTTCTGCGGAAAAATGGGGGCAGGGAAAACGACTCAGGCTCAAGAAGTGGGTAGACAGCGCCGTGCGGTGATTCTTTCAGAAGATGAATGGCTGTCGTCTCTTTATCCGGATAGTATCAAAACCTTGGAAGACTATGTGACGTTTGCTTCTCGCCTCAAGCCACGTATGAAAGCCCTGACTCAGTCGATCCTGATGTCTGGCGTGGATGTGGTGATGGACTTCCCTGCTAATACGCTCGAACAACGCAGGTGGTTTAAAGGTATTGTTTCTGAGATTAATGCGCCCCATGAGCTCATTTACCTCGATCAGCCCAATGCGGTGTGTTTGCGTCACATTGCGCAGCGGCGGATCGAGCAGCCACATAGAGCCGCAACGGATACAGAGGCGATGTTTGAACAGGTGACGCAATACTTTGTTGCCCCAACGGATGAGGAAGACTTTAACATCGTTACTTTGCCATTTAAAATCCGCTAACTGAACATAATAGATTGAATTTTATCGGAGTATTAGAGAAAACAATGGATGAAAGAAGTGAGCAGTATTTACAACACTATTTAAGTACGTTGCCAGCCGATACTGCGCAAAAGTACCAATCTTTTAGTGCGGGCTATTTTTGTGCGGATGAGTACAACGCCAATGTGTGTGCGGATCTGATTGCGCGCGGAGAAAAGCGTGCATCGTGCAGTCTTGAATATTGGTATAGCCACGCTGGGGAAACCCGTCCTCAAGTTGGCGATCTGCATGTGGTCACGGACTGGAAAGGGACGCCTGTGTGTATCGTTGAGATTATTTCGGTCAGCACGTGTCTCTATCGTGATGTGACAGCAGAGTTTGCGGCCGAAGAAGGTGAGGGAGATAAATCGTTAGAGTGGTGGCGGGAGGCTCATTGGGCTTTCTTTAGTCAAGAATGTGAGGAGTTGGGCATTCAACCGTCACAAGAGATGTCTCTGGTGTTAGAGCATTTCAACGTCGTATATCCATGATCATTGATTGGATTGTGAAACCCATTTTTTCATTACGTTATTGAACTTATCGCGGTATGGTTACGGGGTATCACGGAATAAAATATTGGATGTATTCAAGGAGGAATCATGGCAACAGTTATCTCTGTGAGTCGACATGAGAGTCATCTTTTTTCTAAATCGGGCGTTCCGTCGATTACGTTAATTGCTGGGGAAGGCGTGTTAGGTGATGCACACCGAGGGAAAACCGTGCAGCATCGCTCTCGCGTAAAGGCGGATCCTACGCAACCCAATCTTAGGCAAGTTCACCTTATTCATTATGAGCTTTTACAAGAGCTTAGTGACAAGGGCTTCCATATCGCTCCGGCAGAGCTTGGAGAAAATATCACGACCCGTGGTATCGATGTATTGTCCTTACCCAAAGGTACGATATTGCAGTTTCCCAGTGGAGCACAAATATCGATTACCGGTTTGCGCAATCCCTGTCCGCAAATTGAACATCATCAGAAAGGCTTGTTGTCTCAGTTATTAGCCCGAGATGACACAGGCAAAGTGGTACGCAAAGCAGGTGTAATGGCGATTGTTGTGTTCGGGGGGGAGGTCTCTGAAGGTGATGACATTGAAGTCATATTACCGAGTGCGCCTTTTGAGTCATTAGATGTGGTTTAGCGTGATGATGAACTGTTGTCAGACAGTGTCGATACAGGAGACCTCATGTACGAGAATTCGCGAGCACTTTTCGCTTTTTAGGGACGCTTATGAATAACAAAGACATTGTTTTGGCCTTTTGGGAGGCGATGAATTCGAATGATTTTACGCGAGCAAGTGAATGGCTCAGCCCCAATTTTTCATGTTTTTGGCCTCAATCTGGAGAATTAATTGTCGGACGTGAACACTTTATTGCGATTAACACACACTATCCAGCTAACGGATATTGGAGATTCACTATTCATTCGGTGATGAGTGATGAAGATCGCGTCGTAACCGATGTGTCTATTACTGATGGTATTCAAAAGGCTCGGGCGATTACGTTCCATACCGTAGCGAATGGCCTTATTTGTAAACAAAAAGAATTTTGGCCTGATCCAATGCCAGCTCCAGAATGGCGTTCAGATTGGGTAACGATAGTCCAAGAACATGATGAATAGCGCCAGTTCAGAGCGCCATCAAATTTGATATGAATGTTACTGCGCGGATATGTCGGCCAATGATACGTATGTTGGGCAAGGCATAAAAGCCGCAATCTATATAAGGATGGATACTGTGACGTGTTGTAGAGTTATACTCGCTTTGCTGATGATTATGACGTTTTCATCACAGGCTCATGATATTGGCTTTCTCAAAGTCACTCAGGGGGCGACGGATGATTTTCCGATAGGGGTATTATATCCAACGAGTGCTAAGCCAACACCGATTCGTTTTGGGCCGATAACGTTATCGCTTGCTATGAATGGTGCAATAAAAGAAGGACGCTTTCCATTGGTGGTTTTATCACATGGTTCTGGAGGTAGTGGTTTATCTTATAAAGATATCGCCCTCGCTTTGGTTCGTCGTGGTTTTATTGTTGCACTGCCTTCGCATCCTCATAATAACTATTTAGACAATACCATAGCCGGTCAAATTGAAAATTATATCAACAGGCCTAAGAATATATCTGCCGCAATCGACAAAGTATTGGCAATACCGAATTTGCATGTGCATGTTGACGTAGCCAAAATCGCGGTACTCGGACATTCAGTTGGCGGCTATACATCGCTTGTGGTTTCAGGCGCTATCGCGAAGACTAAATCTTTAGTGGATCTATGCCATCACTTTCCCAAACTCAACGATCCGTATTGTGCCGCGGTACACAATGGCAGCCTTAACCCAAGCACCACGATTACTGCAAAAGATAGCAGAGTAAAAGCTCAGGTCCTGATGGCTCCTATAGGAGCATTATTTTTAGCAAAACACGCTTTTGATCAGGTGAAGATACCAACGTTATTGTTGGTTGCGGGCCAAGATGAGGAATTAACCGAGCAGTATAATGCTAGGGTCATAGAAAAGGGGTTAGAGAAGACGGGTCTGCTGACTTATCACGTCATTGAGAATGCGGGGCACTATTCATTTCTCACCGCTTACCCTGATGCGGTAAAAGCAAAGCTTGGCGTCATTGCCAAGGATCCTAAAGGGTTTGATCGTGTTGAGTTTCAAAAACATATTGGGAATCAAATTGCGAGTTACCTGATTCATGTCTTTTCGTTACATACACAACTCGCCAATTAATGGATAACATTATGAATAGAAAGTTATTATTAGGCGCACTATGGTGTGTGAGCTCGGCCAGTATGGCGGCCATCGGTATGGTTGATACGCATTATCAGGATCCTATACGCCACAGAGATCTCGAGACGAGAATTCTTTTTCCCACCGCGTCCACGGAGAAAGAAAGTACCGTGGCTGAAAATGTTGCTTTCTATGGCTTCAAGGCGGTGGACTCAGCCACGCCCCATGGTGAGCACTTGCCGTTATATGTTCTCGCGCATGGCACATCGGGCAATTGGAAGAACCTTTCATGGCTAGGAAGTAAACTGGCTGAGCAAGGGGCGGTGGTGGTGTCTGCCAATCATCCTGGATACACCACCGGTCAAGCGACGCCTGAAAGTATCATAAGAATGTGGGAGCAACCACGAGATGTGTCGTTTCTTCTCGATAAGGTACTGGCCAGTGATTACGGCCAGTATATAGATAAAAATCACATCACGGTTATCGGTCATTCTTTAGGCGGCTATACCGCCTTAGCCTTAGCGGGTGCTCGATTGGATATTACTCGATATCAAGCATATTGCCGCCAACACAGTGATCGCTCATGTCATTATTTTCACGATGTATTCGATGGTCTTTCGCAACACGATCGCCTGATGATCGCGGGTGATTATCGAGATAAGCGCGTCACCAAAGCCATTGCGATTGCGCCGGGTTATGTGCCAGCGATATTGCCCCAATCACTGGCGAATTTGTCCGCTAAGACGCTCATTATTGGCGGTGAATTTGATAAAACCATTCCGCCCAAATTACAAATTACTCCGTACATAAAAACCAACCTCAAGTCTCTTACTTACCATGAGATTCAGGGGGCCTCACACTTTAGTTTTCTGCAAGATTGTAAGCCTCAAGCGATTAAAATTTTGGCAGAGGAGGATGCCGCCTTTGTTTGCCAAGAAGCCGCTGATCGCGATAGAGCGTCGCTTCATCAAGAAGTCCTTGAGCAAATTACTCAGTAAACGTCCAAGTGATATTGGATTTTTTGCTGTTCGATTGTCTGTAGGGCCTGTGCTGTCGTGGAGGTTCATGGGCCCTAAAGTGAGCAGGTCTATTGAGTGAAGAAGGTAGATGCTATGGGGGAGCCAATGCTCTTGCTCATTGGGCTTTGCGTTGCTCTGCATTGTGGCTAAGCTCAATGTTTATATCCTATTAGTTTCGCGTAACGCTTTGATATCGGTCATGGGCGGAGCGCCAAACAGTCTGCTGTATTCGCGGCTAAATTGTGACGGGCTTTCGTAACCGACTTTAAATGTTGTCGACATTGCATCAAGATTTTCAGTTAACATCAGTCTTCTGGCTTCACTTAAGCGGAGCTGCTTTTGAAATTGCAGTGGTGTCATGGATGTTATCGAGCGAAAATGCGTATAAAAAGACGATTTACTCATGCCACTATAGGCGGCTAGATCGTTAATACTCAAGGGTTGAATGAAGTTGTTCTTCAGCCAATAGATAGCCTTTGAGATTTGATAGCTGTGACTACCCTTGGTTACTATCTGACTAAGAAGGAGTCCTTGGTCGCTGACTAGAAGGCGATAAAAAATTTCTCGTTTTATTACTGGAGCGAGAATGTGAATGCTGTCCGGTTCCTCCAATAGCGATAAGAGGCGAACGAAAGCATCCAATAATGAGGTTGAAAGTGCCCCTACCGCAAGACCTTTCTGCGTGTCTTTATACTGCTCAAATTGGCATTCACCATCGACGATTAACTGTGCAACTTCGTGTAAATCAATGTCTAAAATGATCCCCAAATATGGCTCAGTTCGGCTGGCTTTCGTGATATTCGCGATAACCGGAAGATTGACCGATGAAATCAAAAAGTGGTTAGAGTCATACGTGTAACGGTCATCGCCAAGTAGAACCTGTTTTTGCCCCTGAGCAATGAGACAAATGCTCGGTTTGTGAGTGTAGCTTTTGGGAGGTGTTGGATTATCCCAATAACTCAGTTTTAGCCCTGGAATATCTGTTTCATAGCGGTTTTTCCCATTGGTCCATTTTTCAATTTGTTGCGACAATTTTCTAGACACATGATTAGAATCATTCATAACGGCTCCGCGATGATAGAGATAAAGCCAAGCTTATCCTTAATTGTATTTATAACAGGACTTTTCGTGCCGGAAAAGACTATTAGGTAAACAGTACAAGGCGACATTCTTAAAGCGCTTCTTTGCGTACTTAACGATTGATACTGAAATTATTCTTAATATTTCATTAAATATCAGTTGGTTAATTTGATTTGTGTCGTCCTATCATTCAGATGAGATGTTCCAATTCAGTCTTGAACGTGGTGTTTTTGGAAAAATAGGCAAGGAATAAAAATGATTGGGTTAACGGAAGGAGGAGCGACGCGTTAGATTGATAGTGATTGAATTTTAGAGATGAATTCACATGACTATCGGAGTAAGTATGCGAGAACAATTTAATCAAACTGAAAAGGCGATCATCCCAATTGCCGCTTTTGCAGCAAACGGCGATATTGAGAATCTACGAATGAGATTGAACAATGGGCTGGATTTGGGATTAACAGTGAATGAAATTAAGTCGGTGCTCGTACAGATGTACGCGTACTGTGGTTTTCCAAGAAGTTTAAACGCACTGAATACATTGATGACTATCGTCGCAGAACGTAAAGCGCAAGGCATCAATGATGTGCAAGGCAATGCATCGACGGTCAGTCCTGTTGTTGAAAAAAGCGTAATTGTTGGTACAAAAAATCAAACCAAGCTTGTTGGCGAAGTAGTTAAGGGCCCATTGTATGAATTTGCTCCGGCTATTGATGCCTATCTTAAAGCACACCTTTTTTGTGACATCTTTGAGGATGATGTTCTTAGTTGGAAGCAACGTGAACTTGCTACTCTTTCTGCATTATCGATGATGCAAGGCGTCAATAGTCAATTGCATATGCATTATTTTATTAGTTTAAATAATGGAATGACGGCTCATCTGCTGTCTGAATTTATTACTATTGTGCAAGACTGCTGTGGTAGTGAGATTGCCAATAATGCGAATGATGTATTACAAAACGTGTTGAACGTGATTGAGGAACACTAAGTTTTCATCAAGCTATCACACCATAGAAATAGCTTGTTGACCTTATAGTGAGAATACATCGAACAGTCTCAGTATTGGAGTTCATAAAGGTCCGTGTGTTATCGAGCAGGATCGTTTCTGCGACTCATCAGAGAACTATGACGGGCCAATGGAGTAATGATTTACGCACAATTACAGTTGATGTCTATCCCATAGTGATACTGTTTTTATATACAGATTTTTCTGTGAGGTGTAGGATCGCTTGGTCATATCTATGGAGAGTAGAGCAATGAATCATCATCTTGAGGCCGGTATTAAAGACCTCGTGGACGAGTTCCAAGCGAGCGGTCGACCATGCCCCGCGCAACAATCTATTGAGGATCGCCGTGCGGGTTATGTGGGTAGTGTTGTTTTGGCTGGTCAGAGCCCTACCGTTGCCAGCGAATTCACAGATGTACTAAATGGCGTTCTGGTGAAAGTGTATAAGCCGACTCATGAAGAATCGTTACCAATTACCGTCTACTTTCATGGTGGCTGCTTTGTTAGCGGAGGCTTT
>JBQGON010000088.1:0-14569 GCA_052087065.1 Vibrio sp. | reverse complement strand
CACACTCTTCAAGATATTCTGGTATAGGAGCAAGATTGAAGTACTCCATTAGCTTATCTAACGAAGCATCATAAATGTTCGTACATCTAACTTTAAAATAACCACAACTACGATCATTTATTATCTTGCTTAATTTCACAGTCCTTTCCTAAATCTAACGCCAAGAACAATTGCAAGATACTTGGCACTATATTTTGCGCAGCAAAATTCGTGACATGTATTTTGTCAATTGCTTCGTCTTGTTATATTATTTTTTGCATAATTCCAATAGAAAACCTCTGACAATTTCAATATGTTCAATAACATATTGACGACTAATCATTAATATACTTCCGTCTTCGATAGATAATCCAGGGGTTCCTTCTACTGTGCTTTCTTTCAATTTATTAAAAGTTTCAATATCACCCTCAGCGTGAGCGAGAGCATTCCTGACCAGATTAAATGTCGGAATTTTATCCCAATATTTTTTAATGTTATGTTCGTTGAAATTTATAATATTGAAAATTTCCAGATAATTTTTACACCTATTTACACCATTACCTGCAAGCTGCGTTACTGATATTTTAATTTGGCATTCATCTTTTTTTTGATTACAAATTTCCATCAATGAGCTTTCTAAAAAAGAATATAGACTAAGAACCATGGAAACCCTATTTACTCTATAAAAAAAATGATCTAACTCAGCCATTTTCATTGCATATTGATCATTATAATTTTCTAAATAATCTTCTAATAAATGCATTTCCTTTGCATACTGATATTCTTCATCATAAATCTCTTCAGTTCTTAGAAAAACATCCTTAAAAGTGTCAGAACGAGTTTTTATTATCATTTCATCTAATTTATAACTTAATAAATTAAATGGAAAACGTTCTGGTATCATATTGAACATAAATTTCCTTAATAATATAACGCCGCGTTCACCGGCGAGTAAGTTGGCGTTGTTTTTGCTGCTTTTTCTTTTTGCAAAAACCGCGACAACTGTATCGAGTCCGCGTGCAACGCCTTGTTATGCATCTTTTTTTGTTGCTTCTCTAATCGAGTCACTTGTACTTGAGAACAGATAATATTCCCTGTTTAAAGCTATCTTACGATTTAGCAGTCTAACCATTTCTGGGTCAATACTTTCCGATAAGTAATTATATTTATCTGATTCATTAATCATATACCCATATTTAGGTGATAAAGGAAAGAAAAAATCACCTTTTTCCGGTGGAGTTAAAGGATCTTTACCTTCTAAACACTCATGAATATTTACACATGGATTATCACCCGTTATAAAAGGAATCGTTGTATTGTTTTTTATGTAAATATGGTTTTCTTTCGACCGAGACTCAAAAAAACTCACTCCGATATTTAATCCCAGCATATAACTTATAAACCACCAATTTTTTTCTAAAAGGTCTGCTAAAAATTTATATTGTGGTGGTGTATGTTTGTAAACTGTCTCTATTGATTTTGTTTTCATTCTCTTAGTTCGAGAAATTTGATGCCCAAGGTATGCACAAAATTTAAGCATGGAATCATCATCTTTTAATATACCACCATTGCCAGCAGTCAAATTACGCAAAATATCTACCACTCCATTTTCAAAATACGAATGGAGGTTTTCTAGGCTATTATGCATGATCACTTTTTTCAAGTGAATATCTTTAGGAAAGTCATTACTGGCGTTTTCAGATAGTGACGTTAAATTAACGAACATCGATAGATAAGAATGATGCAATTTCTTTAAATAGGGCGAAGTAGAAGCATTACTCCATTGCAATATATAATTTATATCGATCTCTGTTAATGAATTTATTTTGTAAAAATCTCGTTCGCATGCTAATCCCGCAACGCTATCAAAAGAGATGTTTCCTTTTTTAGTCAGGTAATATACATCTTTATCTTTAGCCCAACTTCTAAGATAACGGCTCCAAATAAAATGATGTTTTCTTTTTATTTCAATAGACTTATCCAACATAGCTCCATATTGTTTATCGGGATCAGGTGCATAACATTTTAATAGTGCGCATGCGCGTTTGCGCTGTACATGATAGCTCTAAAAATTACCTATAAACGGCTGTTTTAAATACACTTTTAAAACTTATCCCAAAGTGGCTCAAAATACAAATTCGAGCATGCGCGTTATATCATTTATCCACAGCACGTTATTCTGGCTGACAAATTGGTTAATGATTGATCTTAATACACTTTCATTGACACTACTATGACAAACCAAGCAAAAAAACAATATTCAGATCATAAAAACAGGCATGCAACTGGCAAACATAAAAATAAACTGTATATTTATACAGTGATAGGCAATGTGTCCACAAGGAGCACTCGATGTCTTCCAGTCCATTTATCAATCACCTCAGAAGCGAGTGCGTGTACGGGGCTACAGCATGAAAACGGAAAAATCCTACTTGTATTGGATTCGTTATTTCATCCGGTTCAATAACCTAAAGCATCCTAATCAGATGGGAGCAAATGAGGTGAGAGCGTTTCTTTCGTTTCTGGCAACCGAACAACATGTCGCGATCAACACTCAGAAATCAGCTCTGAATGCGCTCGCATTTTTGTATAATAAAGTGCTTGAACAACCACTTGGAGATCTTGGTTTTCAGCATGCTAAGCAAGGTCGACGTTTACCGTCGGTACTATCTGCGACTGAGGTTAAATCGATTATTGACCAAATTGAGAGTGAGCGAGATAGGCTTATTTTTGCATTGCTGTATGGTAGCGGCCTTAGAATCAGTGAGTGTCTAAGAATTAGAATTCAAGACTTAAACGTGGAACAAGGCGGCCTAGTTGTTCGGTGCGGTAAGGGCAATAAAGATCGGACGACGATTCTTAGCCAAAAGCTGGAGAGCCTTATTGCCAAGCAAATTGAAGCAGTAAAATTCATTCAACAGCAAGATAATGATAAAGGCTGCGGCCCATCACTCCCTTTCGCTTTAAGCAAAAAATATCCTAATGCATTTCGGCAACTGAGTTGGATGTATTTATTTCCTTCAATCAATTTAAGCCTTCCCCCTTTAACAGGTGCACTTTGTCGCCATCATCTGCATGACTCAGTGCCGCGAAAAATCCTCAAAAAAGCCGTTCACTTAGCCAATATCCCAACCAAACGCGTCAATTGCCATACTTTCAGGCATTCGTTTGCAACCCATCTGCTAATGGCTGGCAGAGATATTCGAACCGTCCAAGAACTATTGGGGCATAGTGATGTATCCACCACACAGATCTACACACACGTGATTGGACAACATTTTGCAGGAACCAATAGTCCTCTTGATAATATTATTTGAATAGTAATACGTGATATTAAGTGGTAGCTCATCGCTGCCATGGCAAATCATCTAATATGCGCATTGTCATGTCTTTTGCATAGCTGGCAAACGTAATTGCGCTGCTTGCTCGAGTAAATCAAGGACATAATCAAAACCGTCGCTGCCACCGTAATAGGGATCTGGAATTTCATCCGTTTCAAGGCCGAGGCCGGCTAACAGTAATTGAATTTTATAACGGTACTGCGGCGGGCACATGGCGGTGAGATCCGCCACATTTTGTGTATCGGCGGCAAAAATATAATCAAAGCGGGCAAAGTCTGGCGGAACAACGGGTCGTGAGCGCATGTGCTCAAAAGAGTAACCGCGTTGCTCACCGGCCGCTCTCGCTCGCCGATCCGGTTTTTCTCCCTCATGAAAACCAAGTGTGCCTGCAGAATCGATATCGATGTTGATGCCGAGTCTTTGCGCTTGGTATTGAAACACCGCTTGCGCTGTTGGCGAACGACAGATATTGCCCATGCAAACCATGAGTACTTTTACTGGTGGTTCAATCGTCATCGCTTTCTCCTAGCCTAATGGAACCTATACACTCTGTCGCATAATGTGCTGCTTTGCAACGGTACGATATTATCAAGTTTGTCGTATTCAGTGATCACGCATTATCGTATGATAATCACCATCGTTCATCGCGACAGCAATAGGGTTAATCATGTCAGATCAAAAGCGACATCAAGCACGACAACAAAAAGTCAAAGCGAATGTCGATGCAAAAATCGCGTCCGCTCAAGAAGAAAAAGGATTATTACTGGTTATTACGGGTAATGGTAAAGGTAAGTCGACCTCAGGATTTGGCACCATTACGCGAGCCATTGGGCATGGACAGAAATGTGCAGTCGCACAATTTATCAAAGGCACTTGGGATAATGGCGAACGTAATGTGTTAGAAAAGCTTGGCGTTGAGTTTCAAGTAATGGCGACAGGCTTTACATGGGAAACGCAAAACAAACAAACCGATACCGACGCAGCGCAAGCGGTGTGGAAAGAATGTTTGCGCATGCTGCAAGATCCCTCATTACACGTCCTGCTGTTTGATGAAATCACCTATATGATTAACTTTGGCTACATTGATCTCGATGAGGTGATCGACGCGCTACAACAGCGCCCGCCAATGCAATCTGTGATTATCACCGGGCGAGGCGCACACCGCCGCTTAATAGAGCTTGCAGATACCGTATCGGAAGTTAAAAACACCAAGCATGCTTTTGATTCTGGTATCAAAGCGCTTAAAGGCGTTGATTGGTAATACTACCGAAATAAAAAAGCTCTAGAGTTAGTATTTGCCCCTAGAGCTTTTTTTCATCAAACGTTATATACGCGTTAGTGGAATAAACCTTTAATCAATCCATCGACGGCTTTCTTCGTTTTCTCGTCTTTAATTTTGCCATTCAGTTTTTCCAAGCCACGATCCAATTCTTTGTGAGCTTTTTGCTTCAAGACATCATCAAATACTAACTTAAATTTTGGATCGGCCCACTTACCATGAATATTTAATGGAATGGTGACGTCTCGTAACTCATCAATATCCTTACCACCTTGTCCTTTTAAGCTTTTGACTAAGGACGTGCGTACTAACATATCCATCGTTTCATTGATGTAGTTGGCATCGCCCTGCCCTTGAATGCGCAGTAAAGGAGATTGCAGATAGACGTTGGTGACATTTGCCACACCTTGATCCAACGTCACCTTCGCCTTAAGTGAGCTAAAGTCGGTCTTTTGCGGGGCATCATCTTTCACTTTCTTCCCTTTAATTCGTGCGTAAGTCGTACGAATCATTTGTGCAACGTTAATACCGTTAATTGCCCCATCAGTAAACGTCATCGCTAACGTCCCTTCTAGGTTTTTCTTAAGTATCTCAGGGGTGAGTCCTGCCCCCTCAAGAGTAAAGTCGGCATTCATGTTACCCGCTAACCACTGCTTCTCGGTGAGATCATTAAGTAACGGTAAAGCAGCAACGTGTTCAATTTTGCCACTGGCTTGGTAGGTCGCGGGTAAGTCATTACCATCTAATGTTGCTTTGGCATTGATGTGACCATCGTATAAATCGGCATCGAAGCTTTTTAGCAGTGCCTTACCCTGTTGAACCGCGATATCTACCTTAACGTTCTGTAACTTCGCATTCGCGGCTTTGAAATGCTTCATCTTCACTGAGCCCGACACATCCAACCCGTCTAAAGCACTGAGATCCGGTTCGGCGGCTTTCTGAGCAACCAGTGATTGATCGTTTGTTTTTGCGGGAACGGCTTTCTTCTTCTCTTGTTGTTTCGGCTCTTGCGAAACCAAGAAGGGGTCGAGGTCGACATCATCGCTGGCTAATGAGAAGCGGATTTTAGGCGTCTTCGCGAGTTTGGCATTCACTTGTCCTTGCCATTTCATACGATTTACATCCAACGTATCAAAGGTGAGTTGCGCCTGCTTTTGCGCCACATCATAGTCACCATTAGCGCTAATCGTCAGTGTCATCGGTGAGGTTGGTAAACTTTCACCGGTGAACTTGCTATCAACGGTCAGTTTAGCCAACTTCAGGTGCTTCAGCGCTTCACCCAGCATGACAGACGCTTTACCACTTGCCGATAGCTGCATATCATTGGCCTTACCGGACACCTGATACTTGATAGTATTTTGCTGCGCTAAGCTTAACGATTCTGCCGTTAATTCAGCCTGCTTAATATTGACGGATTTATCACTGTAGCTGGCCTTGATATTCATATTGCGTAGCGCGCTCTGTTGCCATTGTTTCGCTACATTAAGTTCCGTGGTGCCAGATACCGCAAAGGTTTGTTGATTGTGTTTACCTTTCGCGCCGAACGTGAGATCCGACCATTGATTCATAGCAAAATCATCCAGCGTTAACTGTAAGTCGTATAACTTAGTGAACGTTTTTGCCTGTTGATCTTGGATATCCAACACACCATTGACGATATCCACACCTTGCACCGATAGCTCCCAAGGTTGCGAGGAGTCAGCGGTTTTAACCGTGTCTGACGGTTCTTCTTTTGCTTGAGATGAGGTTGATTCCGATTTGGTTGATTGAGAGTTGGCCGATTCTGGCGCTTTAAAGCTATCCAGATTCGATTGACCATTCTTCAATGTCTCAAGGTGTACTTCGGCCCCTTCTAACCGTACATTACCAATATTTAACTGATGATCGAACAATCCCAGTAATGAAACATCAATACCGACTTCATCCACCTTAAACATATTTGCAGAAGAATAGCCTTGTGGATTTTTCAATTCCGTTTGTCCGAGTTGAAAACCAATCGATGGAAAGAACTGCCAGCTAATGTCACCGGTAATAACAAGATCAAGGCCAGTTTTCTGTTTCACTTGGTCAACAAGTAACGGCTTAAACTGATTGGGATTAACAAAAATAACTAATACGAGCACACAACTAACAATGAGCGCTAGTAGCGTACCGAGTACGATCGAAAGCTTCTTCATCTCGGGGTATCCTTTCGGTAAAAAAAAGTGGCACATCAGTGCCACTTATATTAGTTCAAAGTTTCTAACTCTTTGCCATTATTCAGTTAAAATTATGATTTTAGCAATTTAGAAATATGCGCTTTAAGCACATCAATGGCAATTCGGTTCTTACCACCACGTGGAACAATAATGTCCGCATGCTGCTTAGAGGGCTCAATGAACTGCAAGAACATCGGACGAACCGTTTTTTGGTACTGATTCAATACCGATTCCATCGTACGGCCACGCTCTTCAACATCACGCTTAACACGACGCAGTAAACAAATATCCAAAGGTGTATCCATAAAGACACTCGCATGCATCAAATTACGTAGACGAGGTTCAGTCAATAACAGGATACCTTCCAAAATAATGACTTTCTTGGGTGTCATTCGCGTTGATTGTTCTGTTCGTGTATGTTCGCTATAACTATAGTCTGGAACATCAACAGGCTCGCCACGTACCAACTGTTCTAAATGCTCGCACAACAACTCATGATCCAACGCGCTGGGATGGTCATAGTTTGTCTTTACACGTTCTTCCATACTAAGATGACTCTGATCTTTGTAGTAGCAATCTTCCGTAATCACTCCAATTTGGTTATCGCCAACTTTTGCACGAAGTTCTTTGTAGACAGTACTTGCGATCAAACTCTTTCCAGAGGCAGAAGCGCCAGCGATACCAATGATGACGCATTGATTATAATCAGACATGTATTAGCACCCGATACGTGATAAATGTGAGGATTTAGGTAAACCGCCTGATTATAGGGAGATCAGGCCAGTTATACTAGATTCTAACAAGGAAAATGCCGCGTCAATAGACTGTTTGCTTAACAAACCAACAGAAAGAACGATTACATTCTTACGGTTGCCAACACGCACATTGCCCCAGAGCTATACTAACGCGATATCAATTGCATCCGGTTTCACATGTCCTTGCCAATACAAAGTAGAGGCAATACGCTCGGCCAGCTGTAAATAGTAACCGGCATGCTCACTCTCAGGACGTCTCGCGACCGTCGGTATCCCCGCATCAATATCTTCACGCATGGCGATATGCAGTGGTAATTGTGCCAATAGTGATAAGCCACATTCAGCCGCAAGAGACTGCGCGCCACCATGACCAAATAGGTTTTCATGCGCGCCGCAATGACTGCAAATATGATAACTCATATTTTCAACAAGCCCGACAACAGGGACCTCTACCTCTGCAAACATGGCCGCCCCTTTGCGTGCATCTGCCAGCGCGAGATCTTGTGGTGTCGTGACAATGACCGCTCCCGTCACGGGTATTTGTTGAGCGAGCGTTAATTGAATGTCGCCAGTACCCGGTGGCATATCAATCACTAAATAATCCAAATCAGGCCAGTGCGTTTCACGTACTAACTGTTCCAACGCTTTTGAGGCCATCGGTCCTCGCCAAATCGCGGCATTCGCTTTATCAATTAAATAACCAATAGAGTGGGTATAAATCCCTTGAACCTCAATAGGCTGCATCCATTTATTATCGACAACCGCAGGTTTCTCGTTCGTGGTACCGAGCATGAGAGGAACTGAGGGGCCATACACATCAGCATCAAGGAGTCCAACTTTTGCGCCCGACTTGGATAAAGCCAAAGCCAAATTCACAGCCGTGGTAGACTTTCCGACCCCGCCTTTGGCCGAGGTCACCGCAATCACATTTTTAACACCACGAATAGATTTATCGACCGTGGTTTGTAATGTGCTCGGTTTGACGGTGATTTCATAGGCAATACAGTCAACCTCATGATTATCTATTTGCGCCTCAATCCATTGAGCAAGCTCGCTTTTAATATCGTTCGCGGCAAACGGCAACACAATACGAAGTAAGTGTTCTGCCGACAAAGAGACCACATTAGGTTGATCGGCCCAATTTGGGATGAGATGAGGATGAGAAAATTGATTTAGCCACACGCAAAAATCGTGCTTGGACGTGAACGAATGCATAAGCCCTCCTTTTTCCGCCATGCTAGCACTCAATCTCTTTTGAAAGAAGCCTGAAAAGTTCCTCATTCCATGTAGACTGCGGCTTGGCGTTCTACCCATCATGAGGTAGTATTATCCACCACTGTTTTAAATACCTATCAAAAAAGCGAATAATTAAGTATGGCAACTGAACCGAGAAAAATTCTGGTAACTTGTGCCCTTCCGTACGCTAACGGTTCTATCCACTTGGGTCATATGCTTGAGCATATCCAAGCTGATATTTGGGTTCGTTACCAGCGCCTACGAGGCAACACGACTAACTTCATCTGTGCAGACGATGCTCACGGCACGCCAATCATGCTTAAAGCACAACAGATGGGTATCACGCCAGAAGAAATGATCGCCGGTGTCAGTGAAGAACATCAGCAAGATTTTTCAGGATTTAACATCAGTTTCGACAACTATCACAGCACGCATAGTGAAGAAAACCGTGAATTAGCGTCGCACATCTATCTAGAACTGAAAAAAAATGGCTTCATCTCCAGCCGTACGATTTCTCAGCTATTTGATCCTGAAAAAGAAATGTTTTTACCGGATCGTTTCGTCAAAGGTTCATGCCCAAAATGTAAAGCCGAAGACCAATACGGCGATAACTGCGAAGTATGTGGGGAAACCTACAGCCCGACAGAGCTTATCGACCCACGTTCTGCCGTGTCAGGAGCGACGCCAGTATTAAAAGACTCTGAGCATTTCTTCTTTGATTTACCGCAATTCGAAAGCATGCTCAAAACGTGGACACGTTCAGGGTCACTTCAAACCGAAACCGCCAATAAAATGCAAGAGTGGTTCGAGTCTGGTTTGCAACAATGGGATATTTCACGTGATGCGCCTTACTTTGGCTTTGAAATCCCTGGTGAAACAGGCAAATTCTTCTACGTGTGGCTCGATGCGCCAATTGGATACATGGGCTCATTCAAAAACCTATGTGACAAACGTGATGATTTAAGCTTTGACGAGTACTGGAAAAAAGACAGCTCAGCAGAACTTTACCACTTCATCGGTAAAGATATTGTCTACTTCCATAGCTTGTTCTGGCCTGCGATGCTACAAGGTGCGGGTTACCGTCAGCCTAATAATGTTTTCGTACACGGCTATGTTACGGTTAATGGCGCGAAAATGTCTAAATCAAAAGGTACTTTCATTAAAGCCAGTACTTACCTACGCCACCTTGATCCTGAGTGCTTGCGTTATTACTACGCTGCCAAACTGAATAACCGTATTGATGATCTCGATTTAAACCTCGACGATTTCACGCAGCGCGTTAACTCAGATGTGGTCAATAAGATTGTTAACTTGGCATCACGTAACGCAGGCTTTATTACTAAGCGTTTTGAGGGCAAATTATCCTCTCAATTTGCAGAGCCCGAATTGTACCAATCATTCGTGGATGCAGCGCAACACATTGGCGAACTGTTCGAAAATCGCGAATACAGCCGTGCTATCCGTGACATTACCGCACTCGCCGATAAAGCGAACCAATACGTCGATGAAAAAGCGCCTTGGGTTATTGCTAAGCAAGAAGGTCAAGAGCAAACGCTGCAAGACATTTGTACGGTCGGCCTGAACTTATTCCGCGTATTAATGACCTACTTGAAGCCTGTGATGCCGTTATTGGCAGAAAAAACTGAAGCGTTCTTAAACCAAGAACTGACTTGGGATGGCATTGCAACACCATTAACCGATCACTCTATTAGTCGCTTTAAAGCTCTGTTCAACCGCATCGATCCTAAGCATGTGGAAGAAATGCTCGAAGATTCTAAAGAAGTTGCCGCCGCAGAAAAAGCGGCAGTAGAAGCCGCGACGCAAGCTCAACAAATGGAATTGGATAAAGACCCAATCGCTGATGAAATTGAGTTTGATGACTTCGCTAAAGTTGATATGCGTATTGCCAAGATTATTGCATGCGAATCGGTACCAAAAGCGAATAAGCTACTGAAATTCCAACTGGATATTGGCGGAGAAACGCGTCAAGTATTCTCAGGGATTAAAGCTGCTTATAAACCTGAAGAACTGGTCGGCAAATATACCGTCATGGTCGCCAACCTTAAGCCACGCAAAATGAAGTTTGGTATGTCTGAAGGGATGATTCTCGCCGCTGGCCCTGGGGGTGACGAATTATGGATTTTAGAACCGCATGAAGGGGCTCAGCCCGGCATGCGCGTGATGTAATCAAACATCATTCTTAGTTAATGCTTAAAACCCGTGTCATCTCGATGCGGTTTTTTCTATTCTAGAGCACTGCTTTAGACACGCTGCGCACTTACTTGGTGCATAGTGGATCGTATAGAAATTATAAATAGCTGAAATTGTTAACTTTAAATACTTGGCACTAAGCATGCTATATCACTAGATAATCATGTACCGGAACAGGGAGTCAGTTATGTTTATCTTGGTTACGATAATCATTTCGTTGGCGATACTTGCGGCTATGTATCAATACTCTCAACGCCAGCAAGCGATCATGCAGCGTCAGTACGATGTGTTAGTTGAATTACGCCAGATACTTCATTTAACCCATCAACACCGCAGAGTGACTCACCTTGCTTTGTTACATGCTGAGGACTATACGACTGAAATTGAAAAATTTCAGCAAGAGCTCAGTGTCCATTCCAATCATCTAATTTCAACGGTTCATCTAGATAACAAACCCATGTATCGTATTTTCCAAACTAAATTGGCCGATGTGATGCAAAATTGGCCAACCTATTCACCCAGTCGTAATCAAGTCATCCATGGTAAAACGCTCCGTCATGGTATGTTCTTAATCGATGAAGTGGTATTGGATTGGCTATTGACGTCAAATAAAGAATTCCTCTGTGATGAATATCATCAGCAATGGCAAATGGTCGTAGATAGTCTCGATGCATTAACTCAGCTCCATATTTGCATCGCCGATCTCGACTCGAAAGCGGGTCAGCAACGTTTTATCCTGTATGCAGATATTGTCTACAAAAAGGTCAATCAGCTTTCCTTTATTAGCGCATTACCTATTTCAACACCAGACTGTTTGTTAGCGTTGCAAGCGCTACAGCGTTGTTCTACGGAACAAGACATCACGCTCGATGCAGACCAGCTATATCACCTAATGCATTCGCTCTCTATGGCGATCGCTAATGAATACGATCTCATTCTCAGCAGGCTCACCAAAACATTATTTATCCCACTACCTAAAATGGTGATGGCCTAGATGAAACGTAAAAAGCCCCATGATGATAACCATCATGGGGCTTTTTTTACATCGATTCAGTTATAGCAACTTACGAGCCGCATCAACCACGACTTGAATCGAGCGGGTTTCCGCTTTCTTCAATGTGTCATGATCTGGGGTTTCTGCTTGCGCACGGTTAATGATCACACCCGCTACACAACCTGCTTTCAGGCCAGAGCTTGCGCACATGGTCAGCAAAGTCGCAGATTCCATTTCAAAGTTCAATACGCCCATTTCCTGCCACTCTTTCATCGAGCCTTGGAAACGGCGAACCACACGCCCGCTAAAGGTATCGTATCGCTCTTGACCAGGATAGAAAGTATCTGAAGAGGCGGTGACACCTGTGTATACTTGTGCGCCACTTTCTTGCGCCGCTTGCTTCATTGCTGTCGCCACATCAAAATCGGCAACCGCAGGAAACTCCATGGGTGCGAAATGCGAGCTGGCGCCATCAAGACGAACCGAGCCTGTGGTCACAATCATGTCGCCCACATTAACATGAGGCTGAATGGCACCTGTCGTACCGACACGCAGGAAGGTTCTTACACCAAGCTGAGCCAGTTCTTCAACCGCAATTGAGGTCGATGGACCGCCAATACCAGTGGAACACACCACCACAGCTTTGCCATCTAACTCACCACGATATACTGTATATTCGCGCTGACTGGCAAGAAATGTCGGGTTATCCATCAAGTTAGCGATTTTTTCAACACGCGCAGGATCGCCAGGAATAATGGCCAGTGTCGCGCCTTGTAAATCAGTCTCGGTGACGCCTAAGTGAAAAACAGCTTGAGTCATAAGATACTCCTTAAGTCGGCTTATTCAGCTCTTAATATTTATGATAAATAGGGATACATCACTTACTTTAAGTGATCTTTAGGCCATCAGAATAGATCAAACTCACAAAATATGTATACAATCATTAATTTATTACATATTTATGTGACATTAATCACTAATTTAGCTTATCCCTCGCTTATCTAGTTCTACTATTAAGCACAGTATAGACCGCGCATCTGATGACCCTCATTTATGCCGTAATAAGCGCAACGCATTTAACGTTACCAGCGCCGTTGCCCCACTATCCGCTAATACCGCCATCCACAAACCCGTGATACCAATAACACTCGTCACCAAAAAGATGGCTTTTAAACCCAATGCGATAGACACATTTTGTTTAATATTACTTACGGTGGCTCGCGACAAAACGATCATCGTCGCGAGTGCAGTTAAACGACTTTGTGTCAGCGCGGCATCGGCCGTATCTAATGCGACATCAGTACCATTGCCCATCGCAATACCAATATGAGCCGCTTTCATTGCTGGGGCATCATTAATGCCGTCACCGACCATGGCAACACGATGGTTTTTCGCTAATTCACGTACCGCACTCACCTTATCTTCGGGTAACAGCTGTGCTTGATAATCGATCCCCAACGCTTGAGCAATCCCAACGGCACTTCGCTCATTATCTCCGGTTAGCATTACGCTGCGAATCCCCAGTTGCTTCAATTGTGCAATCGCATGTTTCGCTTCTGAACGGATCGTATCCTGCCACGCGATCGCTCCAACTAGCTCACCATCACGCAATACACATGCAACCGTTTTACCCTGTGATTCGACTTGGCGCATCATCTCCCAGTCGGTACTAGCTGAACAAAAACGGGGAGAAACCAATTGATACTCTAGGCCATTGATTTGGCCACGAACTCCCCGCCCAGCTTGAGTGCTTCTCTGTTCAGCTTCATCAAACCTAATGTTGTTGTCTTGCGCATAGCGAATTAAAGCGGTGGCTAATGGGTGAGATGAGCCCGTTTCGATCGCAGCAACGTGTGCCACTAACCCCTGTTCATCCATATCACCGATAGCCAAAACGTCGGTCACTTGTGGGTTACCTTGCGTCAACGTGCCCGTTTTATCGAAAGCAACCACCTCAACTTTACCAAGCTGCTCTAATGCCGCCCCCCCTTTTACTAATGCGCCATGCTTGGTAACCGTCGCCAGTCCAGACGTGATCGCGGCTGGCGTTGAAATCACTAACGCACATGGACAAGCAATCAGCAAAGTGGCTAATCCACGGTAAAGCCAAGTATCCCATGGCTGTGCGAACACGATAGGCGGAACCAACACCACCATCAAACCAACCAATAACATCAATGGGGTATACCAACGGCTGAATCGATCTAAAAATCGTTCTAATGGCGCTTTATGGGATTCCGCTTCTTCCATCAGATGTAAAATACGATCAATGGCGTTTTCACCTTGGCGAGAGGTGATTTCAATACGCACCACTTGATCAACCACGACACAGCCTGCCGCAATCTCAGCATTTTGCTGATGTTCTACCGGTATAGATTCACCGGTTAATGCACTTTCATCCACACTGGCACATTCATCGAGCAAGCGGCCGTCTGCTGGCAGACGACTGCCCGGCATGATTTCAACAATGTCCCCTGGTTGTAACTCAGAAGCCGCAACCTGCTGACGTTCATTGCCAACCAGTCGGATCGCAGTATCTGGTACTAATGCCATCAAAGATTGCACGCCACTGCGAG
>JBQGON010000087.1:12275-14586 GCA_052087065.1 Vibrio sp. | reverse complement strand
AAAAGGAAACATAAGAATGACAACAAATAGAAATGATCAGGTCCCTCTGCCTAACAACACTCGAGAGTGGCTGTTTAACCGTAATAGCCTCATTGTTATCGCTGATATTATTCTGTTCGCGATTTTATATAACACATTACCTTATGAACCTAATGTTGTTTTAGGGTTGAGTATTTTGGTGTTTACCGCGGTTTTGTGGCTGACCGAAGCATTGCATGTCACGGTGACCGCGATTTTAGTTCCTATTATTGCGGTGTTATCGGGGGTGTTTAATACGCAAACCGCGCTCAATAATTTTTCAAGTTCGATTATTTTTATATTTTTAGGTGGGTTCGCCTTAGCAGCTGCACTTCATCAACAAGGGCTTGATAAGGTCATTGCTGACAAAGTGTTGATGTTCGCCAAAGGGCGTTTAAAAGTGGCAGCGTTTTTGTTGTTTGGCGTGACCGCTTTTTTATCCATGTGGATCAGTAATACTGCGACAGCGGCCATGATGTTGCCATTGGTACTCGGGATTCTGGGTAAGGTCGATAGCGACCGAGGCCATAGAACCTATGTATTCGTGTTACTTGGCGTGGCATACAGCGCCAGTATCGGCGGGATTGGCACATTAGTCGGTAGCCCACCGAATGCGATTGCAGCGGCGGAAGTCGGGTTATCGTTTACTCAGTGGATGTCGTTTGGTTTACCGACCGTGATCATTTTGTTGCCTATTGCTTTACTCGTCATGTACTGGGTGATTAAACCCGATCTCAGTGGTGATTTTGAGGTCAACCACAAACCCGTCACTTGGGATAAAGGCAAAATAGTCACACTGGGCATTTTTGCACTCACCGTTTTGTTCTGGATTTTCAGTAAACCGATCAACAGTTACTTAGGTGGGTTTAAAAGTTTTGATACGATTATTGCGTTGGGCGCGATTGTCTTAGTCAGTTTTGCCCGCGTGGTGCACTGGAAGGACATAGAAAAAACCGCGGACTGGGGGGTATTGTTACTCTTCGGTGGCGGCATCTGTTTGAGTAATGTCTTGAAGCAGACCGGAACCAGTGTCTTTTTAGCGCATGAGCTCAACGCGCTCATTTCCCAGTACAATATTGTTGTCATTATTACTGTGATTACATTGTTCGTGGTGTTTTTGACTGAGTTTGCCAGTAATACGGCGAGTGCGGCACTATTGATACCCGTATTTGCAACGGTGGCAGAGGCGCTTGGATTATCCCCTGTGTTGCTATCGGTGTTGATTGGTGTTGCGACCTCTTGTGCCTTTATGTTGCCGGTCGCCACACCGCCTAATGCGATTGTCTATGGTACTGGCTACATTAAGCAGAAAGAGATGATGAAAGTTGGTATCTATCTCAATATCGTTTGTGTCGTTTTGCTAACCACGATTGCGATGGTGTTATGGCGCTAGCTCGATAAAGCATCGGTAAATATATGCCGTATGTATAAATAAAAAAGGAGCACATTGTGCTCCTTTTTTATTTATGTTTGTTGAGTTACTGCTGATTTACAAACTTTTTAAAGCGTGCTTTTGCTTGAGGCGTCGCTTTAGAATACCAAAAGTGCAGCATTTGCTCGGCAGTATTATCGGCTGGCTGTACATTGTTTGGTAGCGATTGTTGGCTATTCATATTGGTTTGCGCTGCAGCAACACCGATTGCGGCCACGCCACCTTTACGGTTGTATTCAGTCACCTCTTTTGGATAGTTACGACCAATCTGTAAGCCTTCTTTAATTAACTTATCTTGTTTGGTTTTGATGGTGTTGCCGTCGTTATCGACTAGTGACCAAGACATCTTATCAATTTTCTTTTCAGCGTTACGACGATTACGGTATTCAGGGAAGTCGAAAGCAACCGTTTTATCTGTTGCGGTGAAGGTCGCTAGCAGTGGTTCACTCTCTACGGTGAAGCGGTCATTACCTTCTGTGAATACGGGTTTATAGCGAAATAGTATTTGATGTTGACCATCTTTTAAATCAATGGTTTTGACTGCGTCAAATAGCCCACCATTTTCGTCAGGTTTGGCACTATCGACAACCAGCATATCGACGGAGCTAGGTACTTTGATAGTGACGTTTGCTGAAGCCGAAGCAGCAAACGTAAGGGCGAGTAAGCAGGGTAACGTTGTTAATGTTTTCATTCGAATGGTCCTTTATAGCGCTAATGCGTATTGGTAGATGAGGGTGCCGATATTTGTCTATAAAAGCAAGGTTGCTCTATGAGTAAATACTTAAATTCATAAAAATATCACATGAAATCACATTATTATGAGCTTGTTTAGTGACTCACACAATTAATTGCCCTGTGTAG
>JBQGON010000087.1:0-12265 GCA_052087065.1 Vibrio sp. | reverse complement strand
CGGACAGTGGGGAGAAGGGCAAGTGTTACCCTCTGTTCGCCAAGTGTCGATGGATCTAAAAATTAACCATTTGACTGTTGCCAAAGGCTATCAGTGTCTGGTTGATGAGGGACTGGTAGAGAAGCGGCGCGGGCAAGGAATGTTTGTGTGCCCTGGTGCTCAAGCATCACTTAAGTCTGAATATCGTCAGCATTTTTTAGACGTTCAACTTCCAGAGCTAGCCAACACATTAGAGCAGCTGAATATCGATATTCCTGAGCTGGTCGTCCATTTACACACCATCATGGAGAGCAAATGATGAAGGCGTTAATCACGGCACGTAATTTAAGTAAATCATACTCCCAAGCGAGTACTGAGTATGCGATGCAAGGGCTCGATTTTATCGTGCAACCGGGGCAAGTCCTTGGGTTATTGGGCCATAATGGGGCAGGGAAGTCGACGTTAATACGCTCTTTGTTGGGGTTGCAAGCGTTTGCTGGTGAGGTCGACATCAATGGGTTTGATCCGATCAAACATCATGCTCAGGCCATGCGCAATATTGCTTGTATCTCGGATACCAATAGTTTACCCGATTGGATGACAGTGCAGCAGCTGGTCGACTATACCGCAGGAGTTCATCCGGATTTTAAAAAGGCGCATGCACTGGAACTGCTCACTAAAACATCGATTCGTCTAAAGAGCTTGGTTGGTTCACTGTCCAAAGGCATGAAGGTGCAGGTTCATCTTGCGCTCGTGATGGCCACTCAGTGTCGCATTCTTATCTTGGATGAACCGACGCTGGGGCTAGATTTGATGTATCGCGATACGTTTTATCGGCAAATGTTGACATGGTTTGAAGAGGGCGAAGGTCAACGGTCGGTGATTATTGCCAGTCATGAAGTGAGTGAAATTGAGCACCTATTGACGGACGTGCTTATTTTGAAGCAAGGACGACAAATTTTACATACCACCATGACTGATTTAACGGATCAGTTTTTTATACTCGAAACGCCGAATACCTATGAGGCCGAGGTGAAGGCTCTTGCGCCGATCTCATCAGAAGCTGGACTCGGCACGACACGTTGGTTATTGCGTGGTGAGCAACGAGAGACCGTAAGTCAGTGGGGTCATATTTACAGTGTAAAATTGGCGGATGTCTTTATTGCATTGCAAAAGGAGCATAATGTATGAGTGTTTTTACCACATTACTTAAAAAAGAGCTCATTGAGCATCCACGTGTGATTAAAGGCCCGCTTTGGACTGGCATTGTCAGTATCGGCTTAACCCTATTATTTCTTACTCAGGGGAATATCTCGGTGAATGTTGAGATGAATAATTTCAACGATATGAACCAAACGTTTAACTCTTCTTTTATGATGGGCCAAGGGTTTGGTCGTCTTGAGCATTTGAATATTGCTATCTTCCTAGTTGGCTTGGTGTCTTTGTTAATGACCACCACTTATTTCCCCAAAACATTATGTAAAGAACGTAGCGAAGGAAGCGTCGTCTTTTGGCGCAGTATGCCAGTATCTGAATGGCAAATTTACGCCTCGAAACTGGTTTTTGGTTTAGTCGTGATTCCTGCGATATGCTCGCTACTGTTATTGTTGGTGCAAGCGGAAGTATGTATGTTTTCGGCATGGCTCGCTCCGAGCCAGCATATGTCCCATTATGCCATGAGTATTATCGATAGTTTTGTCCGTTACTTGTGGATCATGGGCGCTATTTCATTATTTAGTTTACCCATTGCGGGTATCGCCATGTTGGTATCGCAATTTATTAAGTCGCCATTACTAGCGATGATCATCGGCGCTTATGCCATTCAATGGCTTACTCCATCACTATTAGGAACCCATGCACTGAGTCATTTAGTTTCAGGGGTGTCCTCTGTGCCGTTTCGCCTGCTATCGGGTGATTCATTGATTGGAACGTTGCAATGGTATGGAGGCCCAAGCTTAGTGGTTTATCTGTTGCTCGGTGTGCTGAGCTTTTGGTTCAGTTGGCGCTACTATCAACGCAATGCGCTGCCTTGGCAAAAAAGTTAGTCGTCATAAAACGGAAGTGAATCCCACACTTCCGTTTTTTGAGATCTGCGTATAATAGTCAACGTAGTGACTCTTTGTTTTTTCCACCTACTTCTCATTTAATTCAGGCCAAAAAAAATATAATTGTTTAGCATCAAAGATTTGTCGAGCTGGTGGCGTTAACCTGTATTCAGAGGCGCCACAGTAATCGACAGAACGATGTAGCAATTATTATAACAATAACAGAGTCGTAGGATGGAATATGTTTAAAAGTTTATCATTGAGAACGAAGTTAGCGCTAGCGGCGAGTCTGGCTATCATTTTAGGTAGCTTAATCGTGGAGGCACTGGCCTTTCAGGCCTCGTTATCACGTTTGGATACCAGTATTGAGCAAAGTTTAGATAATTCATCGTCTTCTTATAATCAATACGTTGCGGATTGGTTGTCGGCCAAGTCACGAGTAATGACATCCTTACATACCGATATACCAGAAAGCGAAATTGTCGACAGACTGATTCAACTTAAGAAGTCAGCAGGTTTTGATAACGTCTTCTTAGCTTATCCAGATGGCTCGCAACGTAATGCCAATGGGGTTGTTTTACCAGAGGGGAATAATGACCCGCGGCAGTGGGGCTGGTACAAAAACGCGCAAGCCAATCCAAGCCGTGTATTTATGGATAACCCAACGGTTGCCTCCGCAACTGGGGCTAATGTGGTCTCAATGGGGAAAGCCATCACCATTAATGGCCAGACGCTTGTGTTAGGCGCGGACATGCAAATTACCGATATCATCAATACCATGAAACAGGTGGTCTTACCTGCGAAAGGCTATATGTTTATTGCCAATCAACAAGGTAATATTTTCACCTACAAAGATACGGATTTATTGAATAAAAGCGTAAATAAATTAGGGCTTAGCTTTGCCGATATTCAGCAGAGTGCGAGTGAAGGTCACCGTCTGTCGGTAGAGATCGACGGAAAAGAGATGGAGTTATTTGCGAAGCCGATTAAAGGAACCAAACTAACTACTGTGATTGTTCTGGATCACGACGACTTAATCGCGCCATTGTATCATTCATTATGGTCACAGATGATTGCCACGGTCGTGGTTGTTATTCTCTGTGTCCTATTATTCAATATCTTGTGTAATGTCTTGCTCAAGCCATTGAAAAATGTGTCTTTAGCATTAAAAGATATGGCTGATGGTAACGGGGATCTAACTCGACGTATGCCCGTTGAAAGCCAAGATGAGATCGGTGATTTGGCGAATAATTTTAATCGTTTTGTGGAAACGTTACAGTCTTTGATTGGACATATTCGTCAGCAAGCGGAGCAATTGAGTGTTCAAGCCATAGAATCAACCCAGCATTCCAATCGTTCTGTTGCGGAGCTAGAAACGCAACAGCAAGAAATTACCCTAGTCGCTACCGCTGTGACTGAAATGTCATCAGCGACCCAAGAGATTGCTTCTCATGCGGATCATACCGCAAATGCAGCGCAGCAATCATCAGAAAACACCGATAAGGGTTATACGCTAGTGGATAACTCACGACGCTCGATTACTCATCTAGCCGATGAAGTGCAGCGAGCGTCTGGTGTTATTGCCGAGCTGAATCATCACTCACAAGAGATCGCAACAGTGTTGACATCCATTCAGGAAATCGCTGAACAAACGAACCTGTTGGCATTGAATGCTGCGATAGAAGCGGCGCGAGCGGGCGAGCAAGGCCGAGGATTTGCTGTCGTTGCTGACGAAGTGCGAGTGCTTTCTCAGCGGACGCATAAATCCACCGATGTGATTAAAGCAACCATATCGACCTTACAGAGTAATACTAAAAAGGCGGTGGATATGATTTTAGAAAGTGAATCACTTGCGCAGCACTCAGTGGAAGATGCCGATAAGGCCACGGAAGCATTAGATGCGATTCGAGCCTCTGTGACGTCGATCAGTGACATGGCGACACAGATTGCCACGGCGGCGCAAGAGCAAACTCATGTAACTGATGAAATTACTTCGAACATTACCTCAATTAAAGATGTGACGGATCAGTTGGTAGATGGTGCGCAATATGCCTTAGTGCAAGCTACTGATTTGAATGGTCAATCAGAAGAGCTTAAGGCGAAAGTAGCGACTTTTAAATTGTCATAGCGCGCTTTTGTATTAAGAGGCCGAAATGAATGTGTTCATTTTGGCCTTTTTTATACTGGTCATGCAATCAACGAGTGTTATTTTTATGCGGCTCGGTGTACTTTATTCTCAAATTTTAAGAAATAATCAGATAAACATGTTTTCTATTCTCAAAATATAAGAAAATAGTATAACGATATGATTTCCCTAAGGTTAGAGAACCATGAAAACAACAACATCGAACGCGAGCTTAGTGAATGAGAAAGCACTGCAGCTATTAATGCAGGTTGCGGTGAATGATGATCCGGTGCCGGCTAAAGTGTTGAGTGAGCAATTAGATGTCCCATTAAGTAGTTTATATCGGCATCTTAAATTATTGAAGGAATGGAATTTAATCGAAGAGAGTGCGCACGATAAGTCGTTAATTATTGGGCCAGCCGCTTTATTATTAATGCGCAGTTATCGTACTAGCCAGCATAACCTTGAAGAAGTCGATGCAGTGTTGTCTCGCCTACAAAAGCAGACTGGAGAAATGGCCGCTTACATGGTGCCAGTCGGTTATCGAGCTTTATGTGTTAGCCAAAAGGAAAGCATGCAAGCCCTTCGCTGTAGCTTTGTACAGGGACAGAGTCAGCCCTTACTTCGTGGAGCGTCATCGAAAGTGATGTTGGCCTTCTTACCCGAAGTGAGGTGTGAAAAAATCCTGCGCTATTTTGGAGAAGAGGATCGGTTAGCTCAATGGCGGCAAGAGCTTGAGCAAATTCGTCAGCAGGGGTATGCATTCAGCACATCAGAAATCGATCCCGGAGTGTCAGGAATCAGTGCCCCGGTGATGAAGGGATCAAAGTTGGTTGGCGCAATGTCGGTGATGGTGCCAGCTCATCGTTTGGAAGCCAATAAGCCACGCATTATTCTACATGTCCTACAAGCTTCTCGTGCGTTGCCTTTTAAAAACTAAATAGGGTATTTTATATAAAACGTTGTTTTATATAATTATATTTTGTCAGTTGACTTGTTTCCTTTGGGAGACAATTACAGTTAATTTACAGAATATTGATACAACTAGTTTCTATGCGAATTATAATTATGCTTGGGTTAGATGACTGAAAAGGGTTGATATGAAATTCATTCGTTGGAAAGAGAACCGCGACAAGAAAGTATACTTATTGTTGTGTATCATCACGTTAATGATTGGCATGACGTGTCTTTTCTTCTGGCCTGTGAACTTACTCAAGCAACCTACACCTATCCTTGGCTTTATCATGCATTACCTGTCCTACTCGGCACAAGGTTGGGTAGCCTCTTGTGTTGTCTTAATCTGGTTTGTCTGGTCATTAAAAGGCTCATCTTATTCCACGCAGCGCTGCTTGAGTCTTGTCGCTCAGATGTTTATCTTATTTTTGATCGCCAATATTTTGAAGTTGGGGGTAAAAGATTTTACTGAAGTGCCTAGACCCTATACAACGGTGATGACGCAACATCTATTGCTACCAGAGCCAGCCCATTTTTATAAGTTGGGTGTTGAGCAAAAGCTCGATGTGCTAAATGATATGCAAAACTATATCTCTCATTGGCGATTAGATTCGTGGAAGCGGCATTTAGACTACGCGTTTCCTTCTGGGCATACGATCTTTGTTACCATTTGTGCGCTTTTCTTTGGTTCGTTATTTATTGAACAGAAACGTTTTGTGTCTCTCGGTGTATTGATTAGTTGGGCTTTAGGCGTGGCGTATTCACGTTTATGGTTAGGTATGCATAGCCCAATCGACTTGGTTGGCGCCGTGGTGTTAGTAGGTGGGTTATATTGGTGCGTACCAAGGCATTACTCGGTAGAACGCATTAAGAGTTTACCACTGATGAATCGCGAACGTTCTTAATGAAAAAGGCCAGTCATTGATGACTGGCCTTTTGGTATTAAAGCAGCAGCGTCGAAAGGATGCCTATGATGCCACCAAATATGCCGCCCCATACCACGAGCCAGCCGAGATGCTCTTTGATCATCTTTTGCACCATTTCTTTGACGAGTTGTGGTGTTAGCTCATTGAGGCGTTGCTCAATGATACTGGCGATTTTTTCCTGAATCTCTTCTTGAACCATGTCCGATTGGAGTTGCGATTGCAAAGCCTTTTTAACCGTGTCACTTTGGCTAATGTTTTTCATTGAAATCTGCATTTTTTCTATAAAGGGTTCTCGCATTGGTTGCAACGCTTCAACCCCCCCAAACATGGATAACATGCTACCGAACTTCGATTGTTCAATGACCTCTACGAGAGAATCAAATGCGGGATTAAAATCAACGCTAGCGATAACCGGCTCAAGATCGATACCATTGCCTGATGTGGTCTCTTTTTGTAAAAAGCGTTGAATATTCTCTGATGTAAAAAATTGCTCCATCATCAACGTTTTAATGGCGGCCTTGAACGATTCAAAACGTGCTGGGATAACGCCAGATCCATATAGGCCTGGTACTTTTTCAAACAGCATATGAATCGCAAGCCAGTTTGTGATAGCACCTGAAAAAGCAAACAAACCGGCATTTAGGACAAGATCATTGTGCATGATATAGCCAGCTACAAGCAGGGCGAGAGCAATGAGATTAGTAATAACACTTTTATTCATAAGAAGTCTGTTTGTTAAGAAACATGGTAGATTGAATTCTAAGAGAAAACGGAGTCAGAGAAAAGGTATGAATGATGCTGGCTTCGGTTTATTGAACTGATCGGTGAGTCACGGAAGTGAATTGAGTCTCACGATAAGATTCACCAAGTTGTCTTTAAGTTGTCAACGGCCTTGGTCACACTGTTAGATAATTCTGTCGAGAGTCTAACAAAAGTGTCTAGACTAGAGGTGAAAATACCTACGTAGTGAGTGACGTTATGCAAAACAAATTGGTTCAACCTTTTTATCCGCGCCATGGACAATATGCCGATGCGGTTGTCGTCGTTCCCCCCAAAGAGTTTCAGTTTAATGAGCAAACGGCCGAGGATAATGAATTCCAGACGCCGTTATCACTCACCACGGAGACGGTGCAACATCGTGCCATGGCGGAATATGAACGGCTGGTCAAAAGTCTGCGTGATGCTGGTATCACAGTAATTGAATTTGATTATCCATTATCAACGACGCCAACGCCTGATGCGGTATTTCCTAATAATTGGTTTAGTACCATGGCAGACGGACGCCTGATCACGTTTCCTATGGCCTCGAAAAACCGTCAAGTTGAAGTTCGTCCTGACGCGTTGTCGAGCGTGTTACAGCATGCGGGTCGGCCAGTGCAAAGCGTAGAAACTTTCGCTCAGTATATTGCGGTCGGAAAGTATTTAGAGAGCACGGGCGCCATGGTGATGGATCATCACACGGGTGTTATTTATGCGGCGCTGTCGCAGCGATGTGATGAGGACTTATTGACTGAGTATGCCGCTCACATTGGCTATGAAGCGGTATCATTTCGCACCCGCTTACCATCGGGGCAGAGTGTTTATCATACGAATGTTATGATGGCGCTAGGAGCGGACTTCTGTCTTATTTGTGACGAGGTGATTGAACCTGCACAGCGTCATGGGGTTGTACAACGCCTAATGGCAACCAAGCATATTATTCCTATTACGGTTGCACAAATGAACCATTTTTGCGGCAATATATTGGCATTGACGACCGAGAACGGGCAGCCATTGATTGTTCTTTCTCAGTCTGCGCATGATGCCTTTCATCCCGAACAGCGGCAACAGTTACAGCAGTATGGTCAGTTGTTACCTATCGATGTCAAGACCATCGAGCAAATTGGTGGTGGCAGTGTTCGCTGTATGATGGCCGAAGTATTTTTGCCACGTGCTGATGTTAAAGCTTAGAGCAACGGTCTCATTTTATATTGTGACGAGCGAAAACGAAAAAGAGCGGTATTCCGCTCTTTTTTATAGAGAAACGTAATGAGCCGTTAGGCGGTTACTGTGCACAATAAGCGACGACGATTATGAGACGAGCTCGTTTTCTTTCATCACTTGCTTAAGGTACAGGATATTTGGTACGGCTTGGATGTTATTGCTAGTAAATAAGTCCATTACTTCTTGATGGTCATACTCACTGGTTTGGTAACCAATAATATGCATGATATCGTCCGGATTTAGGAAGTGCGCTTTACCCCAAGCCGTGTAGTTCGGTGCACCGGTAAACAGAGTCAATGTTTTTGGATAATGATTGGCTTTCAGTTGCGGTAATATTTGATCGAACATACCGTGATCGGTTTGATGATTCATGGTGGTTACGAGCCAGTTTTCTAGCGCATGTCCAAACAGTTTTATTTGGTTAGTGTCTAATGGTTGTGTCGCTAAGTGGCTTTCGCCTTTCGTTTCAATGTAAGAAATGAGGCTAATGTTGGCTAAATCAGTCATTGAATCGAGTGCCCACCATTGTGCATTCACCCCTTTCGAAGCTTTACCCCAAGATTTACGCGCGCTGATTTTTGTTTCATTTTTTAGCTGGCGAATAGTGAGGTCGTTACCAATGGTGATTCGACGTCTACGTACTTGGCTGACTTGTTCACCGTCGTAAATAATGTCATATTCGATCACGAACTCGGGTTCAATATCAATATTCTCGCCCTTAGCTGGGTAATGAAGGATCGCGTCGGTGGTCAGTGATGAGGCGTTTTGGTCGATAACAAACAGTCCACTTGGAAGCTCGCTTTCTTGTACGTTTTCTGCGCCGGATAGGTGGCCAGCATAGTTGCCGATTACGCCCATTGTAATAGAATTCAAAATATCTCCTGTGACCTGGTGTCTGTAATGATAGATTATCAATATGAGGCATTATTGTTATGAGATGGTATGCCTTTTGTGGCTGGTTAACCTAGCATATATTAGAAAGGTAAATGGTAGCTTCCTATTCTGAGATGATCACATTTCTTAGGGATGTTTATGAACTATTTGAATTTAATGTATTTAATTATTGGGTAAAATTAGCCTCACTTATCAGTTAGTTATGATTCATATATCGAGCGTTTGCAGAAGATGAGCGGTTCCGCCCGGCACGGCGCATTAAATTTAGCTGACAATACAAAAACGCGCACCTAATCGGTGCGCGTTGATAACCATGAACAGTAACAATACTACTCGAAATGAACATACAACGTTCGATTTTTAATGGTGACTTCTGTTTCTCCTTTGATCGGAGTTTTTTGGTGAATATAGTTGACCGTGATGGCTGAGTCTGGCCACCCGTGTTTGTAAAAATACGGGCGAATCATATGATATTCCAAGTTAGATAAGTTATTAAATTGCTTGGAGTGGGTCACGTTTTTCAGCCATTCACTCATTTTTTCCTTATCGACAGTGGCAACAATTCTATCGTATTGAGATTTTTCTGCGATTCGATGGTTTACATCATTTTTCTCAATGACATTTGCCATAATGATACGCGTATTGTTGTACTTATGATTGTAGTTATAAGTCTGATAGGATAGCGGGATCAGCAATAGAATAAGGTTAATATATTTTGCCCATGGGTGTTTGAGTAAAAATATAACCATTGCGATGCCAAGCGGTAGGGTAATCCCTGAACGCAGCGGTACATGCACACCTAATACTACGACACTGGCATAAATAGAGATGATCATCGCTAGCACGATTAAGAAATATTTCACATTGCGCTTTATCGTCAGCAGAGTAATTCCAAGTGCTGGTAGATAGAACCACGGGCTCAATGCTGAAATATAATTTGCATTACGAGTAAAGTCGCCAGCGCTTCTATCGACATTTGTAATTAACGAATCGAGGCCAGTGAGTGGAGACTCTTTACGCCAAGACGCCATTTGCATGAAGTGAGCGTGGCCTTCAAATATCCAAGTGTACAGATAAATAAGCCCATTCCCGATAAGATATCCGAGTACGTAGCCAGCAGCCCACCAAAGCATAAACACGAGGATGTCTTTGTAGCTCCGATCTTTTAAGTATGCCAGATAGATTAACGGCATCACAAAATAGAAGGCGGGGTAGGTCGCAAAGAGTAGCACTCCTGAAATCAGTAACATTTTAGGAATGGATAGGCGATTACGGTAGTAGCTAAACACGGCCAACATGATACAGCCAGGTAGAAGTGTCATTGGCCATTTAAATAACATGGTGTAGTAGGGGATGTTCATTACCGTTAGTGCGAAAAACACCGCAAGCCAACGGTCACGACTGAGTGAACGCGATACGTTATAACCAAATACACCAATAAAAAGAAAACACAGCGCATTCGCTAATTGTGGGTTTAAACTACTACTGATAGGGAAGACGGCAAAATTAATCCAGCGGCCTTCAGAGGTGAACTTTTCAGCATAATGTGCCATATAAGGCAGTGCATCATGGGCGATATTGATAAGGACGGATGTGTAAATGTTATGCAGTGTAATCGCAAGACATGCGAGAAATAAAATAGCTCGGATTAACGATGAGGTATTCATAGGATGCACCTCATCTGAGAAGCGTTGAGTAAGTGTTTTCAAACTAATACCATTCTTAAAAATGCGTTGATAGCCTATATAGTTCATTACCATGGACACAAAAATACTAAAAAACTGCCCGATGTACGCATTGATGTGCAATCCTGAAACAAGGAGGTACAAGCACAGCGTACTCGCCCCTAACGAGGCAAGGTTGACCAGTACAAACGGGATAAGCTGCCCTTTCTGGTCTTGACTATTAAAGACAAATCCACGGTTAAGAAGAAAACTGCACATAACACCAATGCAGTACGCGAGCACAGAAGCCAGAATATAATTGTCGAGCAACTGAAAAATAGTGACAAAAGCGAAGTAGGAAACGGCGGTATTTAAACCGCCGACCGCAGCAAACCGTAGCTTTTGTTTTGCGTTCGTATACAACGTTTGCTTAATCGAGGTGAGATTCATCATCTTTTCTCGGTTGTTTGATGTCTTTCTTGATGATATACAGCGGTCTATCTTTTGATTCACTATATATACGTGCGATGTATTCGCCTAAAATACCGATAGAAATTAATTGAACTCCACCGATAAATAGCATCGCAACAAGCATAGATGCCCAACCTGATTGCCATTGATCTGTCGCTAGGCGGATATAGACGGTATAGAACAGTATGACAAGGGCGATACCTGAAGAGATAAACCCTGTCACGATGGATAATTTCAATGGTTTTACGGAAAACGATAAAATGCCATCCAAACCGAACGACAGCATTTTTTTCAGAGGATATTTGGTTTCACCTGCAAAGCGTTCATTACGTTTATAGGTGATAGAGGTTTGATTAAAACCAATCCAACTGACCATGCCACGAATGAAGCGGTGCTTCTCTGGCATTGCGTTAAGCTGATCGACAACCTGACGGTCCATCAAACGGAAGTCACCTGTATCGAGTGGAATAGGAACTTCAGATAAGTAGTTGAGTATCCGGTAAAACCATTTTGCTGAGGCAAGCTTAAAGCGGGATTCGCCTTCACGATTTTCTCGAGTTCCATAGACGACATCATAGCCTTTCTCCCAAAGTTTGATCATGCCATCAATCAGTTGGGGTGGATCTTGTAAGTCGGCATCAATAAGTACCACGGCATCGCCGGTACTCGCCTGAATACCTGCGGATACTGCAGGTTGGTGGCCGAAGTTACGTGAAAAAGAGATCAAATGTATATTGTCGTGTTGCTTGCTGTACTGGAGCAATTTGCTTTCGGTATCGTCGGCACTGCCATCGTTGACGAACAATAGTTCGAATTGATAGTTCTCAATGCCTTGGGTCACCTGTAGCATCTCTGCTACAGTTTGATCGATAACCTCGCTTTCGTTATAGCAAGGAATTACCACTGAAACGGTTTTCTGCATATGGATCACCTTTTTTATTTCCCCAATGGGCGATAACGTTGAAACTAAAATTTTTTATAAACAACACCTTATCGATTTTTCATTATTAATCAGATGTTGTGTGATATTAATCTATCGTTAATGCGTAACTTCACTATTAATGTCAGTCTATTTGAGCAGTCTATTATCAAGGGAAAAACAGGGTTATGTTAATAAACTGCCACAACTCAACCATCCGTGTGATTGAGTTGTGGTGATTTAGGCGGGGCGGGGGTGTCGGGTATTGCGTGTCACGTTTCCTCTTTAGCTGCATAAGCTAAAAT
>JBQGON010000086.1:0-14677 GCA_052087065.1 Vibrio sp. | reverse complement strand
CGCCAGAGCCGGAGTTGGATGATGTTGAGCTGGATTTTGCGCTCGATGATGAGTCCTTACCAGAGTTTAGCGAAGACGATGCATTAGCCGCACTGGATGAACAAGATGACGTGCCCGCAGCAGACTCAGCGCCGGTTGAGCCCGTTGTTGATCCAACCCCACAAGCCGACGCGCCACAAGGCGATGAGGCCACGGCACCGCAAGAGTCAGCCTCCGAGGCTACTGACCAGTCTGATGACGAGCTAGCAGATTCACCGCTCGACGCGGCGGAGAGTGCGACTGACTTGGATTCGTCACAGCCAAGCGCTGAGTTGGACGACAGTGAAGAGGATTTCTCGGTTAATCTCGATGAAGAGTACGAGGAGTTCACCGAGCAAGATGCACTGGAAAGCGCTGAAGGAGAGCTAGAGCCCGAGCCGTTAGAGGATCCTGTTGGCTTTAGTGAAGAAGAGCTTGAGCGCGAACTGGCGGATGGTAATTTCCCTGAGTTTACTGAAGAAGATGCATTAAATCAGCCAGATAAAGCAGCGGTAGCCCCCAGCACTGCTGAAGACATGCCAGCAGACACCGCGCCTGCCGACGATGAGTCGCAAGCAATGTCAGAGAGTGAGGAGGAGACAAGTGAATCCTCAGCTCCGAGTAGCACGGCTCAAGATTTGTCTTTTGATGAAGAGTCGTTAAGCAATTGGTTAGATGACTCACCTGAACATACCGACTTTAGATTTGATCAGCCAATCGATGCCGATACCATTGATAGTGCAGGCATGGATCTCGAAGCAATGCTTGATGTTGGTGGCGAGGATTGGAATGGTTTTAATTTAACACCGGAACAAAAATCTCAAATATCCGATGATGTGCCAGACGATTTAGCGGATATTTGGAGCAATGATAGCCAGCCGCCAGTCCCTGAAATTGAAAATGAGAATTGGGGTGAACAGGAAACATTAGAGGACGTGCCGTCTGGCGCTGATCCGAGTCAGTTTATGACGATTGATGAGCTAATGGCACAAGTTGAAAATGAAGAAAATCAGGCCAATAGTTCGGCGTCTTTGGATGAAGAGGAACTACAACTTGACGTTGGTTTAAATGAGTTCCCTGATGTACTTGGCGATATTTCTGAAGTCGATGTCGATCTAAATGCCGCCGCTGCTGGAAAACTTGATTTAGCTAAAATGTACATTGAAATGAATGATTCCAAAGGGGCGATTAAATTATTGGAAGAGTCGATTGTTGATGGTGACGATGATATTCGCCAAGAAGCGAAACGCTTAATTGATAGCTTACAAGGGCGAAGCTAGTAGAAAAGGCGAGATTTTTCTCGCCTTTTTGTCTGTTGATTAGAAATTTAGTGTAATTGCGATTATACTTCTCGACCCATTTTCAACGAGAATAACATCATGAGAATCGCTTTAGGTATTGAGTATGATGGTGCTCGTTACTACGGTTGGCAACGACAACGTGATGTAAAAAGCGTTCAAGAAGCGTTAGAAAAAGCTTTGAGTGTCGTCGCTAACCATCCGGTTGACGTTCAGTGTGCAGGCCGCACAGACGCAGGCGTTCATGGTACAGGGCAAGTGGTCCACTTTGATACAACGGCTGATCGGAAAATGGTTGCGTGGACAATGGGGGCAAATGCCAATATGCCCAAAGATATTGCTGTGCGTTGGGCGAAACCCGTGACTGATGAATTTCATGCACGCTTTAGTGCGACAGCACGACGTTATCGTTATGTGATCTATAATCACGCCTATCGACCCGCAATTATGGCCAATGGCGTCAGTCATTACCATGGTGAACTCGATGCCGCGTTGATGCATCAAGCTGGGCAATATTTGCTAGGCGAAAATGATTTTACTTCATTTCGTGCAGCCCATTGCCAGTCAAGGAGTCCATGGCGTAATATTATGCATATTAACGTTAGTCGCCATAATCGCTATGTGGTTGTTGATATCAAAGCAAATGCATTTGTTCATCACATGGTTAGGAACATTGTTGGCAGCTTACTTGTTGTCGGCAAAAAGGAAAAGTCACCGCAATGGATTGAGTGGTTATTGCAGGCTAAAGATAGAAATTTAGCTGGAGCAACGGCCAAGGCGGCAGGTTTGTATTTAGTTGACGTAGATTATCCACAAGAATTTGAATTGCCGAATGTTCCGATCGGCCCGTTATTTTTACCTGATGAGCTAAGTTAGCTTAAGGTGTAAATAACGCGTAAATTCTACCCAAGTTATGCGTGATGGCTGCAGAGAAAAATAGGTACAACCAGTTTTTTGTCTACAGCACGTTGTTTATATGATTTAATCGCACGCATTTGTTTCTGTTTTGTATCTTTCGCGATGGTGCGGGAGAGTAGAGAGTAAAAGGTCTTCCATGAGTTGGCTCGAAAAGATTTTAGACAAAACCCATATTGTAACTTCTCGTAAAGCGAATATCCCAGAAGGGGTGTGGACGAAGTGTTCTTCATGTGATGAGGTTCTGTATTATGCAGAGCTAGAGAGAAACTTAGAAGTTTGTCCTAAATGTGATCACCACATGCGCATGAGCGCTCGTCGTCGTTTGGAAACTTTCTTGGATCCTGAAAGCGGCGTAGAAATTGGTGCTGAGCTTGAACCTCAAGATAAACTTAAGTTCAAAGACTCGAAGCGTTATAAAGATCGTATTAGCGCAGCACAAAAGAAAAGTGGTGAAAAAGACGCACTGATCGTTATGAAAGGTGAAGTCATGAACGTGCCAGTTGTCGCGTGTGCGTTCGAGTTTGCTTTCATGGGTGGCTCTATGGGCTCAGTCGTTGGTGCTCGTTTTGTCAAAGCCGTTAATGCCGCGATGGAAAATAACTGCGGTTTGGTTTGTTACTCCGCAAGTGGCGGTGCTCGCATGCAAGAAGCTTTAATGTCTTTGATGCAAATGGCGAAAACCAGTGCTGCCCTTGAACGTTTATCCAAGAAAGGCCTACCTTTTATTTCGGTACTAACCGATCCTACGATGGGTGGTGTATCTGCAAGTTTGGCTATGCTTGGTGATATCAACATTGGTGAACCTAAAGCGCTGATCGGTTTCGCGGGACGTCGTGTCATTGAGCAAACTGTACGTGAAGATTTACCAGAAGGTTTCCAACGCAGCGAGTTCTTACTGGAGCATGGTGCGATTGATATGATCGTTGACCGCCGTGATATGCGTAAGCGTTTGTCTGGCTTATTGGCTAAGATGACAAACCATGAATCGACTTTGGTTGAAGAAGTTAACGACGATCAAGAGTCATATTCAGTACCCGAAGCGGATAAAAAAGGGTAAAGTAGATACTAACTAAGCCACTCAATCAATTGGTTATACGTTAGATGAAACAGAACCTGACACCTCAAGCCACTACGTCAATGGACGAGTGGCTTGACTATTTAACCCATATTCATACCTCCTCCATCGATTTAGGTCTGGAGCGAGTCTCGCAAGTCGCCACCCATGCTCAGCTTACTAAACCCGCTCCCACTGTTATCACGGTTGCTGGAACCAATGGTAAAGGTTCGACATGCGCCTTGATGGAAGCGATTTTATTAGATGCTGGTTATCGCGTTGGTGTTTACTCTTCTCCTCACTTAATTCAATACAACGAACGTGTACGCATTAATGGGCGAGTGCTTGATGATGCGAAGCATACAGCGGCTTTCTCCTTTATTGAAACGCAGCGTGGCGACATTTCATTAAGCTTTTTTGAATTTGGTACGTTAGCAGCCCTACGATTATTTCAAACAGAAAAGGTCGATGTGGTGCTGTTAGAAGTCGGCCTGGGTGGGCGATTAGACGCGACTAATGTTGTTGATCATGATGTGTCTGTGATAACTAGCTTAGCGGTGGACCATGTGGACTGGTTAGGCGATGACATCAATGTCATTGGTTTTGAGAAAGCAGGGATATTCCGCGGTGGTAAACCGGCTATTTGCGGTCAGCCTAAGGCACCAGCGACAGTTGCGGCTCACGCCGACGATATTGCCGCTCAATTTCATCAAGTTGGTATTCAGTTTGATTATGAGCGCAGCGATGAACATGCTTGGCGTTGGTGGAGTGGCAGTTTTGGCTTAAGCGATTTGCCTTTACCTTCTTTACCGCTGCCAAATGCAGCAACAGCTTTGATGGCTCTGGGTGTCTCGGATTTAGATATCTCGGATATTAATATTGCCAATGGCCTAAAAAGTGCCCAATTACCGGGCCGGATGCAGCAAATATCACAACAGCCCACCATACTGTTGGATGTGGCACACAACCCGCATTCAGCACAGTATTTAATGCAGGAGTTACAGCATCGGTATCCAGGTACGTCGGTCCATATGGTGATTGGCATGTTACATGACAAGGATATTGACGCAACGGTTGCTGCGTTAGCGCCACAAGTTGGCGCTTGGTATCCGGCATCGTTAACTGGGCCACGAGCCGCTAGCGCCGCGGAGCTGTGCCGTGCGATTCGTCCATATAGTACGCAAAAACTCACCGAGTTTATGAGTCCCGTCATGGCATTTGAAGCCGCCTTGACACAAGTCTCAGAGCAGGATGTCATAGTAGTGGTTGGTTCATTTCACACTGTTGGCGAAGTCTTGTCGCATTGGCAAAGTAGAGGAGCATAAATGGCCAGTAAATTTCAATGCCGTTTAGTAGGAACAATTGTATTGGTTGCCATTGGGGTTATCGTATTGCCAGATATTCTTGATGGAAAAAAAAGTCATTATGAGGATGATGTCGCAAGTATTCCGATCAAACCTCAGGCTGATGAACAAACCGAATCCTTTGATGTTGTTGAACCGGATAAAGATAAGGCAACATTGCCAGATGCCCCCGTTAAAGCGGTATCGAGTCAGCGTAGTCATACGTCGCAAGCGAGCGATGATGATACTGATGCGACGGCCTCTCATGATGACGCAGTTAAGGTCGAGACTGAGAAATCTTCACAACCGGATAGAAGCGCCTATAACGATAGTGCGTGGTTAATTCAGTTGATGGCACTGAAGAATGCTAGTAATGCGGAAAAAGTCGTTACAGACTTACAAAAACGTGGTTACCAAGCCCATACGAAGAAAGAGAACGGTTTTACCCGAGTGATTATTGGTCCCGATGTTTCCAAGAGTAAACTCGAGCGTCAGCTTGATGAATTACAGAAAATAACGGGTGCAAAAGGTCGATTGCTCAAATTTAAACCACTAAATCCATAAGAAAACGTTTGCGTCGCGTGTTTTTCTGTTAAAATGCGCGCCAACTTAAGATGTAAATAATATATGAATTGGTTAGATATCGTCATTTTAAGTGTGATCGGCCTGTCTGCGCTGATTAGCTTAGTTCGAGGTTTCGCGAGAGAAGCTGTGTCATTGGTTATTTGGTTTGGGGCCTTTTTTATCGCCTCTCAGTATTACGCCAAATTAGCGGTGTATTTTACTAATATCGAAGACCCAGTGTTTCGTAATGGTGCTGCAATTGCCGCATTATTCGTCGCAACATTGATTGTCGGAGCGATTGTGAACTATGTGATTGCGCAGCTGGTGCAAAAGACAGGATTGTCTGGTACAGATCGAGTTCTCGGGGTGGTGTTTGGTGCGCTACGCGGGGTATTAATTGTCTCTGCCTTATTGTTTTTTCTGGATGCGTTTACCGCATTACCAGCGACAACCTGGTGGAAAGACTCTCAATTAGTTCCTCAGTTTAGCCACATTATTTCACCATTTTTTGAGCACTTACAGGCAACATCAAGTTTTCTATCTGGCGCTAAATAGCGCCAGATAGAGTCGGAAATCGAGGATTAGCACATGTGTGGTATTGTTGGAATCGTGGGCACAACCCCTGTAAACCAGTCTATTTATGACGCCTTAACGGTATTGCAGCATCGTGGCCAAGATGCCGCGGGTATTTGTACCATAGAAAGCAATCGTTTTCGTCTGCGTAAGGCGAATGGGTTGGTTAAGGATGTATTTGAAGCAAGACACATGCAACGCTTGCAAGGGAGCGTAGGTATTGGGCATGTCCGCTATCCTACCGCAGGGAGCTCTAGCGTTTCCGAAGCTCAACCTTTCTATGTTAACTCTCCTTTTGGTATTACGCTTGCACACAACGGTAATTTAACGAATGCCAAAGAAGTTCGTGAGCGTGTGTTTGAAAAAGACCGACGTCATGTTAATACAACATCGGATTCGGAAGTGTTACTGAACGTATTAGCACATGAAGTGGATACCGTTCGTGGCATGATTAATCAAGACGATGTTTTCCGGGCCATTACCAATGTTCATCGTACGATTAAAGGCGCATATGCCGTGGTCGCAATGATTATCGGACACGGCATGATTGCTTTTCGTGATCCCAATGGGATTCGTCCACTGTGCTTGGGTAAACGTGTCGTCGCTGGTCGTACCGAGTATATGGTGGCTTCAGAGTCGGTAGCGCTTGATGCCGTCGGTTTTGATTTTGTTCGTGATGTTGCACCAGGCGAGGCCATTTACGCGACGTTTGATGGTCAGTTATTCACTAAACAATGTGCCGATTTTCCTTCTTTGAATCCGTGTATTTTTGAGTTTGTTTATTTTGCTCGTCCTGACTCATTTATTGATAAAGTGTCGGTATACAGTGCACGTGTCGAAATGGGGAAAAAGCTCGGTGAACGTATTCAGAAAGAGTACGCTGATTTAGATATTGATGTCGTTATCCCCATTCCGGAAACATCGTGTGATATCGCCTTACAGATAGCACAAGCGATTGATAAACCTTATCGTCAAGGGTTTGTGAAAAACCGTTACGTCGGTCGGACCTTCATCATGCCGGGCCAGCAAGAGCGTAAAAAATCGGTCCGTCGTAAATTGAATGCGATTCGTAGTGAATTTAAAGATAAGAATGTACTGCTCGTTGATGATTCTATCGTACGTGGTACCACGTCTGAGCAGATCATAGAAATGGCACGTGACTCTGGCGCTAAAAAAGTCTACATGGTATCGGCGGCACCTGAAATTCGTTTCCCGAACGTGTACGGGATTGATATGCCAAGTGCGAATGAGTTAATTGCTCATGGGCGTGATAATGAAGCGATCTGCCAGCAAATTGGTGCCGATGCTCTCATCTTCCAAACCCTCGACGATCTTGTTGCGGCTGTTGGTGAGGGTAACCCTGCGATTCAGAATTTCGAAACATCGGTATTCAATGGTGAGTATGTCACTGGGGACGTTGATCAAAATTACCTAGATTTCCTTGAATCGATGCGCAGTGATGATGCGAAGCTTGAGCGTGATACACAGCAAGAGTTAGTTAACCTGGAAATGCATAACGAAGGTTAATCACCCGTGACGCCGACAAAAAAGCAGCATCGATGATGCTGCTTTTTTTATGGTAATTATGGGGTGGCTTACAGCACCATCGCGGCAACCCAGCCTGCGATAATCAGAGGAATATTATAGTGTAAGAATGTAGGAACCACGGTGTTCCAAATGTGCTCATGCTGACCATCAGCATTCAAACCCGAGGTTGGACCTAAGGTTGAGTCGGAAGCGGGCGAACCCGCATCGCCTAACGCTGCTGCTGTGCCAACCAGTGCAATCGTCGCCATTGGTGAGAAACCAAAAGCTAACGCAAGCGGAACATAAATCGTGGCGATAATAGGAATGGTCGAAAACGATGAACCAATACCCATGGTCACTAATAAACCGACCACTAACATCAACAGGGCAGCTAATGGTTTATTATCTCCAATATCACTTGAAACCGCTTGGACGAGAGTCTCAACACCGCCCGTGTCCTTCATGACGGCGGCAAAGCCTGCTGCAGCGATCATGATAAAGCCAATCATGGCCATCATATGAACCCCTTGATTGAAAACATCATGGGTTTCTTTCCAAGCAATCACGCCACCAAAGGTAAAGACCATAAAGCCTGCTAATGCACCAATGATCATTGAGCCAGTCAGTAATTGCACGCTGAGCGCGGCAATAATACCGACAACCGCGACGACAATGTGACGCTTGTTAATGGTAACGGCTTTAGGTTCTGTTTGGGTAAATTGGGTTTCACGATAGTGACGTGGCTTACGGTAACTGATAAATACTGCAATGAGTAACCCCGCCACCATACCTAAGCCAGGCAGCATCATCGCCATTGGCACTTGCGCCGCGGTAATATCGGTTAACCCATTATCACGGAGGTTTTTAAGCAGGATGTTGTGTAAGAAAATCCCGCCAAAACCAACCGGTAACACCATATAAGGGGTAATCAAACCAAAGGTGAGAATACACGCGACCAGACGGCGATCCAGTTTCAGTTTTGCTAACACGCCTAAAAGAGGTGGGATTAAAATAGGGATGAAAGCGATATGCACTGGGATAACGTTCTGTGAGGCGATAGCCATCAAAAGAAACACAACCAAGACGCCGTATTTAAGACCAGTTGTTGCGACACCATGTTCTTTGCCATGCAGTTTTTTTATGACTGATTGGGCAAGAAGGTCCGTGATGCCTGAGCGAGAGATAGCAACAGCAAAGGTGCCTAACATGGCATAACTTAGCGCAATCGTTGCTCCCCCGCCAAGTCCGCCTTCAAATGCCGCGACGGTATCGGTGATACTCATGCCAGACATCAGTCCACCGACGATGGCACTGAATGTCAGGGCAACGACGACGTTGACGCGCAACAATGCTAATAGCAGCATGATGCAAACAGAAATTATTACTGGGTTCATAAATGTCTCAATTAAATATAATTCTTAAATTAGTTCATTGGTTAAAGAGGCGAAGCGCTATTGTTGTCGTTGCTCATCGGAATGAGTGTTTTCTTCAACCGGGGCGATTGGCCAGCCGCCTAATGCTTGCCATTTATTGACGATACGGCAAAATAACTCAGCCGTTTGCTCGGTGTCGTATAAGGCCGAGTGGGCTTCATTGTTATCAAATTCCATACCCGCCGTGCGACAAGCTTTAGCCAGTACAGTTTGTCCATAGGCTAAGCCGCTGAGGGTTGCAGTATCAAAGGTCGCAAATGGATGAAACGGAATGCGTTTCAACTTACTCCGTTCCGTTGCCGCCATAACGAAGCCATGATCAAAGGCGGCATTATGAGCAACCATAATGGCACGGCTGCATCCGGCATTTTTTTGTTCTTTACGAATCAGTTTGTAGATTTCTTTGAGCGCATGTTCTTCACTGACCGCACCGCGTAGAGGGCTATACGGGTCGTGGATCCCCGTAAATTCCAACGCCGCTTTTTCAATATTGGCACCTTCAAAAGGTTCGACATGAAAATGAATAGTAGAAGCCCGATGAAGGACACCGTGTTCATCCATGCGTAGCGTTACTGCGCAAATTTCGAGTAATGCATCCGTGTGCGAGTTAAAGCCGGCTGTTTCTACGTCTATGACAACAGGAAAATAGCCGCGAAAGCGCTTTCTTAGTGTCAATCTTTCATCTATTTCGTTCATGTTTACTCTAATGGGTGTGACAAGAGTGGCATTATTACAGATTCTGAGAATAAGAAAAACCAATCGCATGGGTTTGTGTGAATTAATTTGTCTGTTATAGCCCGCTCCATATCAGGTCTACAATAGGGGAGAATAACCGTCGCGGTAAGTTGGGTGATTCACTCGGATAAGCGATATTTATATGGTTCTGGCTAGATTATTGCATAATTATCTTGGCATAGCAGAGGTCGGCAATTTGCCGCCTATCGTGAACGGCATACTGAAGAGAAGAGCGTTATGAAAAAAAGGGTGATGTGTGGGTTAGGCGCATTCTACATGATGGTGTCATGGCATGCCCTTGCATTTGAGCAAAGATATGTTGCTAAGCCAGAGCAGTCGACTTGGACGATCGCGGAAAATACGCCATTAGAATGTCGTCTGGTACATCCAATACCTCATTATGGTACCGCCGTATTTACGTCTCATGCAGGCAAAAAAATCAATTTAGACTTTGAGTTGAAAATGCTGCGTCCGATGGGGAAAACAGAACCCGTGAGTTTGGTTTCGATGCCGCCTGCGTGGCGACCTGGAGAAGCCGCTATGCGAATGAATCAACTGAAATTCTATCAGCAATTTGATGGGTATGTCGGTGGGCAAACTGCCTGGTCGATACTTAGTGAGCTAGAACATGGTAATTATCCGACCTTTAATTTCCAAGATTGGCATAACTCGGGGCAACACATTTCTGTCGCACTTTCGTCGGTACTCTTTCAAGATAAATATACGGCATTTAGCCATTGTCTAGCGAACTTATTGCCTTACAGCTTTGAAGATATATCGTTTACGATTCTACATTATGACCAAGGTGATAGTGTTGAATTGAATAAGGCGTCGCAGAAGCGGCTGAAACAGATCGCTGACTATATTCGTTATAATCAAAATATAGATTTAGTCTTGGTGGCGACGTATACCGGGGCTTCGATGACGAAAGATGTCAGCCAAGATTTATCAGACAGACGCGCGATAAAATTACGCAAGTACTTTGAGTCGTTAGGGTTACCACAAGATAGAATTCAAGTGCAAGGTTATGGTAAGCGCCGTCCAGTCGCTGATAACACCTCGCCGATTGGTAAGGCAAAAAACCGCCGTGTGGTGATTTCTTTAGGGCGCACCGATAAGATGTACTAAGTGGTAGCGTGACCACAGTGATTCAAGCATGGAATTCAAACGAAAAAAAGTGGCCAATTGGCCACTTTTTTATTTGCAAGGATATTCGCGATTAGCCTTCTAACCCTTTACTGGCTTGAGAGTTTTGGATTAACTCAATTTTGTAGCCATCAGGGTCTTGAACAAAGGCAATGTGAGTGGTGCCGCCTTTGACTGGACCTGGCTCGCGAGTCACGGTTCCACCTGCCGCTTTGATGTTGTCACAAGTGGTATAAATATCATCCACACCAATAGCAATATGACCATAACCGTCACCGAGGTCATAACTCTCTTGACCCCAGTTGTAGGTTAATTCGAGCACAGCACCTTCTGACTCGTCGCAGTATCCAACAAATGCTAAGGTGTATTTATAGTCAGGATTATCGCTCTTGCGTAGCAGTTTCATACCCATGATATTGGTATAGAACTCGATAGAGGTATCAAGGTTACCAACGCGTAGCATGGTATGTAGAATACGGTTGTTTGACATAGTGTGCTCCTAATCTTCCGGATAAATTTTGTCTTTGTATTCACAAAGATCTTCGATAATACAACTGCCACAGCGTGGTTTTCGAGCCACGCAAGTATAGCGCCCATGAAGTATTAACCAGTGGTGAACATCAACTTTGAACTCTTTCGGAACCACTTTTAATAACTTTTCTTCAACGTCATCGACCGTTTTGCCCATCGCAAACTTGGTTCGATTGGACACGCGATAGATATGAGTGTCGACCGCAATGGTCGGCCAACCAAATGCGGTATTTAAGACCACATTCGCCGTTTTACGGCCAACACCAGGCAGTGCTTCAAGTGCTGCTCGGTCTTGTGGAATTTGGCCATCGTGCAAATCCACTAAACGCTGACAGGTTTTAATCACGTTTTCGGCTTTCGAGTTAAATAAGCCGATGGTTTTGATGTACTCTTTTACGCCATCAACGCCCAGAGCCAAAATAGATTCTGGGGTATTCGCGACGGGATATAACTTGGCAGTGGCCTTGTTCACACTCACATCCGTTGCTTGTGCTGACAATAACACAGCGATCAATAACTCGAAAGGGGATTGCCAATTGAGCTCAGTTTCTGGATGTGGATTGTTTTCTCGAAGTCTTTCGAGAATTTCACGGCGTTTTATATTATTCATGATGGTTGCTTTCAGTAGAGCCGCGCCATAACGGTGAAATCATGACGCGAATTTTTATTATTAGCGGTATTATCCTGCGTTCGTCACACGCGCCCGTTCAATTTCGGGTTTTTCTTGTTGGGGCTGACGTTCGGCAATATGTTTATCGATGACATTTTTGAGGGCGATGAGCAAACCGACCCCAAAAAAGGCACCGGGGGGGAGCAGCGCCAGTAAGAAACTATTATCAAAATGAAAGACGTCAATACGAAGAGAGGTTGCCCAATCTCCGAGTAAGAGATCTGCTCCATCAAATAACGTACCGTTGCCGATGATCTCGCGTAATGCGCCGAGTACCACAAGCACGCTCGTCATCCCCAGTCCCATCCAAAATCCATCTAAAGCCGACGGCAGCACATCATTTTTCGATGCGAATGCTTCTGCGCGGCCAATAATGATGCAGTTGGTGACGATCAGCGGAATAAAGATACCTAAAGATAAATACAGCCCATAGGCATAGGCATTCATGAGCAATTGTACGCACGTCACTAACGAGGCAATGATCATAACAAAAACAGGAATGCGAACTTCTTTAGGCACATAGTCACGCACCAGAGAGACGATAACATTTGAACCGACGAGCACTAACAGTGTTGCGATACCTAAACCGAGCGCATTAGTGACGGTTGATGATACCGCTAATAAAGGGCACAGCCCCAATAACTGCACGAGCGCAGGGTTGTTATCCCACATACCATCTTTAAGGAGCTTCTTATTTGTATCCATCTTATTTGACCTCACATTGGTGAGCTTGGGCAAACAGCTTATCACGGTTATGTTTGACGAACTCCACCGTATTTCTTACGGCTTTAACGACCGCTCGAGGCGTTATCGTGGCGCCAGTAAACTGATCAAATTGTCCACCATCTTTGCGCACTTTCCAAGTGTCGTAATTCTGTTTCGTTACCGTTTTACCGGTAAAACTTAAGATCCAATCGGTGACGCGCAGGTCAATTTTATCACCTAGGCCAGGGGTTTCCTTTTGGGCAAGCACTCGAGTCCCGGTAACGATGCCTTGTTTATTCATACCGACAATAATTTTGATCGGCCCGTTGTAGCCATCAGGCGCAATGGCTTCAATCGCAATCGCTGACAGTTCACCATCTTGGGTACCAAAATAAGCTGGCATGGCTTTCATCGTGCCCAACTTAGGATTACGAATCATCGCACAGGTGTTCGAGAGCGTATTATCATGTAACGATTTTGGCACAACCTGATTTAAAATAGAGAGCAGTTGTGCCTGTTCTTGCTCTTGAATTTTATCTTGAGTTAAATAGTTGGTCAGTGCGACAACCCCGGTTGAGGCACAAGCGAAAATGGCCAAAATGACGCCATTTTTACGAATAGCATTGAGCATACATTTCCTTAATGACCATAGGTTCGAGGTTTGGTGTAGTAATCAATCATTGGTACGCACATATTGGCTAACAGTACCGCAAAGGCAACACCATCTGGATAGCCTCCCCAGTTACGAATAATGACGACCAGTGAGCCAATGAACGTGCCATAAATGAGGCGACCTTTATCCGTGGTAGAGGCAGACACAGGGTCGGTGGCGATGAAAAAAGCCCCTAACATAGTGGCACCAGATAACGCGTGGATTAATGGCCCAGCGGTGGTTCCCGGTACTAGCAAGGTCACGATTGAGCTCGTGATTAAGAGGCCTGCAAGGAACGCCAGAGGAATATGCCAGTTAATAATACGCATGCGCATCAATACCAATCCGCCAGCGAGATAGGCAAGGTTGACCCACTGCCAACCAATCCCTGCAATGAAACCAAATTGCGGTTTTTGCATAATTTCGCTTAGGGCTTGCCCCGTGCGAGCGGATGTTTTGATGGTATCGAGCGGCGTTGCCATGGTAATACCATCAAGCCCGGCCCGAATTTGTTGGAGCGAATATCCATCAATACTAAACCCAGTAAAAATCGTTGAAATGGCATCAGCGAATGAGACACTTTGCGGGGCAAATTGTAATGGTGGCATCCAACTGGTCATTTGGACTGGGAAGGAAATCAGCAGCACCACATACCCAACCATTGCTGGGTTAAATGGATTTTGTCCTAATCCACCGTACAATTGTTTACCGATCACAATAGCAAAAATAAGGCCGATGACCATTAGCCACCAAGGCGATAAAGGTGGTATCGAAATGGCTAACAACCAAGCCGTGACGAGTGCGCTATTATCACGCAGTGCGAGTTTAACTGGACGCTTGCGGCATTTCATGACGATCGCTTCAAAGCTTAACGCCACAACAATAGCAAAGATTAATTGGACTAACGTTCCCCAACCGAAAAAGTAGAGTTGGGCCAGTAAGCCAGGAATCGCACATACAGCGACCCATTTCATAATGTCAGCCGTACTCCGCTTAACATGGGTATGCGGTGAACTTGCTATAAAGAAGGCCACTAGTCATTCTCCTCGGAATTGTTAGATGGACGTTGTGCATTGGCCGCTTTACGTGCTTTGGCGCGTGCAATGGCGGCCGCGACGGCGGCTTTTTTCGGATCGCTGTCTTGCGGCTCAGTTTCCGCATTGGAGTCCGCGGGCGCAGGTTGACTTGACTCGGACTGCGGCTCAGCATCTTGTGACGTTGCTTGTTGCTGCTGTTTACGGGCTTTAGCGCGTGCAATAGCGGCCGCGACGGCGGCTTTTTTCGGATCGCTGTCTTGCGGCGCAGTTTCCGCATTGGAGTCCGCGGGCGCAGGTTGACTTGACTCGGACTGCGGCTCAGCATCTTGTGACGTTGCTTGTTGCTGCTGTTTACGGGCTTTAGCGCGTGCAATAGCGGCCGCGACGGCGGCTTTTTTCGGATCGCTGTCTTGCGGCGCAGTTTCCGCATTGGAGTCCGCGGGCGCAGGTTGACTTGACTCGGACTGCGGCTC
>JBQGON010000085.1:12512-14793 GCA_052087065.1 Vibrio sp. | reverse complement strand
CCGACGACCTTTAAATGTAACTCATTTTGTATTGGGGAGACTGAAATTGTACAGCAAGTTTTGGGGTGGTTTGGCGCAGATTCTGTATCAACGAATAGGCAATAACACTCGCTTTCGCCCGATCCTCGCGCGGAATGAGGTAAGTTTCCTGGTATCCATATCGCACACTGCGGCGGTACTATCCAGACACCATCTTCGACTTCGCAGTTGAGGATGCCGCGCACCGAATAAAGCAGCTGTGCCTTGTGGTGCTGATGTTGGGCATGCTCCCAATCCTGAGTGACCGATGTTGCACTTAGAGCCACAGTAGGGCGAGGGACATTGTCAACGTCTTGGGCTGTCACCAGATCGGAGATGGCAATGCTAGACATAGTCAGTTCTTAACCTCAAATCGAAGATGATGAAAGAGAAAAATGGCCGAATTGAAAAATAGTATGGCTAAATCATGCAATGACGTCCAGCGACTCTGTCAGTATCTTAAGATAAACCCGATTGGCTGTTTGGCTCACTTGGAAAATAGCACCGCCTTAATTGACCTCCATTTCTAAAGAGTCATGGTCATTCTCTATTGCTTATCATGTTTTGAAGGAGTTTTGGTATGCAGATTAATACCTCGCAGTTTCCGCTTGTTTGGATGCGGTTCAACGCACCAGCCACTGATCCAAGCGCCTCACCTTTTGCCGAGTTTGAGGAATTGCTCGCACGTAAGACAGTCTTTGTTCTACTCAATGATGAGGGGCTTGATAAAGGCGAACATGAGCATTCATCGGAAGAAATGAAGCAAACGACACGTTGGATGAAGCGTCATAAGAATGAATTGAAAGCCTTTGTCACAGCAGCGATCTACATCGAGCCGAATAGTGTCAAGCGAATAGCAACAACAGCCTTTGCCTCAGTTTACGAGAAGTTTTGGGGATACCCTATGCTGATGGTTGCCACCAAGGATGATGCGTTGGCTTTGGCGCAGCAACTATTATCAGACAAGTCGGTGGAGGGTCAGATCTAGCAAAAGAGGCACGGCAACGATGAGCTAATTTTGCCTCGTAAATAGACAGTTGAAAAGAATCGATTACACTTATAAAAACCAAGACATATATTCATGGCTTGATATAAACATTGCTAATAATAGCAATAGATAAGGATAACTCGATGACTCTTTCGCTTCGCACTCGAATATTAGGTGTTAGCCTGCTGGCGGTCGTGATAACGACCGCTTATCTGCTTACTGAAACGACCCTTTCTTTAACCAATCAAATGCGTGATTCGCTGCTAAAAGATATCCGTCACTTTGCAACGGCGAACGGAGATAATACAAGTGAGTGGCTGACGACACGCAGAACCATTGCAAAGTCATTGGCTCATAATCTGGAAAATCCGACGGATCCGTCGCCTTACTCCGCGATTCAACAAGCCTATGAAAGTGGAGGGTTTGCCTTAACCTATTATGGTAATAATGATGGGAAGATGTATCGACAAGATCCGGCCATTGACGCTAAACGGACAGGCTACGACCCTCGTAAAAAGGGGTGGTATAAAGAGGCGATGTCTGTTGGCGGACCTGGCATTCTTGGGCCCAACATGAGCTCAACGACGAAAGAATTAGTGATTATCCTAACTCATCCTGTCATGAAAGAGGGTAAGCCTTATGGCATCGTGGGAGCGAATTTAAGTTTAAAACAACTGTCCGACAAAGTCGCTGCTTTGGAAATTCCTGGCTCAGGACAAGCAATGATGGTGTCTGCAAGTAACGATATTATCGCGTACGCGGATAAAAATATGGTGATGAAAAAGGCCGAGTCTATTTCGCCAATTTTTTCATCAGCCTCTCTGACTAAGCTCGCCAAAGACGATGCTCTAAAAGAAGTGGATTTCAACGGTACCGAGGTGTTCGCCTATGCGCAACATATCCCTAATACGGATTGGACACTGGTGTTTACCATGAATAAAGCCGAGTTAATGGCTCCGGTCTACAAAGTGCTCGTACGCCAAGTGATTACAGCTCTTGTTCTGGTCGTTATATTCAGTGGGTTGCTATATTGGTTGTTCATCGTGTTATTTAGCGACCTAACTCGGGTATCCCAAGCTTTGCAAAATATCTCCAAAGGTAAAGGTGACCTTCGCGCTCGTATCGAAGTTAAACGTGCCGATGAGATTGGTATTCTCGCGCAAGGTTTTAACGATTTTGTCGGTCACATGCATGGTGTGGTGGAGCGTCTGAAAGGACTGTCGACTGATGTGGCCAATGAAGCACAGCAGATATCGAGCTCATCGGCTCAAAGTG
>JBQGON010000085.1:0-12502 GCA_052087065.1 Vibrio sp. | reverse complement strand
GCTTCTCGCGTTGCTAGGCAGCAACAAGAAATTGATATGGTTGCCTCTGCGGTCACGGAAATGGCGATGGCGACACGTGAAATCGCCGGCAATGCTGACCAAACCGCTAAAGCAGCGTCGAACTCTGTCGAACTCGGGCAACAAGGGAAAGACCAAGTACAGAAAAGTCGTAACTCCACGCATGAGCTGGCCGATGATATCACCCGAACCACAGAACACATCTCTGCATTGGACCAGCATGCTCAACAAATCAGCAGCATTCTGTCGACGATTACGGGGATTGCTGAACAAACCAACTTGTTAGCCCTCAATGCCGCTATCGAGTCGGCTCGTGCGGGTGAACATGGTCGTGGATTTGCGGTGGTTGCCGATGAAGTTCGCACTTTGTCACAAAGAACGCATTCTTCTACTGAAGAAATTCAGAAAATGATTGAGCAATTACAGACGCAAACTAGCCAAGCAGTGGCTTCTATGAAGCAAAGTACCACTAGAGCACAAACCAGTGTTGCCGATGCGGATTCTGCGACGGCAAGTTTGGAAGAAATTGCCAACGCCATCGTGAGTATTTCTAACATGGCAACACAAATTGCGACCGCGGCAGAAGAGCAAACAGCGGTGACAAATGAAATCAGCAGCAATAGTGAGACCATTCGTCAGGTTGCGGTTGAGCTAGCTGAAGAAAGTCAAACTGGGGTAGAGCAATCGAAACGACTCAGTCAGCTTGCAAAACAAGTGAATGATGAAGTCGGTGAGTTCCAGATCTAAGCGGGTACTTGTTGTTATCGAAAGGGGCCACGTCAACGTGGCCTTTTTTTATGGGTAACGTATAGGCTCTGATGGCATGTGTATCAGCGGCTGAGGAGGAAAATAGACTGGGTAGGCCTACTTGTTGATGTAGCGGCATTATTATTCTTCACTTTTCTTGTCATATAGGTCTGTGATATACCTTTTAGCGTTTCGCTAACGGATCCAGCACGGCAAAAAATGTTGTACACAGAGTGCTGCTTTATCACTGTTAAGTATGAGATGACCCTTATGAACCCAATAATCGTATCAATATCATTGCTTCTCTGTAGTAATATTTTCATGACGTTTGCATGGTATGCGCATCTTAAAGAACTTGGTAATAAGCCTTGGATTATTGCCGCGCTAATCAGTTGGGGAATTGCGTTACTTGAATACCTCTTTCAAGTCCCGGCCAATAGAATTGGCTATAGTGTTCTCTCAGTTGGTCAGTTAAAGATCATACAAGAAGTTATTACCCTGACGGTGTTTGTGCCGTTCTCAGTGATGTACTTAAAAGAGCCTCTTAAACTTGATTATCTTTGGGCAGGATTGTGCCTTGTTGGTGCCGTGTATTTTATGTTCCGTAGTAAGTTTGCTTAACGTATCAATCTACGCGGCATTGACTCAGGTGGGCCGCCATAAAAACGCGCTAATCAATATGATTAGCGCGTTTTTGCTGTTAATCACCCATATAGGCGAAAGATCATCTGAAGTATGGGTTATGCCTGTGCACTGGCGGTTTCCTGCAGGTAGCGCCATAGTGGCTGGCCATCTTTTATATCAATGATAACCACGGAATAGCGAGACGAGTGTGTCTGCGCTTCTTGGTGGATTTCACGATAGCGTAGGACCACGCTGTCTGCATTGACGAGTAATGTCTCACAGTTTTCAATGATGATAGATAGTGATGGACGTGTGCCTTTGTTTTGGCGAAACAAGGCTTCCACTTGAGATTGACCGACGACGCTCCCCGTTGTCGTCACCATGGTAAAAGACGGGCAAAAGCTGTTGATCAGTGTCTCAAGCGAGGCATCTTGCGCGGCGCTGCCGGTAAAGACATCTTGAATCCACACATGTAGGTCGAGAACACTTTGCTGAGCAATGGAGATTAATTCTTTTTCGGATAACATGATGATATGTCCTTGTTTGGATTGCGGTTAAGTTGTTTTATGACAAATAAAGGGATGAGGCCAATAAAGGCAGCAAGTAGGAACGTCAGTTGATACGCCGACATGTCATTGGTGTAGTGCTGCAATACATTGAACAAAAGAGTGAAAAAAGCAGCGCCAAGGCTAAATGACATCTGACGGTTGAGGTTCCAAACTGCGCTGGCCTTAGTTAAGGTAGTGTCGTCAAAGTCCATCATTGCGGTGGTTTGTGCTGTATTCGCGCTGACACCGCCCCCTAGGCCCATTAATAGATAGGCAATGATAAGTAGCGGTATATTAAAACGGTGACCAACAAAAAATAACACGGCAATACCGGCAGAATGCGCCAACATACCAAACAAAAATAGCGTGCGAGCGCCAATGCGATTATAGAGTCGGCCACCGACGATAATCGCAACAAAAGAGCCAGCGCCATACAGCACCATTAACATTCCTGTTTTTTGCGCAGACCAACCCAACACTTCTTGCAGAAAGAAGATATTGAGTAAATTTACCCCTGTGAAAAACCCCGGTACCGCTAAATATATCAAGACAGAAAAGCGCATATGGGTATTTTTTAATACGCTCAAATCAACAATTGCATGCGCAGTTTTACGATAATGGCGTAAATAGAGAACGTAAAACCCGAGCCCTGCGATGAGAAACACGAGCGGGAGGAATTTTGAGCTGGCATTCGCATAAATGGAAAGACCAATAAGTAACGTTGCGAGTGACGTGCTAACAAAGAGAAGTCCTTTGATGTCCGGTGTCATCGCTTTTTTGGTTTCAGAGCGAATCCAACAGGCCGCGAATACCGCTGTTAGCAAACTAAAAGGAATATTACCGAGAAAGACCCAGCGCCAAGAGGCATGATCAACAATGATGCCGCCGATACTCGGTGAAAGCGTTGGAGCAATTAGGGCCACACTCATTATGAGGGTTGATATGTTGGTTCTTTCTTTGTTTTTAAATAAATTAAATGTCAGCGCTTGGCCCACTGGTATCAGCAAACCGCCTCCTACGCCTTGGAGGAAGCGAAAAAAGACGAGTGAGTAAAAGTCATTGGCCATGCCGGAGCACAATGCACCGAGCGAAAAAATAAGCATCGATGCGGTCATCGTCTGCCTTGCTCCAAACTTACTTGCTAACCAATGACTGATCGGAATAATCAGCGTTAAGCCTAGAATGTAGCTATTGGCAACCCAAGTCACGCTAGATTCTGATATGGATAACTCTTGCGCGATATCGGGAAGAGCAATGGCCGACATAAAGATATTAATACAATCAATGAAAAAACCGAGCAAGAAAATCAGCGCGATACGATAACGGTAAGCCATAGAAAATCCAGTTAAAAGTCGAATGACGCAGGATTTTAAAGCATTTGACTCACTGCTGTGAGCTGTTTAAAGTAAACACAGAGTTTAATCAGGATTAACGATAATGTTTAATAATATTAAACGTATTCATACGTTTATCACGGTAGTGAACAGTGGCTCATTCACTAAAGCTGCGGACCAGTTATTTATGAGTAAAGCCATGGTCAGTATTCATATCAAATCGTTGGAAGACTCACTCAATGTACCACTGCTGATTCGTAATTCGCGCGGATTTATTATGACCGAGGCGGGGGAGCTACTTTATAATGATTTTCAAACGATCTTCTCTGATATTCACTCTTCCTTAGGGAATGTGTTTGCCAAGCATCATTCTTTAAGCGGGCATTTAAGAGTATCCTCAACTGTCGAATTTGGCGAAGCCTGCCTTATTCCACTGATCGGTGAGTTTTGTCATACTCACCCAGATCTCAATATCAGTTTTCATGCTGACTCATCGCTCAATAAATTAGTAAATGAAAACATTGATCTTGCTGTGAGGTTAGGCACGCTTGAGGACTCAGCTCTAAAAAGCCGTAAGCTTGGCCATTTCTCTATAATGATGGTGTGCTCGGCCAAGTGGTTAGCACAAAATCCGTTATCCTCACTAGAGGATATACAAACCGCGCCGTGGATTGCTAACAGTAACCTTAAAAATGCCAACCACTGGACGTTACAGCATAGTGATGAGCAGACTTTTCAATTAAAGTTCTCAGCGAAGTTTAGAGCCAACTCCTCCACTGCAATCCGCTCCATGGTTCAAGCGGATTTAGGACTTGCTATCCTGCCTGATTGGCTTATCAAAGATCAGTTACAAAGCGGAGAATTTGTTGAAGTGTTTCCAGATTGGCGTTTACCACAGCAAGACATAAACGTAGTTTTTACCGGTGATCACCGTGTGCGACGCCATTGCCGAGCATTAATCGATTATCTCGTCGAACACACCGATTTTTAGCTTTGCAGTCGGGTGTTCAGTGGAATACTTAGCCGATTTAATGGAAATCTCGTGAGGGGGCCGTTAATGTGGCTAAATGCTCGGTTAAATCAATTAGCTTGCCAGCAATGACATGCGTGACGTCGCCTTCTTTTTCTAATATTCCTTTGACCATCAGTAATTTTGCATTGAGAAACGCGTGTTTTTGCGCGCGGGCGGTGGCTTGCCAAATCACGACATTGGTATTGCCAGTGTCATCTTCTAACGTCACAAAAGTAATGCCGGTGGCGGTGCCGGGCGCTTGTCGTCCTGTGACCACGCCAACGACGCTCACCATGCTGCCATCCGTTTGGTGGCGTAAATCACGATGACGAACAAAACGCTGGAGTTGTCCGGCTTGCTCTAACAAAGTGACAGGATGAGAAGACAGCGATAGGCCTGTGGCGGCGTAATCTTCAATCAGATCTTCTGCGGCACTAGGCGCTCGTTGTAATGGCGCATTACTTTCCGCGATGTGTTGAAATAATGGTAAGTCACTGAGTGTATCCATCATGTCCCAGCGGGTCGCATAGCGGTGTTCGGCAATCATCGCCATGGCATTGGCAGAGGCCAAGGCTTCCATATCTTTACGCGAAAGTTGCAGGCGCTTGAGTTCACTCAGGGTGTGATAGCCATTGACGGGTCGCTCAGCGACTAACTGCCGAGCGCCGTGCTGGCTGAGCCCCTTAATTTGCCGCAATCCTAAGCGAATCGAATATCGAGTAATGGACGTGGTCGGGTAGGCGATAACTGAATGATCGTAGTCAGAATGATTGATGCATGCCGGATCCACATGGATACCATGACGCTGCGCATCTTGAATTAACTGCGATGGACTATAGAACCCCATTGGTAGACTATTTAATAATGCCGTGTAAAAAGCTTCAGGGTAATAGTATTTGAGCCAAGCAGAGCAATAGGCGAGCACCGCAAAAGATGCCGAATGACTTTCTGGAAAGCCGTATTCCCCAAAGCCACAAATTTGCTGGTAAAGTGTTTCGGCAAATTGCGTTTGGTAGCCGCGTGCTTGCATGCCAGTAATTAATTTATCTTTGAATTTTGCTAATTGGCCTGTTTTTTTCCAAGAGGCCATGGCACGGCGTAGTTGGTCGGCCTCGCCCCCAGTAAAGCCCGCGGCCACCATGGCAAGTTTAATGACTTGTTCTTGAAAAATGGGAACGCCCATAGTGCGCTCTAGTACGCAGCGTACTTCTTCAGAAGGGTAGCTAATCGCTTCTAATCCATCACGGCGTTTGAGGTAAGGATGCACCATATCGCCCTGAATCGGGCCTGGTCTGACAATCGCGATCTGCACCACCAAATCATAATAACAGCGCGGCTTTAAGCGCGGCAGCATGCTCATTTGCGCACGAGATTCAATTTGAAACACACCGATGGTATCGGCCTGTTGAATCATCGCATAGACATTGGGATCATCGTGCTGGCGAGTAATGTCGGCAATGGTTAACAGGGTGCCGGTATGCTGGTGGATACTCGCAAAACATTTGCGAATGGCGGTGAGCATGCCTAAGGCCAATACATCGACTTTTAGCAGCCCTAAGCTTTCAATATCGTTTTTATCCCATTGAATAATGGTGCGATCTTCCATTGCCGCGTTTTCAATGGGGACTAACTCATACAGCGGCCCTGCGGAAATGACAAAGCCACCAACGTGTTGCGATAAGTGGCGTGGAAACCCCAATATTTCCTGAATGAGTTGGATAAATTGTTGGCCTTGTGTGGAGTCTGGCTCGAGCCCTAATTCGATAATCTGTGCTTGCCAGTCGTGCTCACGATCGCGGCGATTAACGTTTTGAATAAAGAAATCCAATTGCGCACTGTCGATGCCTAACGCTTTGCCTACATCACGAGCTGCGCTTTTAAAGCGATAACTGATCACGGTTGCCGCGAGTGCCGCGCGCTGTCGGCCGTACTTTTTATAAATGTATTGAATGACTTCTTCACGTCGTTCATGTTCAAAATCGACATCAATATCGGGTGGCTCATTCCGTTCTTTACTAATAAAGCGTTCAAATAAGACCGAGATTTGGCGAGGATCCACCGAGGTAATCGCGAGGCAGTAGCATACGACTGAGTTCGCGGCTGAGCCACGCCCTTGATATAAAATACCGTGCCGCTGGGCAAATTGCACCATGTCGTGAATGGTTAAAAAGTAAAAGGCATAATCCATCTCATCGATTAGAGTCAGCTCTTTTTCAATGGTATGGGTAATCTCTTGTGGTACGCCATCGGGAAAACGCCACTGTTTACCTTGTTCGACCAACGTGCGTAAATGGCTCATGGCCGTTTGTTCTTCTGGCACCAGCTCACTGGGGTATTCGTAACGCAAGCTGTCGAGCCGAAATTGGCAACGCTTGGCAATACGCACACTTTCCTCACACCACTCTGGCGCGAAGAGGGTCGCCAATTTACTTTGACTGCGCAAAGCGCGCTCCGTATTGGTGAGTAAATGCGCGTGTATGTCAGTGATGGGCTTGCCTAATTTGATGGCGGTTAAGACATGATGCAAAGGCAAGCGAGTGGCGTTGTGCATGAGTACGCCCCCACAAGCGGTAATTGGTAATTGATGGCGCGTCGCGAGCGCTTGGCAATGGCTCACATAGCGCGCTTCATTCGCGGTGAGGTGGCGTTGTATGCCAATCCACAACCGTTCGCGATGAGTATGGCTAAGCCACTTGGCCCACGCTTCATCATGCTCAGTGTGTTGCGGCAGCCAGATAATAAAGCACTCTTTAAGTGATAAAATATCCCATTCTGATAATTGGTAGTGGCCTTTTTCACTGCGTCGTCTGGCATTAGAGATAACGCGGCATAACTCGGCATAGGCCCTACGGTTTGGGCTTAGTAACACGAAGCGGCAGGTTTCTGACAGGGTAAACACACTGCCAACAATCAAGCGAATGGCTAACTGGTGTTCACGAATGGCACTATGCGCTCTTACTACACCTGCCACAGAACATTCATCGGTAATGGCTAAGGCTTGGTAGTGTAAGAAATCCGCTTGAATCATCAGTTCTTCTGCGTGAGAAGCGCCAGTTAAGAACGAGTAATTACTCTGACAAAATAACTCAGCGTAAGCCATTGCGCCTCCTAACTAAATAAGCCATGTATCCACCATTTTTTCTCGGGGGTTCGATACACCCATAACCAGCGGCCTTCACCACTACGTGCAATAAAATAATCTCGAATCAATAAGTTATTGTCCCACCACCCGGTTGCGATGCGTTCTGGACCTTGCACAATCGTGACGTTATCCATTAACGGGCGGGGCGGTGTATATAACAATGTTGGGCGCAATTGGGCGCGACGTTCGGAAGGTTTGGTTGGCGTGTTCGGTCGCCCATAGCGACTAGACGCATCAGGGCGAGGGTCATCGGTCAAGTACGGCTGATGCACCTGTTCATGGCCTAGTTTGGCTTGTAATAGACTGAGTAACTCTTGCTCGGATTGCTGACCTTGCCGACCTTGGAATAAGTCGTCAGGCTGGGATTCCATCTCTCCGTAGCGTGCAACGCCGAGTGTCATTTCGATTACTGGGTGTTCAAGGCTGACAGATTCTAAATGAAGGCGGCATAAACCCAGCCAAACATTATGGTGATATTCTCCTTGCGCGGCAGTAAATGTGACTTGAGAAGTCTGACGATCACGTTGTATCAGTGTCAGGGTTAACTCATACGCCACTTGATTGCGTAAACGCAAGAAGGCTTCAAGTTGTATCAGTAACCGCTGCAGCGGTTTTTCTAACCACTGGGTATTGCTTAATTCATACAATAAAGTCAGGTGAGTGCAAAATGCTTCTGAGGGGCGATATTCGGGTAAGGGATGATGAAACTGGCCGAGTAAACGCCCGACATAGTTAACGACATCGATGTCAAACCGCCGCGCGAGTTCGGCTAAAGGAAGCGAGATCAGCGCTTCAATCGTGTGTGTCCCTACACGGCGTAATGCCTCAACGTGATGAGCTGGCAAGCCTGTTTGGGAGAGATTGATTGGCATAAGATATTGTTTTAATTTCGTATTATCTTGCGTTAGGCATTGCTGATGATGTTGAGCCAATAATTGAGCGCACAAAGGAGAAAACCCCGTTGAGTAGGTATAATGCACGGTTTGTTTTTGAAGATGTTGACCGATGACTTGCCAATAATTCTCAAGCCCAGCATAGAGTGTCAGCATTGGGGTGACATACAGTAATAAGCCTTGTGGTGGGAACAAGACAATGTCCGAGGTGACAAGATACAGCCATTTTGCCAGCCCTTCTAATGCTTTGCTTTCCATTTCGGGATCATAAGCGACCACATTTAACTCATGGCATAGCGTTGCGGCGCTGGCGAGTCCCATTCCTTCTTGTATACCTTGCACTCGTGCTTGTTCGTTGAGCTGCACGATTTTATGTTGGTGGCCGTGCACTAAGGCGGTCGGCGGTGCCGATTCAGCAAACAAGGTATCTAATTGCAAAGTAGGAAAGTGCAAATATAGCCAATGCTTCATAGGCTTACCCTTGTTTTTTGTGTGTAAAAGGCACAACCACTGCATCGGTGTTGGGCTGAATGAGCTCAGGCCAATGTTCTTGGTAGGGAATGGTAAAAGGTTTCGTCGGCCAGGCGCCTTTGCACTTTTTGATGGTGACGGTGATGCCGTGAGTGGCTGGCTGCAATTGCAAACTGAGTGTCACTGGTAACGAAAATATTTGCTGTTGTGGGCGGCGTAATAAAAATTGCACGCATTGCCCAGTAGTACTGGCCACCTGTAAACGACGAGCATGATGCACTTCTAAATGATTTTGCCACAGCAAAACCTGTCCACAGGTGCCGCTTTTTAGGCACTGCTCCGCCGCCCATAATGCGTCTTTCGGTGTTTTGGGCGTTAATACCAACACTTTATCCAGTGTTAAACCTGCATGTGCCAGTGCTTCACTATGCATGTGCCCTGGCGGATTGATGAATACGGTTAACCGTTGCTTTGTTTGAGCTAGGTAGGGCAGTAAGAGACGCAATTCACCGATGCCAGCAGGGCTTTGAATCTCAACCACACCGCTGTGTGGAAAACCGCCGCTCAGTTTGCTATCGAGTAAGGCATAACCCGTTGTTTGTCCGGTCTCGCCGGGTAACTGATGACAAGAGGCTGATGTGCCTTGCCATAACCACTGCTTATTTTTGAGTTCAGTTATTAATTCATTCATTACGCACCACCTGTATATATATACAGTATATTGAGCGTTGAGTAACAATCAAGAAAAAACTCCGTCACTGCTGACTTTGACAAAGTCAGCGCATAGGAAATCAAAGAAAAAAGCAGTAGGCAGATGAGGTTAGATGCAGGAATATAGCGATAAAAAAACCGAGCTCTGCTCGGCTTTTTAAAAGGTGCACTGCGCTTAAATGAGCCCTTCAGCTTTTAAGGCAGCTTGTACTGATGGACGCTTGGCATGGCGCTGCATGTAAGTTTGCAGCACTGGGTAAGCATTCATATCGACTTTGAGGAAGTTAGTCCAGTTGAGAACCGTAAATAGATAAGCATCTGCAATAGTGAAATGATCACCAAACGCAAAACCACTCTCGCCAATTTGTTCCTCAACCCACTTAAAACGTTTAGCGAGGCCAGCAATCACCGTTTCACGTGCTTCTGGCGTGATATTTGGGTTAAATAGTGCGCCCATGCCTTTATGGAGTTCTGTTGATATGAACACCATTAAGCTTTGCAATTGGTAGCGCTCTTCGCCGGATGCGGGAATCAAATTCGCTTCTGGTTTTAAGTCAGCAAGGTATTGCGCAATCACGAGACCTTCCGTCAAGATATGACCATTATCCAGTTTCAGAGCTGGGATATAACCTTTCTGAGTGACAGCAAGGTAGTCTTCGCCATTGACGGTACGTTTAGTTTGTAGATCGACTTGTTCTAGTTGATGATCTAAGCCGAGTTCTTCTAAAACAATGTGTGGCGAAACCGAGCAGGCTCCAGGAGTAAAATATAATTTCATAATCACGGATTTCCTTTCGCTATTAACGTTAGAGAATGCTTTCAATGTGTCATTTCAGTCTACGCCTAATCAATCGATAAACAAGTACTTACCTTTTTGTTAGTACTTGTGATTTGGGTTTAGCGTTTCGGTTGCGCATCAATACACTGCCCGTGCACATCATGGCTTTCTGGCGCCATAAGATAGAGGTACAGCGGCATGATATCGAGCGGGGTTTTGAGTGTCTGAGGGTTTTCTTCTGGAAACGCAGAAGCACGCATATCAGTGCGCGTACCGCCAGGATTAATCGCATTCACACGGATAGGCAAGTCTTTTACTTCATCGGCTAATACTTGCATCATGCCTTCAGTAGCAAACTTAGAAATAGAATAGGTTCCCCACAACGCACGTCCAATATGGCCGACTGTGGAACTGGTGAAGACAACGCGTGCGTCTGATGATGCTTTAAGCAGCGGTAATATTGCTTTGGTTAGCATAAATTGCGCGCGCACATTGACTTGCATAACCTCATCAAAGGTCGCTAAATCAATGCCGTCTAATGGCGACAGTTCGCCCAGTAAACCGGCATTATGCAATACACCATCTAAGCGACCAAACTGCTCGCGAATGGTATTTGCCAATGCCTGATAATCTTGCTCAGTTGCATTTTTCAGATCCATTGGCATGATAACAGGTCTTGGATAGCCTGCAGATTCAATATCAGTAAATGTGGACTTGAGTTTACTTTCAGTACGGCCCAGTAAAATTACAGTGGCGCCATGCTGGGCATAGCTGCTAGCGGCTTGCTCACCGATCCCTGAACCTGCACCAGTCACAAGAATGACTTTGTTTTTTAAGGTATCGGGAGAGACAGAATAGTCCATAATAGGCTCCTTCTAAAGAATGAGGGTTTCAGTCTGGGTAACAACATGGTTACAATACACTACTTCGCATTATAGAGGATATGACCATTGGAATTTTTGATGGAATACGGCTTGTTTTTAGCCAAGATAGTGACATTCGTTATCGCGGTTGTGGTGCTTTTAGCATTGATTAAATCCGGTAATGGTAAACAATCGAGTGCTAAAGGTGAGTTAGAAGTGACTAACTTGACTGAAAAGCATAAAGAAACCATTGAAAAAATGGAACATCACTTACTCGATGAGTCAGTGCTAAAAGCGCGTGATAAATCTGAAAAGAAAAGCCAAAAGCAAAAAGATAAAGCCCAAGCCAAAGCTGTGAAAAAGTCGGCGAAAGCTGGCGAGGTGACGGCCAAGCGTGATCCACATGTGTTTGTCTTAGATTTTAATGGCAGCATTGACGCGAAAGAAGTTGCGGCACTACGAGAAGAAGTGACGGCGGTTCTGGCGGTGGCACAAGACGGTGATGAAGTGATTCTTCGCCTCGAATCCGGCGGTGGGATGGTGCATGGCTATGGGTTAGCCTCATCTCAGTTAGATCGTCTCAAGCATGCTGGGCTTAGCTTAACCATCGCGATTGATAAAGTGGCAGCCAGTGGCGGCTACATGATGGCGTGTATTGGCGATAAAATTGTCTCGGCACCTTTTGCGATTGTCGGCTCGATTGGTGTGGTTGCGCAAATTCCTAACTTCAATAAATTGTTGAAAAAGCACGATATCGATTATGAGCAAATGACCGCCGGTGAGTACAAACGTACCATCACGATGTTTGGTGAAAATACCGATAAAGCACGTGAGAAGTTTAAACAAGAGCTAGAAGAGACGCATGGTTTGTTTAAAGACTTCATTCGTGATCATCGACCAAGTTTAGATCTGGATACTGTTGCAACTGGTGAGCATTGGTTTGGGACACAAGCACATAAACTGGGTTTAGTGGATGCCATTAAAACATCAGATGATTTAGTGATTGATGCCTGTAAAGAAAAAACGGTGCTCAATATTCGCTATGTACAAAAGAAAAAATTAACAGAAAAAGTATCGGGTATGGCTGGTGAAGCCGCAGATAATGTATTTATGAAACTGGTTGATCGTGGACAACGCCCAATCGTTTAAATAATAATCATATTTAGATTATTTATTATACGGCCTTATCTTTATAAGGCCGTTTTTATTTTTTAAAGGCGTTTATTTTATTTACGGTATTAAGCAACCAGTATTATAGAGTACGGCGTTTTATTTTAATGAGTCACTATTTTATTGATCTAGATTAGCCCGAATTCAACTGCGAAGTGCGACATTCTCCAATATCAAGCAACCAAAGCCAT
>JBQGON010000084.1:0-14850 GCA_052087065.1 Vibrio sp. | reverse complement strand
AATTGGAATTGATGCCGTATTGATCAATAACAATGGGCAGAACGATACCGCCGATATCCAGATTTCTGGCTCCGGTAGTCACATTTTCATGCTTAAATCGGATCCCGTATTGGACCTGAGTCAGTATCAGTCCGGCTATTTGCAGTTTAAACTTCGCGCTAAAAGTACGTTGCCTTCCTCTCTGGTCGTGTCAATTGATAACGAATGGCCAAATAGAAGTAGCTTGGTTGTTTCAAAAGGATTGACCGGCGGTGGTGAATGGGAAACGCTCGCAATTCCTGTGGCTTGCATGAAACCTTTTGATGGCGCAACAGCCGTTGATCTGCATAGTGTGAAAACGCCATTTCACCTCGATGTTCAAGAACCTTTTGACTATGAGATCACCGACGTTGAATATCTTTTCGATGCCTCAAGTCAATCTAACGTTATTGATTGTGGCTTAGAGTCAGGCTCAAGCAGCGCCAGCATCAATCAGGCTCCGGATCTGCAAAGTACAGATATTGCTCTTTATTACTCAGGTAATAAAAAACAAGCGACAGATTACACTTCTGCTTATCCAGTGAATAGTTTTGGTTTTGATGTGCAAGAAAGTAATCAAGTTGTTCATATATCCACATCGAAGAACGGCGGCGTTTTTCTTGGCAATGATCAATCGGATAAAAATCTCTCTGCTTATCAAGATAAGTTTCTCAATATCGACTTGAAAGTTAAGAGCTACGGCGAGAGTAGTGAGTTACAAGTGCGGATGGATGGGATGACCGAGGATAGCGGTAAATTCTTTGCAGTCGATAATACGATGTTACCTGCAAATGATACATGGTATCGCTGTCAATTACCGATAAGCTCATTAATTCCAACGAGTAATTTAACTAAAGTGAGAAAAGCGCTATATCTCTCAGGAGTGTGGGATAGCATGAGTAATTTAGATTTCTCATTTACAAATGTAGCGGTAAGAAGTCAACAAGATGGATATAATCCTTCTTCACCATGCGTTAAATTATAATAATATAAATTTATAAACATAAACATAAACATAAAAATACAAAATAGCACCTATAAAATATAGGGTAATAAATTAATGATAATTAATTTATGCGGGTTAGTGTCGCCTTAAATTTATTAATAATATTATTCCCTATGTTTTATCTAAATAAACTTACTTTTCAATAATAGGTATGAAAGATGAAAACGTTCAATTTAATTACTGCTTGTATTGCGATGAGCACGCCATTTATATCCACAGCGACGCTTGCAGCAAATGTCGAAGGTTTTAATTTTACCGGTTATGCTCGTTACGGCGGCGCATTCCAAGCCAACGATGAAAAATTAGTCACAACGGCAGGAGCACTGAACGGGAATGCCACTGGGCGTTTGGGCAACGAAAATAACGGTGGGGAGTTCAGTCTATCGAGAACCTTTACCAATAAGCAAGGAGCTAACTGGGATGTCGTGGTTATGTTTGACCATTATTCTGACGAATCTTGGGCTGACACGGGTGGGGTAAAATTAAAAAAAGCCTATGCGAGTGTCACCAATTTCCTTGCCTCGCAACCCGAATTACGAGTATGGGCTGGACGTGATTTCCATCAACGACCACAAACCGATCTCAATGACTATTTCTGGATGACGCACGATGGACAAGGCGGTGGTTTCTATAACTTGAACTTAGGTGGCGTTAAGCTAGATATGGGCGGTATAGCTCAAGTTCAGGGTGATATGGTTGGAGATAATGGTCGATACGGGATTACCTCTAAAATCCATGGTATTAGCTTATTTGACAAGGCCGCACTCTCTTTTTATGCCAACTACGGTTTTGCGTCCAAGAAAGTTGAAGACGAAGATTTTTATGATACCAAGGCTTACCAGCTTGCTGCTGACCTGTACATGGATGGACAACAGTTATTATTCCGCTACTCAAATAACGCGAAAGATAGTGTATTTGACCTTGTGGAAGATGAAGAAGCTTGGTTGGTTAGCTATAACGGCGTGATTAATTTTTCCGAAAAACTTGGCTTACAATATTTAGCTGCTTATCAATATTTAGATGTCGCAGACGATAATGATCGTTCTAACTATAATGTCATTCTTCGTTCCACGTATGCTTGGGATTCGATGAATTCAACTTGGATTGAAGGTGGTTATAACGTGGTTGACTATCGACATATCGATGCGAAAAACTCGTCTTGGAAAGTCACGTTTTCACAAAATATAGGTATTGGCTCTCAGACTTGGGCTCGTCCTATGCTCCGTTTTTACACCACAATCGGCCGTGCTGATAATGAGTACATTGGTTTTGACTCGACAACAGGGGATATGCAATCTAACCGCTTAGATACAGTCACTGTTGGTGCGATGTTTGAAGCTTGGTGGTAAGCACTCCTGAGTTGTGAGTAACGATATGAATAGATGAGCGAATCCCCATTTCGCTTATCTTTCACCCTCAGTGGTCAAGTGCTATGGTTTCTTGACCACTGCTTTTTTGCTAGTGATTATCCCACATGTTTCTGCTTTAGATTTGGATAAAATAGTTATCTAAAGTGGTTAATGAACGTCTCTTCTTGTGTTATTTGCTTCTTAGATTTTCCCCATCCTTGCCCTTGCTCATATCTGAGCGAGGAGTCTCCGATACGATACGCCTAGTTACGACCCTCAGCCGAATCAAATTTGTTAAGTTAATCTTAAGTTAAGGTCATTAGATTGGTCGATAGGACACCACTATTGCCGATGGCACTGCAGATAAACGTGCCGTGCAGGGGAGAGTCTGAAGGATAACCGATGTCTATAAAGAGCAATTTGAGAGGCCAATCATGACCAATACCACGCAATGGGATCGTATGGTAAAGATGACGCACTGGAGCGTCGCGATACTGTTTTTGATTAATTATTTTATGACCAAAGCGGGAAGTTCGCTCCATCAGTGGGTAGGATACACGGTTGTTGGACTTGTTGCCGTGCGACTACTTTGGGGGCTGGTGACTCGTTCACCCGCACGCTTGAGTGCATTTTTACCATCACTGCCGAAAGCGATGGCTCACTTTAAGGAGATCGTCACGACGCGCCGAGATGAACATCAAGGGCATAATCCTGCGGGCGCTCTCATGATTTGGTGTATGTGGACCGGATTATTGGTGACAGGTTTCTCCGGCTATTTAATGGAAACCCCGCGTTTTTCTGAGCTGGAATGGCTTCACTCTGTGCATGTTATTACCGTCAATGCCACATTCACCTGTGTGTGCATTCATATTTTCGCGGTGCTGGCGATGAGTCGTTTAACGGGACGGTCGTACCTGCGCAGTATGTTACCGGCGCGAAAAAATCGTCAGTGATTGGGATGTGACTGACAAGACTTAATAGTCGGTTACGCTTTTGATCGAGAGTGTTTTGTCTATAACGGTCGTAATGACAAGAAGCTATCGGTATTGGAAGAAACTATCGGTATTGGAGAAATTATCGTTATTGCAAGAAAATGGGATGTTAACAGTTCGATATATTGATTTTAGTAATAACGTATCTGCTTCATTATACGTTGGCAGTATGTGTGAAATAAGGTATTTTCAAGGATATAGATCAATGAAACCCAACACATAAGGAGCAGAAAACATGGTGCTGGACAGGATTTTCATCCATGAACTTACAAAGGCATTGGCGATCTCGACCCCTGAATCCGTGCCTCGTTATGGGGAAGAAGGTCAACAAGTCAATTGCTACCATGTTTATGTAACCGACAATGATGGGACCTATCTTGCTGAAAGTGTGGTCGACAATGGCACCAAGCTCAAAGTTCGTGTATGGAATGAAGAAAAGAGAACGCATGAAGGTAGTCAGCAGTATGAACTTTACTATTCACCATTATCACGGCTTGGTGACACACACTTATCAGTCGGCGTTTGATTTCCTACTCCATGAAGCCACCAATTTCTACAAGCTACAGTCGATGTATGCAAAGTGTAAGTTTGCGCTGCCAAAATTTCTGCATATTAGAACCAAGTATGACCGACCCGATAGGAGCCGCGTATTGAAAGCGGTGGTTGAATTATCTGAAAGTAATCACACGCAAACCATCGATGTCTCAAGAATTTTAAATCAAATTTATGGGATGTACGCAATACTGCATCCTCAGTATCCCAGAATAAAACAGGCCACGATATTAGTGATGCATTCATTGGCAGAGTCAGAAGATCTCGATTTAGTCAGTGAATCGGAGTGTCGAATCCGGGGGAATGCCCTCACGACACTCTAAAACCTGCAACTCGATGCGACGGAGCGCAAACGTTCAAGCATCACTATGTGGCTCACGATTATATTTGCGGTCACCTCGTTATTTCAGGCCAAGTTGGTGATTACCGATCTCAGTATTAATTTGGATAGCATTGTGACTAGCCTATTACTTGGAGCAAAAAATATTGGCGATTGGCTATATAGCTGGTGGGTGCAATAACGGCCCATTGCTGGGCCAGTATTGGTGATGGGTTATAGCGATAGTCGAATCATACGATAACTTAATGGTTCAATGGTCGCGTTCAGTCGCTGTTCAACCAGCGAAATTCGTGAACCCTCTTGCGGAACGACGGTTTCTGCCTGCGGGCTATTGGTTTGCGAGAGCTCGTAGCCTGCGATGATCTTATCTTCTATTACCGTTTTGTGTTCAAAGCCTTCCAGCGCGATATCGAATTCAATCTCGTCGCTGGCGTGGCGGTTGACGATAAAAAAGGTCAGTGAGTCATCGTCATCGGATTGCACGCAGGAAACATCGAGATAAGGCACTTGACCGGCAAAGTCGGTATCGTAGTGTTCACAATTCACAGCTAGGTTGAGGGCTCTTCCTCGGCCGTAGCGTGATGCATACATATACGGATAGAAAATCGTTTGTCGCCAAGCGGGGCCGCCTTCAACCGTCATGATTGGGGCAATGACATTAACAAGCTGCGCCATACAACCGATTTTGACGACATCAGAGTGGCGAATAAAGGTGTTTAGAATACAGGCGACTTGCAGGGTATCGGCAAAGTCGTAAATGTCTTCTAAGAGCGCTGGTGCCTGTGGCCAGCCATCGGCGCCTTCAAGTACGGCTTTGTCTTGCTCACGTGAGTGATACCAGACATTCCATTCATCGAACGAAATATAAACATTGTGGTCCGAGCGTTTTTTCGCTTTGGTTGTTTTGATCACCGCGGCCACGGTTTCAATGTAATGTTCGAGTTGTTCTGCTTTGGCTAAATAGTGGGTTGCGTCGACATCGTTATTTTCAAAATACATATGCAACGAAATGTAATCGACGGCGTCATAGGTATAATCGAGTACGGTGCTTTCCCAATCAGGGTAAGTCTCCATCATTGGGCTTGATGAGCCACACACCACCAATTCAATGTTTTTATCGAAGGCTCGCATTGCTTTGGCCGTTTCAAAGGCGAGACGACCGTATTCATCTGCCGTTTTCTGACCGATTTGCCATGGTCCATCCATCTCATTGCCTAAACACCAGAGTTTTACATTCCACGGTTCATCTCGACCGTTATGTTTGCGAAGATCGGACCAATACGACCCGCCAGGATGATTAACATATTCTAAAAATGAACGAGCTTCGTCTAGACCACGAGAGCCAAGGTTGACCGCTAGCATCATCTCCGTTCCTGCTTTTTCAGCCCAGTCCGCAAATTCATGAATACCGACTTGGTTATTTTCTGAGGTATGCCAAGCGAGGTCCAAACGCGTAGGACGGTTCTCTTTTGGACCAATGCCATCTTCCCAGTTGTAAGAAGAGACAAAATTACCACCTGGGTATCGTGTCACCGGCACATCGATTTCTTTGATGAGTTCAATGACATCTTGTCGAAAGCCATTGTCGTCCGCACTAGGGTGGGTAGGCTCATAGATCCCAGTGTAAATCGCGCGCCCTAAATGTTCGATGAAAGAGCCATATAAGCGTGGGTCAATGTTACCAACGGTAAAATTTTTGTGTGCTGTGATGCTAGCTTTCATGTGATACCCCATTAATGTCCGTTTTATGATTGTTATCTAGGAACAAAATACTAATGGCATCGTTCTTTTGAGGTCAATAAATATACAGGCAAATAGACAAGTATTTTCATATATTGCGATTCAAGGCGTTACGGGATTTGTTTTCGTTGAGTATTTTGGCGTTAGGAGGAAAAAGTTATATAGGGCGTTTTTTAACCTAGATCAAGAGAATGTGCGATAAGCATATCATCTCGCAGATGTGCTCTGATGATCACGACATCTCTCCACCAGTTTGATTACATTACCGTCAACGGATGAATAAGGGCGTCATGAATGACACTGGTGTACGATGATTCGATGAGAGGATGAACGATGAAACTGATTTTCTTACTAGTCGCAGTAGTCGCATTTACTGTTGCCGGTTATGCATAACAGATTGATTATTTATGGTCTAGCGCAGATAACCAACATACTAAAAAGACACAGACCCGCTCACTAGCGCAGAGAGGTCTGTGTTTTTTATATTAAAATTGAGAGTTTTTCAGCACTCGTTCACCGTAAATCCCATTCTTGGGTACCGGTTTGTAGCTTGAGTTCGCAGCGCGCATCACGCGAATCCCTTCGGCTCCAGCATTGCGAGCAGAGATGATATCTCCGTCAGCATCGCCATAGTAGATCTTAATGTTATGTTTTTTGATGTACGGGGTTTTGGTGTACACATCATGGCTTGAGCCCGCGAAAATCACATCATGCATATGGTTAATATGGAAGGTTTTCTGAATGTACTTCGTGGTGAAGTGACATTTTGAGCCAGTTCGTCCTGTTATAAAGTATATGTCGTCTCCACGTTCTTGGTGCATTGCGATGAGCTGCTCTGCAATGTGCTTTGGCATACTGAATTTATCCCAACCGCAGTTCGCTTTGTCCCAGAACTTTTGATTTTTTAAATAACCGTAACCATTCGGTGAAAATTCTTGCTTTCCGCGGTAGAAAACAGGAGAGCTAAACAGCGTGGTATCATCAATATCGAACCCTACCGCCATAGGGGGTTTGCCTGCTAACTCTTTTTTCAGTTCAGCCACCGACACCATGTTGAGATCCTTAGGGATACCATCGTTAAGCAATTCAACGGTTGAGTATCCTGGATGCGTGCCCGGTGTTTTTGGATCGGCGTGGGCCGTATTCATAAGAGCACAAGTTAGCAGTGCTGCAGTTGTCAATGTTATGTGACGCAAAATGTCATCCTTTTCAATTAAACAATACCATCATCTACGAAAACATTGCCGAGTACATATTGGCAACGATCGTAAAATTCAAACTCCCCGATTATACACAAGCTAGTACTACTGTTTTTTGACAGCAACGAGATTATGTCAGAACAACGTCCTTTATTTGACATGTATTCTTGACTGAAAGGAAAGTACCGACTAAGCATGAGCGATATGTGTGGTATTTAACAATTTTGCTACGTTTTGGTTATATTTTTATGCTCGAACGCGCATTTATGGTGATTGTTTGTTTTCGTATACGCTGGTTCATGCAAAATGGCGGCAACATTGTGGTGAATAGCGATGATAACAATAAGGACTGAAAACATGGATACGAACAAACGACATACTCTCATAGGGCAGTGTATCGCCGAATTTATTGGGACTGGATTACTGATCTTCTTCGGTGTGGGATGCGTAGCCGCAGCCGTGTTGACTGGCGCCCAATTTGGTCAATGGGAGATCAGTATTATTTGGGGATTCGGGGTAGCTGTGGCAATTTATTGTACGGCGGGTGTGTCGGGGGCGCATTTGAATCCAGCAGTAACCATTGCTTTAACAGCCTTTCATGGGTTCAACAAGGCGAAGGTCATCCCCTATATACTTTCTCAGTTGGCGGGGGCGTTTTGCTCGGCGGCATTAATTTACGCACTTTACTCGCCGTTGTTTACGCAATATGAAATTACTCATAATATTGCCCGCAGTAGTGAGGCAGCCCTAGCAACGGCGGGAATATTTTCTACCTATCCGAATCCTCTGCTGTCTTTTGGCGGGGCATTCTTTGTTGAGTTTACGATTACCGCTGTGCTCATGTTTGCGATATTGGCTTTAGGTGATGAGCACAATGGTGCGCCCCGCGGACCGGTCGCTCCATTGCTGATTGGTATCGTGATTGCTGTGATTGGTGGCTCGTTAGGCCCATTGACAGGATTTGCTATGAATCCCGCGCGTGACTTTAGTCCTAAGTTGTTTGCTTATTTGGCGGGCTGGGACTATGCATTGACCGGAGCAAAAGATATTCCTTATTTCATTGTCCCTATTTTAGGGCCGATCGCAGGCGCATGTTTTGGTGGTTGGTTATACCCCAAAGTGATTGCGGCTTATTTACCACAGCAAGGCCATGGCTGCACCATTCCAAACCAATGTGAAACAGTAGAAGAAAACGAACAAGCGCATGCTTGAGAGAAAAGAATATAACAAGGACATTAACATGACTGATCAAAAATACATTGTTGCTCTTGACCAAGGTACGACGAGCTCTCGTGCGGTTATTCTCGATCACGATTCCAATATCGTTAGCACTGCGCAGCGAGAGTTCACCCAAATATATCCGCAAGCAGGATGGGTCGAGCATGACGCATTAGAAATTTACGCGACCCAAAGTTCAGTATTGGTCGAGGTGCTGGGTCAATCGGGTATTCGTAGTGATCAAATTGCAGGCGTTGGTATCACCAACCAACGTGAAACGACGATTGTTTGGAATAAAGAAACGGGGAAACCAGTCTATAATGCGATTGTTTGGCAATGCCGCCGAACTGCAGAAATCTGTGAAGAACTGAAAGAACGCGGCTTAGATGACTATGTTCGTGAAGCCACGGGTCTGCTGATCGACCCATACTTCTCAGGGACGAAGATAAAATGGATTCTCGATAATGTTGAAGGTGTGCGTGAAGATGCGGAAGCGGGCAAGCTATTGTTTGGTACCGTCGATACTTGGCTTGTGTGGAAAATGACGCAGGGACGCGTACACGTTACCGATTATACTAACGCCTCACGAACGATGTTATTTAACATTAACGATAAATGTTGGGATCAAAAGCTGCTCGATGAGTTGGGTGTACCTGCCTGCATGATGCCTGATGTTCGTCCATCGTCTGAAGTGTATGGTCAAACCAATATTGGTGGTAAGGGAGGAACACGTATTCCAATCGCTGGTATTGCTGGCGATCAACAAGCCGCTTTATTTGGGCAAATGTGTGTTGAGCCGGGCGAAGCAAAGAATACTTACGGTACTGGCTGTTTCTTACTAATGAACACTGGGCAAGAGAAAGTATCGTCATCTCATGGCTTGTTAACGACGTTGGCGTGCGGCCCGAAAGGAGAGCCAGCTTACGCCCTCGAAGGGGCGGTATTTATGGGCGGAGCTGCGATTCAGTGGCTACGTGATGAAATGAAGTTGATTGATGATGCGATGGATTCAGAGTATTTCGCGACCAAAGTGGATACGTCAAACGGTGTGTATGTGGTCCCTGCGTTTACTGGATTGGGCGCGCCTTATTGGGATGCCTATGCGCGTGGTACGATTGTTGGTTTAACGCGTGGAGTCAACTCTTCACATATTGTACGTGCCACGCTGGAAAGTATTGCGTATCAAACGCGTGATGTCCTTGATGCGATGCAGGCAGATTCGGGGATTCGTTTGGCGGGTCTCAAAGTGGATGGCGGGGCAGTGGCTAACGACTTCTTGATGCAATTTCAATCTGACGTGTTAGACACAGAAGTGTTGCGGCCAGAGGTTACCGAGGTGACTGCATTAGGCTCGGCCTACTTGGCTGGCTTGGCCGTTGGCTTCTGGGATAGCATTGAAGAAGTTCGTAATAAAGCAACGATCCAGCGCCGCTTTACTCCTCATCACGATGAGGAAAAGCGCAACCGTCGCTACAAAGGTTGGAAACGAGCGGTTAAATGTGCCCAAGTATGGGCAGAATTGCACGCCGAAGATGAAGATTAATTGATACGTTAGCTATCAACCAGCGACTGAAGAGTGCTCAAATGAGCACTCTTTTTATTGGTTTGGCCATTGGTTGGCAGTTTTACTTCTATAATGGCGAAAATTGACGCAAAATATCCACTTCATACGCCAGTGGCGGTATCGAGATACAATCAAGTAGGGAGTAATAGTGAAACAATTACCTCGGCATCAAAAGATTATTGAACTGGTGAAAAACCAAGGCTATATCAGTACTGAAGAATTAGTGGAGCGGTTTAACGTCAGTCCTCAGACGATTCGGCGTGATTTAAATGAGCTGGCAAATGAAAATCTGATCCGCCGGTATCATGGTGGCGCGACCACACCACTTAGCGCCGAGAATACCTCGTACTTAACGCGTAAATCCCAGAATCTTGATGAAAAAGATCTCATCGCTGCCGAAGTTGCTCATCATATTCCTGATGGTGCTACGCTGTTTATTGATATTGGTACCACTCCAGAAGCGGTTGCGCATGAGTTAAATAAACAGCATAAAAGATTACGGGTTGTAACAAACAACTTGAATGTAGCGAGTATTTTACTCAGCAATCCAGAAATTACCGTGATTTTGGCGGGTGGCGAAGTGCGAGATAGAGATGGTGGAATCGTCGGCGAAGCGACCTTAGATTTTATTCAACAATTTCGTTTAGACTTCGGTATTTTGGGCATTAGTGGTATTGATTTTGATGGGTCACTGCTAGATTTTGATTATCACGAAGTCCGTGTGAAACAGGCCATTATTGAAAATAGTCGTCGTGTGTACTTAGCCGTTGATCATAGTAAATTTGGTCGAAATGCGATGGTGAAGTTAGGTAACATTGCGCAGATTGATATGCTGATTACGAATCAGACCCCACCAGAAGAAATTGTTGCGATTCTCAACGAACATGCCATTCCATTACAAGTCGCTGCTCGGCCTTAATTACTACAAATGTGTTTCATTTTGATAACAAGCACTGTCCCTAATGTTGGAATGGTGCTTTTTTTGTGCTCAAATCACACAAACGAACATAAACGAAAATAATAGATGATCAAAAACGAAAGTTGCGTTAAGGTGTTTATTAACAGGTTAACGATTATTTTCTCACCTATTTTCAAGGTTTGGTTATGAAGAATTACACATCAGAATCAGCAAATCATGTTCTCGATCTCATTATTGTCGGCGGTGGAATTAACGGTGCCGGAATCGCTGCTGATGCCGCAGGACGCGGACTAACTGTGGGATTATATGAGGCGAATGATTTTGCTTCGGCTACCTCATCGGCAAGTTCAAAATTAATCCATGGTGGATTACGTTATCTCGAACATTATGAATTTCGTCTAGTGTCAGAGGCATTGGCTGAGCGAGAAGTTTTATTGAAGAAAGCGCCGCACATTGCCTTTCCTATGCGCTTTCGTTTACCTCATCGTCCTTTCCTACGCCCAGCTTGGATGATTCGGTGCGGACTGTTTCTTTACGATCATCTTGGCAAACGGTCAACGCTTCCATCTAGCCATAAGGTCGATCTCAGCAAGACCGGGTATATGAAACCAGAGATGAAAATCGGCTTCGAATACTCAGATTGTTGGGTAGATGATGCGCGTATGACTTTATTGAATGTGATGTCAGCGAATGAAAATGGCGCAGAAACGCGCAACTATTGTTTGGTAGAAAAAGCTGAGAGAGTTGGGGATCTTTGGGAAGTGACCGTCTTGGATCAGAATACTGGAGAGCGTTTTAACCGCCAAGCACACGCTTTGGTGAATGCGGCTGGCCCATGGGTCAAACAATTCTACGATACGGCTATTCATACTCCTGCCCCACGTGGAGTGCGTTTGATTCAAGGATCTCATTTGGTGGTGCCGCGTTTACACGATGATCCGCAAGCGTACATCTTACAGAATAAAGATAACCGTATCGTTTTTGTCATTCCATATTTGGATAAGTTCTCAATCGTTGGGACTACCGATCAAGAATATACTGGCGATCCGCGTGAAGTGACGATTACGGAAACAGAGATTGACTACTTATTGGATGTCGTCAATCAGCACTTCGTTAAGCGACTGGAACGCAGTGATATTGTTTGGTCATACAGCGGCGTACGACCTTTGTGTGATGATGAATCGGATTCACCTCAAGCGATTACTCGTGACTACACATTAGAGCTCGAACAAACACAGAATCAGGCGCCAGCGCTAACTATTTTTGGCGGTAAACTGACGACGTATCGTAAGCTTGCTGAGTCGGCGATGAAAAAGCTAGAGACGTTCTTTCCCCATATGGGGCAGCCTTGGACGGCGACGCAAGCTCTACCCGGTGGTGAGTTTAGCTGCTCACGTGACCAATTGACGCAAGCTATTTGTAGTCAGTATCCGTGGTTAGCTGAAGAAACCGCGTTTCGCTACGTCAACCAATACGGCACCTATAGCTGGGCAATATTAGATGGCAAAGCAACGGAAGCGGATATGGGGCGTGTATTTGCGGAAGGTGTTTATCAAAGTGAAATTGATTATATGATTGCCAAAGAGTTTGTAAAAACCGGTACGGATGCGCTGTGGCGTCGCAGTAAGCTGGGTCTGTATTTAGATGAATCGCAACAACAAGCCGTCGATACGTACATCAAGAAGGTGATTGCGAATAGTCAACCGGATCATTCAGGTTTTCCTTTATCGCAAGTCGGATAGCACTTTGGTTTGTCTAGTGGTGACGACATAATAATAGAAAAGCTCAAACATTGGTTTGAGCTTTTTTTATGGGAGGGAGAAAAGAGCGACTTGGGTTCATTGGACTAAGATTAAAGTTATGTTATAACATAACTTTTCGAGTAATCTTATACCAAGGGATATGTGCAATGGTATGTATCGCTTGTTTTGCTATTTTTCATTTGGACCCGTTATGAACCATAATCTCAATCTCCCTGATGTCATCAATACTGATAAAGCTGCGATCCCTGCAAACCTACAATGGGTAGGGATGGCAAACGTGTCACTTCCATTATTTTTAAGGCATCAAAATGAGGCATTTGTGCCGGTCACAGCCAGTGCGAATGTGTACGTGAGTTTGGATATGCCCGATGAAAAGGGCATCCATATGTCGCGCCTTTATCAGTTACTACAACAGCAGATCGCCCAGCAAGTTTTAACGATCGAATTGCTTGAGAGATTATTATTACAGATGGTGTCATCTCAAGAGGGAATAAGTGATAACGCTCGTTTGGAGCTAGTATTTGATTTGTCGATACAAAAATCGGCGTTACTGAGTGGCAATGCGGGCTATCAAACCTACTCTCTAGCACTGAATATTGCCTTGCAGGAAGAGCAGTGGCATACGGAGGCCGTATTGCATATTCCTTATTCGAGTACTTGTCCCTGTTCGGCATCATTATCACGCCAATTAATGGCTGAAGCGATTGATAATAACTTTGACACTCATGTCATCGATAAAGCCGCGTTACTCACTTGGGTTGCCTCGCAGCAAGGCAGTATTGCAACGCCTCACAGTCAACGTTCTTTCGCTGAGATCCACCTCTTTTGGGAGCGTTTACACTGCCCTGATTTTTCCGATCTAATCATATACTTTGAGCAGGCCGTTGGTACGGCCGTGCAAACGGTGGTTAAGCGCGAAGATGAACAAGAATTTGCACGTTTAAATGCTCATAATCTGATGTTCTGTGAAGATGCGGCGCGCAAAGTTAACCACGCCGCTTCTGCTATGCATGAGCTTAGCGATTATTGGTATAAAGTCGAACATCAAGAAAGCCTGCATGCTCACAATGCGATTGCGATCGGACGTAAGTCGATGTCTCAATAGTGCACTCATTATAACCCATCGCTTTGTCATTAAGCCCAGGTGTGAGGTGGTCACGATGTATGTCAGTCGTGGCTACAGTGTCAGAGAATAGATCATTAGCAACATGCGATTAGCTTATAAATGGCAAGCGCGATAACTGTCAGCTGAGATGTAATTAATAACTAAAATACAATTATAACCTTTTGATTTATTTTCAATATGTTCAGGCATCCACACAGGATTGACAAAAATCTTACTATATTGAGAAGCAATATTCACATAATATCAATGAATGACCATTATGATGGTAGACATTTGACTTATGATATTATGAGTTCGACCTGAGGCAGTAAATAGGAATAGTTATGAAAAAATGTGCGTTATTAATGATGATTGTCGCAGCGCTTTCAGGCTGTGAAGCCACACAACGTCAAAATGCGACCACCGGAGAGCAGGAAACCAATTCAACCACAAAAGGGGCATTAATCGGAGCATTTGCGGGAGCGCTTACTGGGCTTGCCACCGGAAGTGATGCGAGAGAGCGTCGTCAGCATGCACTCGTTGGTTTAGCAGGCGGTGCGGCGGTCGGTGCAGGTACTGGGTACTACTTGGATCGACAAGAGTCGGCGTTACGTAAAGAGTTGATGAATTCTGGCGTTCAGGTCAAACGTATCAATGAAAATAAACTGGTTCTTGTGATGCAAAATGGCATTGGATTTTCCTCTGATTCCTCTAATCTCGCCCCAAGTATTTATAACACCTTAAATGGCGTTGCTAAGATTCTCGTTGAATATCCGAAAACCCGTCTGTCGATTGTCGGACATACGGATAGTACCGGCAGTGCTGCTTATAACCAAAACTTGTCACTAAAACGTGCAAGCTCGGTTAAAGCCTACCTTTCAGGTCAAAATGTATCTTCATCAAGAATGACGGTACAAGGACGAGGAGAAAGAGAACCTATTTGTGATAATAGTACTGCGCAAGGGCGTCAGTGTAACCGCCGTGTTGAGATTTCGATAGAGCCAATAAAGTAAATCAGCCACATCCGGCAGCGTTCTCCCTCGTTGCCGTGATAACAGAGCGAGTTAAGGGCTGCAAATGCAGCC
>JBQGON010000083.1:0-15068 GCA_052087065.1 Vibrio sp. | reverse complement strand
GTAAGTGTGAGATAATCATCGAGCACTTTTTTACCACCAGAGTGAATTACACGAGCGGCTGCCCCAACTTCTTCATCACTAAAATGCGTGACATCTTCTTGTAAAAAATCGATTAAACGAGCTTCGTGTTGGAATAAAGATAAAAGTTGCAGCGCTGAGTCTGTTGAGGCGGTCGCGAGTTTTGATTCAACTTCGACAATCTTTTCGACTTCTTTTTCAACTTCAACGATTTTTTCGACTTCAACGATTTTTTCAACCGGTTTTTCGACTTCAACAATTTTTTCAACGGGTTTTTCGATGATTTTTTCAACGGTTTTCGTTTTACGCGTGATCGCATAAATCAATAAAGCGATAGTGGACGCGGCTAAACCAGCATGAAGCATATCGAACGTGTGAGGAATCGCGTTTATATCGAAGTTCATTATAAATTCTCTATTAGATCTGGCATTGTCAGACGCTCATGTAACGGCTGAAACAATTGGGTTGATTTTGATATTTAGAATTGCGCCGATAGTACCATATTTAGGTTTTAACGCGCGTAAAAAATCACAATGTGCTTACCATATGGGGTTGATAGTTTATGTTTTAAACGTTCGGTATCAATGCTTAGCATAATATTTAAGCAACAAAGCGCAATAAAAGCGACATGCATGAGATTTGAGTAAGAAAATCATCAAAATTACGTCCACAGTGGCTGTACGCTTGTGTCTCAGGTAAACTATGCGCCGTCTTATTCATCATAAAGGATAAAAGTCGGCATGAACCATAACCGTGTTGTATGTTTTGATCTGGAAATGTGTTGTTGGAATGAAAATGGTGTCGGACGCACGGGCGAGATCATTGAAATTGGTTTAGCTGAAGTCGATCTAAAACTGGGTCAAATTGTCAAACGCGCACAATATTACGTGAAACCTGAACAAGACGAGATTTCCAAGTTTTGTGTTGAATTAACGGGGATCACGCCTCGTACGATTGAGAAACAAGGTCGGCCGCTTGGTGAAGTGTTGCAATCGATGATCAAAAATTATGGTGGTAATAAAAAGATCTACGCAGCTTGGGGGCGGGATGATGACATCCTGCGCGAAGAATGCCGCAAAAAAGGGTTGGACATGCCCTTTAAAGAATTTATTAACCTCGCCACACTCTATCGTATTCAGCATCGCATGAAAGAGAAACGCATTGGCCATCGTGATGCGCAACTCGCTCTTGGGATCGATTGGGAAGGGCGCCAACATAGTGGTTATGTTGATGCATACAACTTGGCCAAAGTGGCATTGGCGATACTGTAATCAATCTGTCATGAAATTGAATTGCTATCATCATTAAAATGCAATGAATACAACGTAACGTTATAGACGCTCAAACGAGTAGCATCATACGAGTAGCATTATTATAACAATTTGATTGACAGGTATTTATGAAAGTACATTGATCATGTACTTTCATTTTTTTTAATGCTTATTCTCGATCACCATCAGTTTGGCGCGAATGAACTCACTATGATCCACATAGAGTAGTTCGGCTGCTTTGCGAATCACCGCTTCTTCCAATGGATCAATCTCTCCGTCTGCATTTGCCACGACCCACAGGGCTTTAATAACATCAAAGCGCGCTTCTTGCGATAATTCGCGCAATTGACTCGTGAATTCATAGAGTGATGCCGATTGCTTTATTTTTTCATTGGCTTGTTGGATAAGATCTGACGCTTGTGTCGCGTCAACTTCGATAAGTTTGGCGAGTAGAGCCTGCTTGGCTTGCTCTTCTTCAGGGGAGATATCGTGATCGGCGCCTGATACTTCAGCAAGCAGGCAAGCCATAGCAAGATCTGGGTTTTGCTCTTGCTGATTAAAATCAGTCCCTTCAGTAAGCTGTTTAAAAATAGTGGTTAGGGAGTTCAACATTAAAAATACCTTTTCCTGTAGGGAGCGTGCTATGACGCAAGGGTTATACTAAATAAAGTAAGGGCTTTAAGTGCGCCTCACAATATGATGGTGACGGTTTTAACGCGATTCTGACTTACTGGCTGGTGTGGCAGGGTATTCAATATGCACCCCCTCACTGGTCACAATACCTACGTAATTGGGCTTACCTGAATCTGCTAACTTTAAAACACCCACCGCCGTGTGATTGTACAAATGTCGGAATGTTTTTCCTGATGGATGGCGTTTGCGAATTTCCAGCCTTTTACGTTTAGTGAGTTTATTCAATGGAGAATGAGGGCTATATAAAATCGCATCCGCATAGTCACACAGGGTTAACAACGGTTCTGGAAATTGATTTTTAAAACCACTGCAGGTTATCTGAAAAATGTTTGGACTGGAATTACGTGAGCGCAGCTTGATGTCATAGGCAAAGGAATAATGCACATCACCGGAAAGAATTACATAGTTACTTGGGGTGCGACTGTGGGTAAAAATATTCATTAATGCATTGGCACAGCCTGGGTGTGCCATCCAGTTTTCTGCATCGACCATTAGCGGTTTGCCAAGCCAAGTCATCACCCGCTGCAAGGCTTCGATAAATTTAACTCCAAACATGGGCGCGGCCGACACGATAATGACTTTGTCTTTGTTCTCGATCGCTTGCTGAAGTTCCATTAATGCTTCCCAATCCATGAGCCCTGAAGGGCGGTTAACATTTGATTCAGAGCGCCAGCGGCGTGTCCGTGTATCTAATACCACCATCGATGGAGAGGTGTCGGTAATGTAATGCCACTGCTTAAATTCATGAACATGATCAATCAGTGCATTTTGTTGAGTGTTATCAGGTGATTGGCAGTAACGTGTAACATAGTGATGGAAAGTGTCATCGAATGCGTGAGGCGCGTTGCCCCAACCTTGGAAAAACCAATAACTTAATAAGGCATTGCCGATAATACGTCGTGAGAATGGGTGAGTCTGAGACGCATACTCCCAGCCATCGGTTAAGTTCCAATCATCGGTCACATCGTGGTCATCAAATATCATATAGATGGGAATATGCGCCATCATCGACTGTAGGGCGGGTAAGCCGTCAATAAACTCAGTCAAAATCGTTCTTTCAGATAACCATTCGTCTTGGTGGACTTTCGATAATTGTTGATAAGCTCCGTGCTTATGGTGTTGATGGACATTAATGAGGTCGTATTGTTGCCAAAGGACCTTTGACCAAACCAACAGGTACATGGCCGTAAACTCCCCGAAAGTAATCAGATGGTTTTCGTTATCCGTTGACGTGAAGATAGGCTTAGGTTGGCGAGTGTTGAGGACGGTACCATTCGGGTCGAACCTCGGGAGAATTTGATCGCGATGAAAATAGCATAATGGATGGTCATAAAGCGCATCGGCATCGGCCACTAAAGCCTCTGGTAGTGCCTCGTTATAGAGTCCGAGTTTATCAATCACCGTATGAATCGCGGCGAGCATGGCCCCTGCTACATGATCCGCATAGATTTGATCACCACTCATCATTATTAAATCAGGACGGTCTTGTGGCGCGGTTTTGACTAAGGATTGACTGACAGTCAGCAACGCATCACGACATGGATCGTGTGGGTTACGACAAGAACCGTGCAGAATATGATCCGCTCGACCACTTAGATAAAAAGTCAGTTGCGTTTCGTCTTCAGCAAGTAATGATGGGTAAAGTTCAACAAGTGAGCCATATTGCGTGTTGATGTGATAACAGTAGATTTGGTCAGTGGCAAACTCACCAGTTAACTCGATTAATGAGACCCAAGCATGTTCGCCCACTTGATATTGTTGAACCTCATCGAATGATAGAGTAATGAGCTGCTTTGAGGGGTGGTGATGAGACAGGGTGACTGTTCCCGCCAATGGTTGTGATGTTGCCAGCCAAATAACGACAGAGGTCGCAGTACATTGGCGTAGTATTGGGCCTGCCAATAGCAAAGGGGGAGTAGCTTGAGAAATCGACAATACGGCTTCCTACATAATCGAATTATGGGGTGTCTTCTGGGGAGTTCAACGCCCCTAACATTTCAATAAACTCAGAACTGCTATGCTCATGGGCCATGAGTAATATCGCTAATAATGCCTCAGTTTTCTCGGGCTGTCCGCTTGCTTCTTGTAATATGTGTGTCAATTGTTCACGAATGAAGTTTTCTTCGTGCTCGACGAATCCGCGACCTTCTTCTTCGCCTTGTTCTTCTTGCGGCGCATTATCAAAATCAAGAAATAAAAAACCTTCGTGTAGGTTGCCTCGTGTGAGACGTTCAGGCAACCAAATCTCGCCGGTCACCACTTCAGGATCTTGGTCTAAGGGGATAGAATGTAAAATCTTAAGAAGTTGTGATGCTTTCACGATATCCGCTTATATAGTCAGAAAAATAATGAGTGTGTACCTCGAGCTCTTTAACCATAAACTTCAAGTCTTATAAGAGCAAATTTTTGCAACGAGAATCTCTCTAATTTGCAGATTTTATAGTATAAGCACATCCATAAAAAAAGCCATTCAGAGAATGGCTTTTTACTGTTAACCCAACGACTTAATCAATGATTAAGCAAGTTTTAACGTGCTTAGCTGCTCTTTCGCTGTTTCAAGGCCTTTTGCTTGGTGTTCATCACCCATTGCAAGTGCTTCAGCGTAAGCGAATTCAACCTCAGTAATGCCGATAAAACCTAGAATGGTTTTTAGGTAAGGTTCAACGATGTCGTGTTCAGTCCCTTTGTGGATACCGCCACGAGTCGTGATGATGATGGCTTTCTTACCTTTTACTAAGCCTTCCACACCATTTTCAGTGTATTGGAAAGTAATGCCAGCACGAGCGATAAGATCGAACCAATTTTTTAACTGAGTCGGAATTGTGAAGTTATACATTGGCGCTGCAATCACGATGGTGTCAGCCGTTTTTGCTTCTTCAATTAAGGTATCAGACAGATTAACAATAGCTTGTTGTTCTTCATTCAGATCACCGCTACCGGCTGCTCCGAATGCGCCAATGATAGACATATCCAATACAGGCAGTGGTTCTGCCGCGAGATCACGCAACGTGACTTGTGCATCGTTAGCAGAGGCCAAGTATTCATCAAGAAGTTTGCTAGATTGAGAATATTCGCCAAGAATACTAGATTTAAGAGCTAAAATACGAGACATACCGTTATCCTTTCTATTGAAGAGGTGATTGTTAATTCATGTAAGTGGCTGACATATTAACCTTAGGTAAGGAACAGCAACAGTAGTCAATCTTGCTTATCTTGTTCAGAAATTTTGAATGAAGATGAAGTTTTGCTCAGTCTTCTGACAAAAATCATGATAAAAACCGAATGCGTAGTGCGCTGAGATGACAGGGGGCAGAGTCGCTTTTGGCATGCTATCGGTGTGGTTTGAGGAAGGGCGTTTTGGTTGATGGAGCGATGGAAGATTGCTGCTCAAGGCGCAGTCTGTGTTACAATTCGCGCAGTTTAGTCTTCAAATCATAAAATAGGACACGTTTTGACTCAATCTCCAGTCAACTCTGATAAGCCTGTTAAAGCACAGGCCAATACGGCAAAGTCGCTGAAAAAAGCATTACAACAATGTTTAATTAAAGACCGTTTTCGTTTGAACAAGCGAATCAATGGAGCCAGCCGTATTAAAAAAGACGCAGCACGTGATGCCGTGTTTGATGAAATTGCACAAGATATCGCGCAGTCTATGCTGCAGGTGCAGCAGCGCTTGAATAAACCCGTTCATATCGATTATCCAGACCAACTTCCTGTCAGCCAAAAACGTGACGATATTGCTCAAGCGATTGCCAACCATCAAGTCGTTATTGTCGCGGGTGAAACAGGGTCAGGGAAAACCACGCAGTTGCCGAAAATCTGTGCTGAGCTAGGCCGTGGCAAATACGGATTAATTGGTCATACTCAGCCGCGCCGTCTGGCTGCTCGCTCGGTAGCGAATCGTATTGCTGAAGAAATGAAAACACCGCTAGGCGACGTGGTTGGCTACAAAGTACGTTTTAGTGACCAAGTCTCGCCGGATACCCAAGTTAAGCTGATGACGGATGGGATCTTACTGGCGGAAATCCAAAATGATCGTTTTTTAAATCAATACGATACCATAATTATTGATGAGGCTCATGAACGTAGCCTAAACATTGACTTTATTTTAGGTTACTTGAAAGAGTTATTGCCGCGCCGTCCTGATCTTAAAGTGGTGATTACCTCGGCAACCATCGATCCAGAGCGTTTTTCTCAACACTTTTATGACGCGCCTATTATTGAAGTGTCCGGTCGTACTTATCCAGTAGAAACGCGTTATAGCCCATTGTCTGGTGATGATGAGAGCGACCGTGATCAGCAAGAAGGCATTATTCAAGCGGTTGAAGAATTGTCCGATGAAGGGCTGGGCGATATATTAGTATTTATGAGTGGTGAGCGAGAGATTCGTGATACCGCTGATGCCTTAAACAAGTTGAAATTACGCGATACGGAAGTGGTGCCGTTATTTGCTCGCTTATCCGCCTCTGAGCAGAATCGTATTTTCCAATCGCACACCGGTCGACGTATCGTGCTCGCGACCAATGTGGCGGAAACATCGTTAACTGTACCGGGGATTAAATATGTGATTGATCCGGGAACGGCACGTGTCAGTCGTTATAGTTATCGCACGAAAGTGCAGCGTTTGCCGATTGAACCGATCTCGCAAGCCAGTGCTAATCAACGAAAAGGCCGCTGTGGACGTGTTACGGAAGGGATTTGTATTCGTTTGTATTCTGAAGACGATTTTGAATCACGTCCCGAGTTTACCGATCCAGAAATTCTGCGCACCAACTTAGCTTCCGTTATTTTACAGATGACCGCCTTGGGCTTAGGTGACATCGAGGCGTTCCCGTTCGTTGAAGCGCCAGATAAACGTAATATTCAAGATGGGGTGCGTTTATTAGATGAGCTAGGCGCGATCACCGAAAAAACCAAAGGTGAGCGAAACACCAAAGCCTTAACACCGTTAGGACGCCAACTCGCCGCATTGCCGATTGATCCACGTTTGGCTCGTATGGTGATTGCAGCACCGCAATTAGGCTGCTTGAAAGACGTGATGATCATTGCTGCCGCCTTGTCGATTCAAGATCCCCGTGAGCGTCCCAGTGACAAAAAGCAAGCATCTGATGAGAAACATCGCCGTTTTGCTAATGAAGAGTCCGATTTCTTGACCTTCATTAATTTATGGGAGTATTTGCAAGAGCAGCAGCAAGCATTGAGTAACAACCAATTTCGTCGCCAATGCAAACAGGACTATTTGAACTATTTACGCATTCGTGAGTGGCAAGATGTCTATACTCAGTTACGCCAAGCAACGCGCGAAATGGGCTTTAAACTGAATAGTGAACCCGGAAACTATGACAGTGTGCATACCGCCATTTTAAGTGGGCTGCTTTCCCATGTTGGATTAAAAGATCAAGAGAAAAGTGAGTATCAAGGCGCACGTAATGCACGTTTCCATATTTTCCCCGCGTCTGGTCTTTTCAAGAAACAACCTAAGTGGGTGATGTCTGCAGAGCTTGTTGAAACTTCTAAGCTGTGGGCACGTGTTGTCGCTAAAATTCAACCTGAGTGGGTTGAGTCGTTAGCTGGCCACCTTGTTAAGCGTAGTTACAGTGAACCCCATTGGTCGAAAAAACGGGCGACCGTGATGGCCTATGAAAAAGTCATGCTCTTTGGTATTCCGCTGGTGGCTAAACGCCTAGTGAATTACAGCCATATCGATCCCGTCGTTAGCCGAGAGCTGTTTATTCGTAGCGCATTAGTGGAAGGAGAATGGGATACTCGCCATGAATTCTTTAAACAGAATCGTTCGTTGCTGTTAGAAGTTGAAGAGTTAGAACACAAATCCCGTCGTCGCGATATCTTGGTTGATGATGATGAGTTGTTCGAGTTTTACGATCAACGTATTGGCACCGACGTCGTATCTGGCCGTCATTTTGATGCATGGTGGAAGCAAGAGCGTAAGCAGAATCCAGAGTTACTTAACTTTGAAAAAGAGATGCTGTTTAAAAACGACGCGAGTCATGTGACAGACTTGGATTATCCTAACTTCTGGCATCAAAATGGTATTAAGCTCAAGCTGAGCTACCAATTTGAACCAGGAGAAGATAGTGACGGTGTCACAGTGCATATTCCACTACCGATCCTTAACCAAATCGAGCCACATGGCTTTGATTGGCAAATCCCTGGGCTGCGACAAGAATTGGTGACAACTTTAATCAAATCGTTGCCGAAAACACTGCGGAAAAACTTTGTGCCGGCACCTAATTATGCGGATGCATTTTTAGCACGCGTGACGCCAATGGAATTGCCGTTATTAGATGCGCTCGAAAAAGAATTACGTCGTATGACTGGCGCAGAGGTAAAAAGGGATGATTGGAATGTTGCTCAATTGCCGGAGCACTTAAAAATCACCTTCCGTGCCGTGGACCACCGCCGCCGCAAATTAAAAGAAAATAACGATCTTTTTGCTTTAAAAGAAAGCTTAAAAGAACAAGTGCAAGAGACCTTGTCTAAAGTCGCTGATGACGATATCGAACAGCAGAATTTGCATACTTGGTCGTTTGGTGCACTGCCAAAAGTATACCAACAAAAACGCAGTGGCTTTGAAGTTAAGGCTTTTCCAGCCATCGTTGATAACAAAGACAGCGTAGAAATAAAACTGTTCGAGACAGAGCAAGAGCAGGTTGAGGCCATGCGTCAAGGTCAGCGTCGTCTGGTACTGTTGAATGTCCCTTCGCCCATCAAATACTTACACAGCAATTTACCGAATAAATCGAAGCTCGGCTTATATTTTAATCCGTATGGCAAAGTGTTGGATTTAATTGATGACTGCATTGCTTGTGGGGTGGATAAATTGATCGAACAACACGGTGGTGTGGTGTGGGAGCCAGAGCAATTTGAAGCATTAAAAGAGTCTATTCGTGGTGAGCTCGGTGATACCGTTGTGGACATTGCCAAGCAAGTGGAAACGATTCTAACGAAGGCCTTTGAAATCAATAAGCGCCTCAAAGGTAAAGTGGATCTTTCCATGGCTTTCGCGCTGTCTGATATTAAAGCGCAGGTTGAAGGGCTGATTTTTAAAGGGTTCGCCACAGAATGTGGCTGGCATCGTCTGCCAGATATCCTACGCTATATGAAGGCGATTGAGCGTCGTATGGACAAGTTACCCATCGATCCTAATAAAGATCGGGTTCATATGCTAAAGATTGAATCTGTGACCAATGATTATAAAGAGTTGCTGAATAAAATTCCGAGAGGAATGGATATTCCGGAAAAAGTCAAAGACATTCGCTGGATGATAGAGGAGCTGCGCGTCAGCTATTTTGCTCAGCAACTCGGTACTCCGTATCCGGTATCCGATAAACGCATTAAAAATTCGATTAGTGATATTTAGGAATGAAATTTGCATAATTTTGACAGAATACGATATTATGGCGCTTTAGCGGCAATAGTTATCCGTTCTAAGTTGTCACTTAACTGACTGAGAGAAGATTACTCATGAAAAAAACAATACTTGCACTGGCACTGATTGGTGCTTCAACATCTGCCTTCGCTGACTCATGGATTTACGGCGGCGCTTCAGTCGGTACTGCAAAAATTGATGGCGTTGATGGTACTGCGTACAACATCCATGCAGGGACTGGTCTTTTGCCTATCATCGGTGTCGAAGCGGGTTTAAATAAATTTGATAGTTTTGACCACCGCAGTGATTTATCATTCAACGATACTTATATTGCCTTGAAACCAAGCATCAACTTTGGCCCACTGCAAGTGTACGCCAAAGGCGGTCTACATAAGTGGGATAAAGACTCTGATAATGGTAGTGATGATGGCTACGATGTGATGTACAGCGTCGGTGCCGATTACGAAGTGTTTGGTCCTATTTCTGTGGGTGCGAACTATTCGAACTACAAAATGGATCACGATGATATGGAAACGTATAACCTAACGGTATCGTTCAATATCCTTTAATTTCTCTACCATGTTGTATTGAGTACCGTTTAGATAAAATGCCAGCCTACGCGCTGGCATTTTTTATAGTACAAACCGAAATAGGTTAGAGATAGCGTTGCGCTAAATGACGTTTGAAATACTGTGGATTTAAGGTGTCTCCCGTCGCTTGTGTCATCAGCTCATTGGTGGTGTATACGCTGCCTTTTTGCCAGATATTTTCTGCCAGCCACGAAAAAATAGGAGAGAAGTCGCCAGAATCGAGCACGCCTTCAATGTCAATTGATTGACGCATTGTCGCCATAAACTGCGCCGCATACATAGCGCCGAGTGTGTAGCTTGGAAAGTAACCAAAACTGCCATCGGTCCAGTGAATATCCTGCATACATCCCACGCGATCGTTTCCTAGAGTCGAGAGACCAAGATACTGCTGCATTTTTTCATTCCACAACTCGGGAACGTCACTCACAGTAATATCACTATTCATCAAGTCACGTTCAATTTCATAACGTAAAATGATATGCGCAGGGTAGGTTAGCTCATCAGCATCGACACGAATGAAGTCTTTTTTGACTCGGGTGTAGAGTTTTTGCAAGTTGTCTACCGTAAATAAATTCGGTTGCTGAGAATCAAATCGTCCTTTTGATAAACGCGCCAAATGTTGGATGAAATGCGGGTTCCGGCCAAGCTGCATTTCAAAAAATAATGATTGTGACTCATGTATGCCCATTGAGCGCGCTTGTCCTGCTCTTACACCTGCAAGCGAGTGGGGTAAGCCTTGTTCATAACGAGCATGGCCAGTTTCATGTACTATACCCATAATGGCTTGCACAAATTCGTTTTCATCATAGCGAGTCGTGATACGCACATCGCTCGGCACGCCACCACAAAAAGGATGCACGCTTTCATCTAATCGGCCGTGGTTGAAGTCAAATTGCAGCAGATTCATTACATCGAGGCCGACGGATTTTTGAATGTGAGTGGGGTAATGCCCATCAGGTTGGATGAGCGTATCAAGAGATTGTTTTGCGATGGCTTTGTCTATCATATCCGGTAGCCAAGATTTGACATCAGCAAACAGGACATCGAGAGACGCGGATGTGGTTCCTGGTTCGAACTGACTCAACATTGCATCGTAGGGCGTACATTGAAAATAGTCTGCGCGAATTTGCGCTTCTTCTTGTGACAGTTTGACCACTTCTTGCCAGTTTTTGGCAAAGCCACTCCAATCATTGTTGGTGCGCTGTTCACGCCAAGCATGTTCACAGCGCGATCCGGCTAACGATTTTGTTGCCACTAAATCATCCGGCAAAAGTGTTGCATCTAACCATTCTTGTTTCATTTCACGAACAATGGCTTGTTGAGTCGCATCCAACTCTTCAGTTTCTGCTTCATTAAACCATTCGCCTAATTGTGGTTGCGTAGATAACTGATGAATATGAAGGGATAACTCGGCCATGGCTTCGCTGCGCGCTCCGGCGCCGCCAGAAGGCATGACAGCGGCTTGATCCCATCCGGTTATGGAGGCGAGATGTTGGAAATGAGAAATCTTCTTCGAATGGGCGATTAATTGATTGTATGCGTTCATGTTGGCGTCACCTACCTGTGATCGATAAACCACTATGCTAACAAATGTCTTGGAAGAGCTCTATGAAAACAGACGCTGAGTGGAAGTTTGCCCAGCGAGCAAGATCTTGCTCAGTGATAGGCAGCTTATTGCTTTATTATGCGTCATGTAATTATAACTTATTGAAAAATAAAGACGCAAATATTGGCATCGACTTTGCTCTCTTATTGGTACGCAATACAAATTTGATGACACAAGTAAATTAAGGAATTAAGCCATGCCAACTCCATGTTATATCTCTATCGAAGGTCAAACCCAAGGTCTGATCACTGCAGGCGCATGTACTGCTGATTCAATCGGTGACTCTTTTGTTGAAGGTCACGAAGACGAAATGCTAGTTCAGTACTTCGATCACAACGTAACGGTACCAACGGATCCACAATCTGGTCAGCCTTCTGGTCAGCGTGTTCACAAGCCGTTTCAGTTTACCGTAACACTGAACAAAGCCGTACCACTACTTTACAACGCATTGGCATCCGGTGAGAAAATGTCTACCGTTGAATTGAAATGGTACCGTACATCTATCGAAGGTAAACAAGAAAACTTCTTTACTACTAAGTTAGAAAACGCATCTATCGTCGACATTCAATGTGAAATGCCACACTGTCAAGATCCAGCAAAAGCAGACTTCACACAAAATCTAACGGTTTCTATGACCTACCGTAAGATTACGTGGGATCACGTGAATGCAGGTACTTCAGGTTCTGACGACTGGCGTAAGCCGGTTGAAGCGTAATTTACGCGAGCCTAACATTGCCCGAGCATGCTCGGGCAATAATTAAACCTTAAGCACAACGCATTCTTGATTGGATTCAATGTGTTGTGCTTAAGGTTTTTGACGTATATAAGAACACGAAAGGAAATGTCAGGATGGCGACGTTACACTATGCAATCACAATTGATGGCTTAGACGACGACACATTGGTAGTGCGTCGATTTGATGGACATGAATCCATCTCCGATAGTGAATTCCAAAACGAGGCGTGCTACGGCTTTCGCTATATGATTGATCTCGCGAGCCGGCAATCTCATATCACCCCAGACCAAGTTGTCGACAGGAATGCTGAGCTCACTCTGTATCGAAACGGGGAATTAGTACAGCGGGTCCACGGTATCGTCAGCCGTTTCAGTCAAGGTGACATTGGCCATCATTTCAGTTTTTATTCCCTTACGTTAGTGCCATCTTTGGAGCGCTTAGCTCTGCGTCATAACAGTCGCTCATTCCAATTAAAAACCGTCCCAGAAATTATCTCCATTCTGCTGCAAGAAATGAACATCGAAGATTACGGTTTTTCGATCGAACGTGAATGTGCCCAACGTGAATTCTGTGTCCAGTATCGAGAAACCGATATCGAGTTTTTACACCGTATTGCCGCAGAAGAAGGATTGGTATACAGCTTTATCCATGAAGAGGGTAAACATACTCTGTTTTTTACTGATAAAACGGCAAGTTTCCCTTGGGTAGCTGAACCCATTCCTTATAACGCGTTATCCGGTGGCTCGAGTGACACGCCATTTATTAAACAACTCACTGCGCATACGCAATCAGAATCCACCCAATCAGTGACGCGTGATTATAGCTTCAAAAAGCCAACGTACACCTTTGCTCAAAGTTCAGTGGCCGCTGATGTGGATTATCAACTGACTGGTTATGAACATTATGATGCGCCGGGTCGCTATAAAGAGGATGAAAGCGGTAAAGCATTTAACGATATTCGCTTAGCTTATTTACGTCGTGACTCACAGACACTGACGGGAAAAAGTAATCAACAAGGTTTAGGCGCGGGTTATCAATTCTCATTATCGGAACATCTTAACGCAGAATTTAATCGCGACTATTTAGTGGTGGGTTTCACTGTACAAGGTGAGCAGCCGCAAGCATTAGAAGAAGAGGGTGGCTCGGGGGCGACAACGTATGCGAACCAATTCAAAGTTATTCCTGCAACACTGAGCTGGCAAGCCAAGCCTAGCCCGAAACCACAAGTCGATGGCCCAATGATCGCGTTTGTGGTTGGCCCAGATGGCGAAGAAATCTTCTGTGATGAACATGGCCGAGTGAAATTACATTTCCCTTGGGATCGTTATTCGAACAGTGATGAGAAAAGCTCATGCTGGATTCGTGTATCACAAGGTTGGGCGGGCAGCCAATATGGGATGTCTGCGGTGCCACGTATTGGCCATGAAGTGATCGTGTCATTTTTAAATGGCGATCCGGATCAACCGATTGTGACAGGCGGAACCTACAACGAGAACAATATTCCACCTTATGTGTTACCCGATAACAAAACCAAGACCGTTTTACGCACCGAAACCCATCAAGGCGATGGATACAACGAGCTCAGTTTTGAAGACCAAGTGGATGAAGAAACCATCTTTTTGCATGCGCAAAAAGACTACGACGGCATCACCAATAATGATCATACTAGGGAGGTGCACAATGACAAGCATCTCACCGTTGATCGGCATGACTACACCAAGGTCAAACGTAATCATCACGAGTCGACCAAAGGTGAAAGCCGCACTGCGGTTGATAAAAACCGCACCTTTGTGATTGATGGTGATATGCACGTGAAAGCCGGCAAAGTGTGGGTGAATGATTCTGGTACGGAAATTCACATTAAAGCCGGCCAAAAAGTGGTGATTGAATCCGGCGCCGAAATCACCGCCGTGGCCGGTGGCAGCTTTGTCAAAGTCGACCCAGCCGGCGTGCATCTTTCGGGTGCTGGCATCAACCTCAACTCCGGCGGTAGCGCGGGGGCTGGGAGTGGCTATAGTGGGTTGGTGGCAAGATTACCACAAACCATTAAAAACAATACGAAAGTAGCGGAAATACAGCCCCCGGAAGCGACGCCTGAAGACATACAACCGCTCAATGTAATGCAGCAACGAAAAGCGATTGTCTCAGCCGCTCAACAAGGCAAACCAATCTGTCAAGCGTGTGAGGCCGCCGCCAATGCTTAATGAGATATCTCGTATCGAGTCATTACCTCCGACGGAAAGCAAACGCTGGATTGTTATTGATCGGGCGTTAGTGCCTGATGCGGAAAAGTTATTGCTGCAATACGCCATGCATAATGATTTCACTATAGAAGTACAAAACCTGTTCTTTAAAACACAGTGGGAAGCGGTCAGTGATGTCGGTCCTTTATTGGTTTCATATCATGATAAAGCATTGCAATGGCTGATTGACCAAGCTGGGTGGCGATTCGGTTTGGTGTTTGATTCAAATGCATCAATTAATGAATTATATCACTACTGGGTGACACGGATTCACTGCCAACACCTTGGTTTTGAGAATGAGTTATTGCGGTTTTACGATCCTGTAGTGGTGTATCACCTTCTCAAAGATAACGACTATGAGCGCAATGGGGTGTGGACAGAATGCATCAGCGACTTGTGGTTACCGAATATGGTTGATAACACCTACTGGCATATAGCCAATGATAGCTATCCAGCCGATAACACCGAGATTATACTGTCGTTTAATGATGCAGAATGGCAAGGGCTCACCGATGCCTCGG
>JBQGON010000082.1:0-15199 GCA_052087065.1 Vibrio sp. | reverse complement strand
ACTCTAAGTCAATGCACTTTGCCATTTTTATATAGGTCAATTTTTTCTTCTAAAGCAGCAAGATGAGATTGTTGCTCAGCAATTCGCAGACTCAAGTTGGCTTTGTGTTGTTCTAGTAGCGCTTGCCGCTCTAATACCGATTCTGGGCCACGCTGGCGTAAATCGGCATAGATTAAGATGTTTTCTAGCGGCATCCCTGTATCTTTTAAACGTTTTACAAATTCAATCCATACTCGATCGTGTGATGAATAGATTCGATGCCCACTGCTATTTCGTTGAATATTTCTCAGCAATCCTATTTTTTCATAATAGCGCAGAGTATGAGCCGATAGCCCAACTAAGTTTGAGAAGTCCTTCATATTCATTATTGTTGCCTCCGAGGGGGAATCCTCTCTAAAAATGTAAGCCGCTGACTTTACTCTGCAAGTTAAATGCCCAATTGCTTATCGTTTCTCAATGCTTTTCGACATATTGAAGCCGGTGATGGCAAAGCCGACTTCTTTGTATAAGCTTAACGCTCTTTCATTATGATACGCCACTCTCAACTTTATTTGTTTGATGCCCTCTAATTGAAGTTGCTTCTCCAACTCGGCTAAAGCTAATCGCCCCAATCCTCGGCTACGATGCTCTGCAAATATAAAAAAGTCATAGATAAACGTCGAGTTGTCACTATGATTCACAGAGTGCCATAGATAACCGACTAATTGGATTTCCCCGGCAATTTCAGCATCAATACAGAATAAACAATGATTTTTTTCTTCCAAACCATTCGGGAAAAAACGCTGCAAATCTTGTTCGGCAAGTTCAATGGCCACGTTCATTGCATGACCATAGTTCTGCGCAATTTCACGACTATAATCATCAATAAAATACTGGCAATAAGCAGGGTATTCTTGCTGTCGCATGTTTCTAAGTACAACCATATCTCGTCCTTGTTCCATATTTATACGACCAATCACATAAGTGCGTTTGCATTATAAGACGTCGTCAATATTTGTGAAATACATCCTCGACTGTTACCGTATTCCTCAATTATGATACCGGTTACATTATAATAATATCAACAAAATATTAGAGGTCTACATGCTGAAATCTTTTCTGACAGTCGCGCTATCCGTGGCCTGCGTTAGCCCCGCTTTCGCTGGCTGGCAAGCAAACCAGTATCACGATAACAAGTTCACTCTGCCTTACCAACTTTATTCACCACCACAAAGTGGACAATTGCCACTCATCATTCATTTACATGGGACCGGTGAAGCGGGCACGGATAATCAAGCTCAGATGTATAAAAATACCAGTTGGGGGCCACAGTATTTTGCCAGCAAAACAAATCAATCCATTCAAGCGGCATATGTGCTAGCACCGCAAACGCCTGGTCCAATGCGCTGGGCCAGCACCACACTTGCGGCTTACAACTTTAAACAAACACCTTCAACCCCATCAATGACCGCACTACTCCACTTGATCGATAATCTACTCAAGACAAACTCTCATATTGATCGCAATAGAATTTATATCACAGGGCTGTCGCGTGGTGGGCAGGGTGTATGGAATGCGATGATGCAACGACCAAAGCTATTTGCCGCCGCCGTCCCGATTGCGGGGAGCGCAGACCCTAAACAGGCCAGCACCATTAATCACATTCCGACTTGGGTTTTTCATGGCAGTGCTGATGAAGTCACCAGTGTCGATTATTCGCGCCAGATGGTAGATGCAATTATTCGCTCAGGAGGATCCACCTCCACTATTCGCTATACAGAAATTGAAGGTGGAGACCACGCCTCATCGTGGAAGACGGCATACAGTAATGACGGTGTCTACCGCTGGCTAATGAAACATCACAAATAGCCCTTCACCTGACATATCGTCACTATACCAGCAGGCAGAATCGTGCCTGCTGCTCACTTTGGGCTAACCGCGCACTATCAAGGCAATGCGGTTCGCGTTACTCATTTTTGACGAAAAGCATATGCGCCATATACCAAACAATCAGGATGTTTAATAAGAGCACGCTAACGCCTAGCACACTGATATGATGGAACAGTTCATACAATTCAAATGGCATATAAATCGCCCCACTGAGCAACGCAAACCATTCAGTCCAAACCAGTTCTTGCCACAGCCCGTACGCTTCCACTAATCGCACGATTGAATAAATAAACGCGCCAATAGCAAGTAACGTCAGATTACTATCAGAGACATGGCTCACTGCGTTGATAAAAATGCTCGGCACATGACTGGCTGGGTTTAAATGAGCATGACTGACGATAGATTCAGCAAATTGCCGCAAATTATGCCCAGCTAAAACATGCAGACCAAAACCGACGACAAGCGATAAGATGCCTTTAAACGCTTCTAATGCCGCCACCAATCTCAATCCTTTTTTCACGGATTTCATTCTGACCTCTTGTTCAATGCCATATCGGGGTTAATAAAACCTTTGGGCTCAACAATCTTACCCCTAGACTCGACGCTTATTATGGCCTACTTATCATTACAACAATCGATGTTTATATTGCTCTGGTGTCATACCCGAGTATTTTTTGAACATGGTGATAAAGGGGCTGGCTTGCTGATAACCTAAGGTCAACGCCACTTCTTTAACCGCATGCCCATGGCGCAGCAGTTCCATAGAATGTAAATAACGCAGGCGTAACCGCCATTCTGTAAAGCTCATTCCCAGTTCATCATGGCAATAGCGGGCGAGTGTTCGCTCTGTGGTATGAACATGATTTGCCCATTGTTTTAACGACGTACTGTCCACCGGATTGAGCTCCATAGCGCGCAAAATTGGCGCAAGGTACTTGTGATCGCTACTCGGTAAAAAGTGATGCTGCGTGGGTTGAATCGCTAATTGATCGAGCATCACTTGCATTAAACGCTGGTCAGCCGCTGACTGCGCGATACTAATCTTTCGCTGGCGGAAATCATCAATGATCGCGGCAATAATCGGGGTGACTTTGATTAAGCTGGTGTTAGAAGGAAAGCTCGTTGTCAGTGCTGATGCCATATTAATCGAGCAATACTCAAGCGGCCGACGGTTAAAACTTTTATGCATCACCCCGGCGGGTACCCATATGGCCAAATGCGGTGGCGCTAGAAAACGAGTGTCCTGCGCTTCTACCTCTAAAATTCCGCCCGAAATCAGCTGCACCTGTCCCCAAGGGTGACTATGCACGCGCGTTTCTGTGTTAGAGAGGAAATCTTCAAAGTTAAGAAAAACCTCTGCTGGCGCTTGCTCGATCGCTAATGAAGGATGTAAATGGCGGATAGAATGCTTCACAAATTATCTCTATGTCAGGGCCTATCAGTATGGTGTTTACTATACCTGCGCATCAATCGTCTTGCCACAATCGAATGTGAGGTCTTATTGCGGCGACACTAGCGCGAAGGACGTGAACTTGCTCTCACAAGCTTCACAAAGTAGCGAGCAAGGCATTGATCTTATTCAGTTCAAAGAAAATATGTTTATACTGATAATACTGCAACTTTATCAAGGAAGGTGACACAATATGGAACATGGCAGTCGTGATATTACTCTGCGTTTTTTAGCAGAGCCTAGTGATGTGAATTTTGGCGGCAAGGTACACGGCGGCGCCGTGATGAAATGGATTGATTTAGCGGCTTATGCTTGTGCTGCTGGTTGGAGTAAAAAATACTGTATTACCGTTTACGCGGGTGGCATTCGTTTTGTCGCACCCATTTTAGTGGGAAGCTTGGTCGAGGTGCATGCGAAAATCATCTACACGGGGAATACCTCGATGCATATTGGCTTAGACGTACGTGCGAACGATCCTAAAGATCCAGAGCAAACCCTGACCACTCACTGTATTGTGATCATGGTTGCCGTGGGAGATGATGGTAAACCAACGCTAGTACCACAATGGAATCCGACGCAGCCTCAGGATATTTTCCTGCGTGAATCAGCCATTCGCTTAATGAATATGAGAAAACAAATTGGCGATGAGATGCAAGCTCATGTTACACCGTTTAATGAGGATGCATCATAGAACACATTGACGTCATAGAAAGTTCATCTCCTTCTGGTTTAATCCGCTTACCCATGGAAAACCGAAAAAATGGAATGACCAAAAAATAAAGGTGATGCTGGCGGAGTCCAGTTTGAACAATCTTAAAGCGTTAGAATACCAATGGGTTCGCGCGCTATACGTAGAAGGTTATACTCCCCAGTAGATCAACCATTACATTCAAACCTGTTTTGGGGGCGATGCGACGTTTGCGGATTTATTTCGCAAAGTCGCGTTGTATGAAGAACAGTTACTGGTCTTATTGCACTACTGGCGCAGTCAATGGGTGCCAACAGCGCACTGACGATATGTTTAATACAGCTTAGGCAGGAATCTCATGTCGCGTCATTTTAACAGCGAAGATATCATTCAAGTATGTGTCGGGGCATTTGCATTAGCGGTGCCAATCTCTTTTTCAGAAGAAGCGTGGACTTTAGGGACCACCCTACCCGCTGTAAACGTCCTATTATTATTGGTTTTGTCGTTAGTTTTTTTGGCCGGTTTCGCGTATCAAAGTGTCTTTCAAGCCAATATTCGCACCCGCATTCGCATTTATCTCTTTCGTATCGTGATTGCCTACTGCATCGCTGCGGTCATTGTGGCGCTGGTGCTGCTTTCGCTCAATAAGCTGCCACTGCTCAGTGATACCGTAGTGGCACTCAAACGCATCATCGTGATCACCATGCCCGCCTCTATGGGCGCGATTGTGGTAGATAGCTTCGATAAAGAATAAGCCGCTCTACGAACATCCGCAATGAGACAAAACGCCTGACTCCGAGCTAAGCTAAGTTAAGTTAAGTCAATCACGCTGATGTAACTTATTGAGCAATATCAACCACACCATCTTTCACACCATTGATGCGAAACCAACCCGCGATACTATAACGCTCTTGATGACTGACACACACCTCATGAGGAAACTCTTCCGACAGGAAAACAACTAAACGCCCAGCAAGTGGCTCAATCTCAGCAAGCCTATGATCATGCTGATCATAGAGGTTGAGCATCCCGCCATGAGACGGCTGCCATTCTTGATTGAGGTAGAATACCGTGGTCAAACGGCGATTACTGCTGCCTTTAAACGAGTCATAGTGTTTTTCATAAAAATCGCCATCTGCATATTTGGAAAAGTGCGACTCATACTCAAACAACCCCATAAAGAAACGCTGATTCATCATGGTTTGAATCGCGGTCATGCGGTCCAAATAATCTTGGATAGGCTCACCCATCGCGGCATGCATCCAATGGATTTTATCGGTACGCCGACGAGTGTCTTGATGGGTATCATCACGGCGGCCAATTTTGGCTTGCTTCCAGTCACTTGGTATACATTGGCAAAGTTCATCAACCTGCTCGGTCGATAAAAAATCATCCCACACAAACCAGCCGTGCTTTTCGATATTTTCCATTAACTTATCCAATGACATGACCTATCCTTAATAAAAAACAGATAATTATAGGGAATTCGCACCACTAGGACAACTACAAAAATCTATCCTAACGAAAGGATTTTTGATAGTTGCACCGACAACATAATAAATTACTGCAAATGAATGACTTAGAATGTGATAAGTGTCGTACAGGCTCGCTAGCAGCAAGGCATAAAACCACTCTGCGCCTTATGATCTCGCGTTGCTGACTCTTTCATAGGACACCGCAACGTCGGCGTGTAGACAATCGGATGTATTCTCACACTGGCTTTTTGTGGTGCGCTGTGCAAAAGTTTGATGAATAATGTTTTTAGAAGGTTATAGAGAATGACGGACACTCAGCCGATTTCGTTTACGTCACTGGAGCAATTGAGCCCACAGTATTCAGTGTTACCGCTTTGGCCGCTTAATACTCTCCCCTCTCCTGCATTGACTTCAAGTTATATCGAGCGTGGTAACGGGATGTATCACGATCGCCTGACGACGAATACTGCTCATCCAGAGATGACGATTGTGACGCCTGCCCAGCCAAATGGTATTGGTGTGTTATTAATTCCAGGTGGTGGTTACACCAAGATTGCCTATGATAACGAAGGCACGGATATCGCTGAAGTGATGACAGGCCAAGGTTATACCTGCTTTATATTGAACTATCGCTTGCCGGGAGACGGGCATGATTTAGGCGCGCGAGCAACGCTCGCCGATGCGCAGCGTGCCATGCGTATCATTCGCCACCAGCAAGCCACATGGCAACTCACCTCACTTGGGGTTGTTGGGTTTTCTGCTGGAGGTCATCTCGCGGGTTGGCTCAGTACCATGTATCAACATCCGATTTACTCACCATACGATGAGTGTGATGAATGCTCAGCACGGCCTGACTTTATGGGATTGATTTATCCAGTCATCACCATGAATGAAAACATCCCCCATCTAGGATCTCGGCAACAATTACTGGGCACCCTTGCCTACGAAACGCTGCACCCAGCTTATTCGGTAGAAACCATGGTGCATCCCGATGTTCCCCCTTGCTTTCTACTGCACGCCAATGATGACACAAGCGTCAGTCCTGAAAACAGCCTGATTATGTGGCAAGCCCTGAAAGCTCACCATATTCCGGTCGAGCTGCATTTAGTGGAACAGGGAGGCCATGGTTTTGGCATCCGACAAACCTCAGGCCTGCCGGTCGCCTCTTGGCTAGATTGGCTCAACAACTGGATTTGCCATCATAAATTGGCTTGATCTTGGCGCCACTGTGAACGGCGAGGTTCAAAGTGGCGTTCAAACCAACACAGTCCAACTAAGGCGCAACCCAACATGGCTAAACTTAGGATTAGCGGCGCTTTAAATCCGTAATATTGAGCAATAACCCCCATTAAACTTGTTCCTAACATTGTGCCAACTAGCATAGAGTTGGTATAGAAAGCGGAGGCTTTACCAATCGTTTCTGGCGCGTAATCTTGCATCACTGTGATCCCCAAGCCTGCAAAAATCCCAAAAAATAGACCGTTCACTAGCTGCAAGGCAATGCAAATCCAAAGCGTATCAGTAAAAAACATACCGAGATAAAACAGCATACCAAAAACAAAACCGAGACGGATCATGGGAAGCTTACCGTACTTGTTTGACCAACTGGCCACATTCAGCATGAAGGGGATTTCTACCGCAGCAGTTAAGCCAAAAAATACGCCTGGATAGGCGCTGGACAGCCCCATATCTTTAGTCACAAATAAAGGCATCGACGATATGTAAATGCTATTCGCCATATTCGCCAGCAGCATAATACCGCCCAGCCACCACACCACGGGCGGTAATGCGGGTAAACGCTGATCATCATCAGATTTCGGCGGTAATTGAGGATCGCGTAATTGACTCACCACCAAAAGCAGTACCGCAATGGCAACCGCTGCGGACAGATAAAAATTAGAACGAAACCCAATTTTATCGACTGAGAAAAATGCGATCGGAGGCCCCACAACCCAAAGTAAAGACACCGAGGAACGCATCTGTGAATTGAGTTTGGTGCTGCTCTTGCCTGTCGCATCAGCAAAGCGACGAATGACCGTTAATATCAATGGAATCGATGAAGAAGCCAGCGGCATAATAAGGCTACCGACAATGAGAACATGCCAAAAATTGGACGATAACGCGAAGCCAGCCGAGCCCGCTATGATCCCCAATAGGGAAAGCATAATCAGTAATTTGGGAGATACCCCTTTATCGATTAACGCGGTCAAGCCCTGACTTAATAGTACCGTCATCCCCGATGTGATAATGGTATAAACCCCAATCAGGCCCGGCTCGATATGCAGGCCATTAACTAAATACAGTGTCATGACGGGCATAATGAGCGCAAAAGCTAAGGCGGTCAGTCCGTTAGTGCAAAAAAGAACTTTGGTTTGGCTGAGCATGTCATTCCTACTTGAACATCAAAAATAAATACGGTGTGAAAAATACACTGATGCCATCATTATACGGCTCTATAGTGGGTTAGTCCGTCAAATTCGCGTATGAATCACAATAATAAGCACATCACTGAAAAGCGTGGCACAAATGCCTGATACCGCGATCTAAAATGATAACGATTTCAGATTTGCATAGCGACGCTCGAGTGACATTTTCTCACCATAACAATTCACCACATGACAGTATATTTCCAAAATAAACGATAGGAAACAAATGGATATGCAACATTCGCCATTCTAATGATTGCTGTTTTGTTCCAAGATTGAAGCAATTTTGAGACCATCATCATTACAACATGTGCTTATCCGTGATCGCTTCGATATATTTAATCATTGCTCACTTTTTTTATCGAAACTCTGACGTTGTCAAAGAAATACTCGCTATGATGATTTTTAGTTAGTTTTTACTCAGTAGTATTGGTCTAACATATAAAAAAAGAGAGAGCACTCATATGGCAAATCACGGAAGCAATAGCAACGGACAATGTCCTGTTATGCATGGTAGTCTTACTTCAGGTGCACAATCGAATACCGATTGGTGGCCCAATTCCCTCAACTTAGATATTCTGCATCAGCACGATACCAAAACCTCTCCATTCCCTAGCGATTTCAATTATCGCAATGCCTTAAAGACATTAGATGTACAAGCGCTAAAACATGATATCAAAGCATTATTGACCGACAGTCAGTCATGGTGGCCTGCCGATTGGGGTCATTACGGTGGTCTCATGATCCGTATGGCTTGGCACTCAGCCGGCAGTTACCGTATTGAAGATGGACGTGGCGGCGGTGCGACCGGTAATCAGCGTTTCGCACCTCTCAACTCATGGCCAGACAACGCAAACCTCGATAAAGCGCGTCGACTACTTTGGCCAATTAAGAAAAAATATGGCAATAAAATTAGTTGGGCAGATCTCATCTTACTGACAGGCACGCTTGCTTATGAGTCGATGGGCTTAAATACCTTCGGTTTCTCATTTGGGCGCGAAGATATTTGGCACCCTGAAAAAGATACCTATTGGGGCTCAGAAAAAGAATGGCTCGCGCCAAGTGGCAGTGAAGGAACGCGCTATTCTGATGGCCGCGAACTCGAAAATCCTCTTGCCTCTGTAATGATGGGGCTTATATACGTTAACCCTGAAGGCGTTGATGGTAATCCGGATCCACTAAAAACCGCAGTAGACATGCGCGAAACGTTTGCGCGTATGGCGATGAATGATGAAGAAACCGTAGCGTTAACGGCGGGTGGCCATACAGTCGGTAAATGTCATGGTAATGGCGATCCTGACAACCAAAGCCCTGAACCAGAAGGCGCAGATATCGAAGAACAAGGCCTTGGTTGGAACAACCACAAAACACGTGGCATAGGACGTGATGCTGTGACCAGTGGTATTGAAGGTGCTTGGACCACAAACCCAACACAATGGGATAATGGCTACTTCACGCTGCTTTTCAAATACGACTGGGAAAGCAAGAAAAGTCCCGCTGGTGCATGGCAATGGGAACCGATTAATATTGCCGAAGAAGACATGCCAGTCGATGTGGAAGACCCATCCATTCGTCGTACGCCCATCATGACCGATGCGGATATGGCGCTTAAAATGGATCCGACCTACCGTAAAATTGCGGAGCGTTACTATAACGATCCAGAACTGTTTGCGGATACCTTCGCGCGCGCTTGGTTTAAATTGACTCACCGTGATTTAGGCCCTAAATCGCGCTACTTTGGTCCAGATGTACCCGCAGAAACACTGATTTGGCAAGATCCTGTTCCAGCAGGCAACACCGACTATGATGTTGACGCGCTCAAAAAAGCGATCGCTAGCACGGATTTAACCTCCACTGACATGATTGTTACGGCGTGGGATAGTGCTCGGACTTTCCGCCAATCCGATGCCCGCGGAGGCGCCAACGGTGCTCGCATTCGTTTAGCACCGCAAAAAGACTGGCCAGGCAATGAACCACAACGCCTTGATCATGTGCTATCGGTGCTTACGCCTATTGCTTCGCAACATGGTGCAAGTATTGCTGACACTATCGTATTAGCCGGGAATGTGGGCTTAGAGCAAGCGATAAAAGCCGCAGGTTATAATGTCGATGTGCCATTTACGACAGGTCGTGGCGATGCCAGCGAAGAGCAAACCGATGCAGAAGCATTTGCTGTACTCGAACCCGTTGCCGATGGCTTCCGTAACTGGCAAAAACAACATTATGTCGTTAAACCTGAAGAGCTGTTATTAGATCGAGCACAGCTTATGGGGCTCACTGCACCAGAGATGACGGTGTTGATGGGTGGCATGCGTGTATTAGGAACGAATCATAATAATACCGCACATGGTGTGTTTACCGATCGTGAAGGCGTATTGACTAATGACTTCTTCGTCAACCTGACGGATATGAGTTATCAATGGAAGCCGACCGGCCGTAATAGTTACGATATCGTTGATCGTGATTCAGGCTCGGTTAAGTGGACCGCGACACGCGTCGATCTCGTGTTTGGTTCGAATTCCATTCTCAGATCCTATGCTGAATTCTATGCACAAGACGATAACAAAGAGCAGTTTGTTAAAGATTTTGTAACGACATGGAATAAAGTCATGAATGCTGACCGATTTGATATTTAGATGAAATATCAATGACATAGCGATACAATCTAGGCAGATATGCGCAATTATTCGCGCTATCTGCCTCTTTTTACTCATATAATTCCCTCCCCCCTTCCTTGGCGTTTTAACGTCCTCTATCTATACTTTCGCATAAGACCATATCAATGGTATTGGAGTAAGGTTTACCATGCAGCAAATCAACACAGCCAATGAACAAGAGTTAGCGATCTTATTGCGCGCTCTCGAACATCTCGATCAAGCTGCCATGCTCACGTCACTGGATCGCCATATTCTGGGATTTAACAAGCAGGCTCGGGAACTATTTGGGTATGAAATCGAAGAGATTGAGCACAAAAGTACGCGCCTATTTTATGCAACAGAGCAAGAATATGAACGTCTCGGTGAGCAACGGTATAATGAACCGACTCCCACTGCCAATACTGCGATTAATGTCCAATATGTTGACAGTAAAAATGAGGTGTTCATTGGCCGGACACACGGAGGCTTAGTCTATGATGCAACAGGCACTCCCTATTGTATTATGACGTTAATCTCCGATATTACCGTGCAAATGGCCACCGAAGAAGCCTTAAACCAGTTACACATGATCACCTCATCGCGCCAGCTCACTTTTGAGCAGCGTGTCAATGCCATTTTGGAATTAGGCAGCGGACTCTTTGGCCTGCCTATTGGTATTTTTAGCAAAATTAATGAGGACGCGTCAGAATATATTATTCAACAAGCGGTAACCCCTGACAACACACTAGAGCCAGGTATGACGTTTGATTTATCAACCACCTATTGCAGTCATGTATTTAAAGCCAATGATGTTCTGGGCTTCCATCACGTCTCAAAAAGCCACATTGCCACTCACCCTTGCTTTAAAAACTTCGGGTTAGAGGCGTATTTAGGTGCCCCTATTTTTGTCGATGGCATACGCTACGGCACACTCAACTTTTCTAGCCCCGAGCCATGCCGTCCGTTTATTAAACAAGATATTGAGTTAGTGAAACTTTTTTCTGCATGGATGGGGCATGAAATTGCGCGTAATTATGATATCAATGCGCTTGAGTACGCCCATAAAAGGATGGCGCATATCGCCAATACCGACGAACTCACTGGCTTAGCCAATCGACGATGTACAGAGGTCACCTTAGAAGAAGTGATACAAATTAGTATTCGATTAAAACAACCTTTGTGTGTCGCTATTATTGATTTTGATAACTTTAAACACGTCAATGACACCTACGGTCACTCAGCCGGAGACGACACTTTGAAATCTCATAGCGAACTCATGAAAGAAAACTGTCGAGGAACGGATTTCTATGGGCGCTGGGGTGGTGAGGAATTTATTGCCATTTTACCCAACACGGCATTAGAGAAGGCGATTGTTAGCCTTGAGCGATTTCGTCAAAAAGCAGAGTCAAGTATGATCACACTGGATATTCCTGAACTGAGAGTTACGGCCAGCATTGGACTGACTGAGCTACGTACAGACGATACATTAGACTCTTTAGTCAATCGTGCGGATTCCTTACTTTATATTGCCAAAGAAAGCGGCCGTAACAACGTACAACATGATATTTAGAGGCGATGAACCAACATTCACAAACAAAGCCCTGCTCGCCTCTCGCTCTTCACACCTACTTTGTGGATCACACTATTTAATCTGCACTTTACCGCCAATGATTTTATAGGCCGGCGTTCCGCGAATCAAAGTCTGGCGCGCAAACATCTGTCCACACCCAGGGCACTGACCAACCACCTGCGTATGATCGTCAACAATTCGCTCAATGAAACATTTGACCAACGCTCCTTTGCCGCCTTTACGATATTTATATAATGGCGCTCGGCATTTCGAGCAAGAGATATCCACCGTACGAGTCGGTCCTTTTTTATTTGGTTTCGCCATAATGCGCTAACGACTCTTGAGTCCCCTCTTCTATTTCATCAAAGGCTGTATCGCCACGTATCTTCTGCATTTCGGTCGAACCCAAACATTGAGGCAATCAAATATCCAACGTACTTATCTGCGCTCTGGCACTAGCAAACAGTTATCCCCCTTATTACTTAGCGGGTAACATTGTTTAATTGAGCATTATGACGTCTGGATAACAAGAGCAGCGAGCTTATTGAGCCTAGCAAAGCAAGCCCCATATCCGATTGCGTGTCCCATACATAACCTTGGGTCCCAAGGAATGCCTCGGCATCATCACCCGTTGTTAAAGCCACCCACCACTCTATGAGCTCGTAAAATGCACTGAAGGCTAAACAGATTGAAACAACAATGAACCCCAACCAACGTTTTCCATTGACGACGCCTTTACGGATGAGTATTTCTCTCGCCAATAAAGCGGGGACAAAGCCTTGGAGAAAATGACCAACTTTATCGTAGTTGTTTCGTTCTGATCCCAATATTCCATCGAACAACGGGACTTCAGCGTAGGTGTAATGAGCACCAATCATCAGAACGATGCAATGCAATAGAATCAACCAATAGACAAGTTGCGTCAGCCTAAATGAATGATATGTCGCGACGAGCAGTACACCGCCAATTAACGCGGGGGCCACCTCAAGAAACCAAGTAAATTGATCTTTAGGATATATACCAGACCAAATTAACCCAGCAACATAAATGATAATCCAGATGTATTTAATGATCCGATACTCCTAACGTTATTGTTATATGCATGGTCATGATTGCCACTCTCTATTTTGAAGGACCACACGATAACCATCGATATCCTCGAACGTTTTGCCGACAACATCCCAATAATCATTGTAAGCAGGCACAATGATAAATCCAGCTTTCTCCATTTGTTTACAACAATAAGTCCAGGTCTCATATTCCGGTAGGTAGAAAACAAGTAGATTATCTTGCGTAGGGGCATGCCCGACTAGCGAACCGTGATGATGCGTGAACTCGAGATGATAATTATGCTGCTCATGACCAATAATCGAACCGTCAAAACCGTTGTGGCCTTCGAAAGAACCTAATAATTTAAATCCCAATCCATTGATATACATTTTGGTGATTTTGGCCAAATTATCGGTTGGTCGAGCGATTCTAATTTTTGCTGACATGGGGATCATTGCTTTCACCAATCGTTGTTTTTAGGGAAACACATAATACACAATTAGGTATGTTCAATACCATACAAAGTTGCTGCATTACTTTTTAAACACTGAATCTATTGCACACCAAGAAAGCCACGGGTTGGCAGCCCCTCTCAAGAATTATCAACATGAGTGTGAGGTATCAAGTTAAACACAAAAAGATGGAAACATTTTTTAATTTTTTTTGCACCATATTAGTGATTTAAGACTAACTAGGAGGTCATCGATGCGAAAAATTGCCTCTTTTTTTACCACAACTACTTACATTATACTCAATAAAGTGTGATGATTTCTGCGCAAATAACTTTATATTTCTCAAAATAAAGGATTTGCTCCGCTTGCTCAAAAGGACCACATAGCTCATTAAGGAATAAAAATGTATCACTTTAACATTCGGACTTTAGAGTATCTAAATGCCATATCTCGTTATGGATCATTAAGAAAAGCGGCAAGAATGATGAACGTAGACCCAGCCACAGTAAGCCGTATGCTGTCACAACTAGAAGAGCAGATAGAAGTGTCTGTCTGGGAACGCTTACAGAATGGAGCAAAATTAACGGCGGCTGGTGCAGAACTACTGAATTTCTATCGCTCTACACTAGCCAATGAATCGGCAGTTTACTCTCGCTTACATGATATGAAAGCGTTTTATAAACAATGCAAAAAAGCAAGATACTTTACCCATGACTCGTCATACAAAACTAAGACATTACGTAACTATTAGGAAAACTAGGTCAACAATGTCTATAGATATATGCTAAGAACCTCATGGTTAAATAACTTTGGGGCAGAAATGAGTGAATCATGGCAGCTCAAATCGTGCTTACCATGATCTTAGCTCAATATATGAATCGTGATAGGTAATGTTTAAGCCATGCGGCAGTCGATTTACAATGGCTGCGCAGACTCCAACGCTCACGTGCGATAAAGCACCTTCACAATGTGCCAACCAAATTTTGTTTTAACGAGCTGTGGCGTTAATACCTCACCACTAAAGCAGGCTTTATCAAATTGTGGCACCATTTGCCCACGGCGAAACTCGCCTAAATCGCCACCTTTTTTACCCAATGGGCATAACGAGTGTTTTTTCGCTAAGGTTTGAAACTTTGCACCTTGTTTTAATTCTTTCATCAAGTCTTCGGCTTGATTTTTATGCTTTACTAAAATGTGTAAAGCGGCAGCGGTTGAGGCCATATCGAAGTCTCCAAATATATTCAGGAAACAGTATATAGTACTGGCTGATAATCCCAAAATTTCGATAGTCATCACCTTACAATCCTACTACTCCCAAAGAATTGGCCTATATTTGTACAATAACCGTGATAGTGGACTGATGTATAACATGGCTGCTATCGATAAATTAGCAAGTAATATGGAATTACGTTAATATGTTAAAAGTAATTCCTTCCATAAGACAGACTAATTAATAAATTATGGCTAAGACGATAAGCAAAGCAAATCAAGCTCAGGGTATGCTCATGTTTACCTTAAACTTGCAAAAACAGCTTTTTGCTATTGGTACATTAAAGGTAAGAGAAATCATTCCTTTTATGCCC
>JBQGON010000081.1:0-15339 GCA_052087065.1 Vibrio sp. | reverse complement strand
CAAACAGCCCCATCGTTGGAGCTAAAAATATCCATAGCAAAGTGCATGGAATTGTAGTGATCATAACAAAAATTGAGTAGAAAAATGCGGGTAAGGTGGTGATTGTATTGATGCAGATAAAATAAAGATTAGTAAATATTGTGTAAATTAGCGAAAATTAAATTATAAATCATAGGTTTATTTGCAATGTATGCGCATTATCTATTTTCTTTATAATGTGATCTATCTCACACACTTGTGGGTCTGTGTATGAGATAGAACGTCATAAGCGTGCGCTATGACGAAGAATGTTAGCCCGCGTATTCAAATAACTCGCAGACAGATTCAAACAGCTGTTGAGTCGGTATATCGGCTGTTGGGGTAATGAAAATGGTGTCATCGCCAGCCACAACACCAAGAATTCCCTCCGATTTACCTAGAGAATCCAATAAGCGTGCAATGAGCTGAGCGGCACCTGGCCCCGTGTGAATAACCACAAGCGCAGGGTTATGATCGACATCAAGCACTAACTCTCTTAAGGAGCTCGATACCGTCGGAACACCAAGTTCTGCCGGTAAACAATACACCATTTCCATTTTTGCATTACGAGTACGCACGGCGCCAAATTTGGTGAGCATACGTGATACTTTAGATTGGTTGATATTATCAAACCCTTCATTTTTGAGAGCTTCAACAATATCGCCTTGCGAGCCAAAGCGCTCTTCTTTCAGCAGGGCTTTAAAAGCACGAACTAGGCTATCTTGTTTATCTGTATTTCTCATGTGTAATCTTAATTCAGTTAGTAAAGGAAAGGATGCTGCATATTCTCGCATAGCTATGCATAATTCGCCAACTTCTTAATTAAATGTGCGGTGAGGTCGTCTCTTTAATCACAAAAAATTACATTATTTATGTGAGTTTTATTGGTGATTTCTCATATTCGCTTCATAATCACGTCCCCTTTGTGAAGCACGTCAGAACCTCAGTGGCGCAATTTTGCAAATGGTCACTTAATAGACTGTAATTGCTTTGTATATTAAATGACCATTATCGAAAGACGTATATCAAAGCTTATGAATCTAGCCTGAGCAGACCCTAGGGTCTTGAGGAGAAATTGCATGAAAGTTGCTGTTATTGGTGCTGCTGGTGGTATTGGCCAAGCGTTAGCCTTACTACTAAAAAATCGCTTACCTGCTGGTTCCGATTTGGCATTGTATGATATTGCACCTGTGACCCCAGGAGTGGCTGCTGATTTAAGTCATATCCCTACGCCTGTCTCAATTAAAGGTTATTCTGGTGAAGATCCGTCACCAGCGTTGCAGGGAGCTGATGTGGTATTAATTTCCGCTGGAGTTGCACGTAAGCCAGGCATGGACCGTTCCGATTTATTCAACGTTAATGCTGGAATTGTTAAATCGATTGCCGAAAAAGTGGCAGTATGTTGTCCCACTGCATGCGTAGGCGTTATTACTAACCCAGTGAACACGACGGTTGCTATTTTTGCTGAAGTGATGAAAAAGGCGGGGGTGTATGACAAAACCAAGTTATTTGGTGTTACCACTCTCGATGTCATCCGTGCCGAGACTTTTGTGGCCGATTTGAAAGGAAAGGATCCTCGTGATATTCGTGTTCCTGTCATTGGTGGGCATTCCGGCGTCACGATTTTACCGCTACTTTCGCAAGTGAAAGACATTGGGTTTTTGCCAGAAGAGATCGATGCTTTGACTCGTCGTATCCAAAATGCGGGAACAGAAGTGGTAGAGGCAAAAGCGGGGGCAGGTTCGGCAACGTTATCGATGGGGCAGGCGGCATGCCGATTTGCTTTATCTCTTGTTGATGCCCTGCAAGGCAAAGAAAATGTTGTGGAATACGCGTATGTAGAAAGTGGCAGTGCGCATGCGACATTTTTCGCCCAACCGATGACGTTGGGTAAAGCCGGAATTGAAAACGTATTAGATTACGGTACGCTTAGCGCTTACGAGCAAGCGGCTCTTGATAGCATGCTAGAAATATTACAAAGTGATATTCAAGCAGGGATCGATTTTATCCACAATTAAACGGTGGTGCCGTGAGTACGCCGTAGTCCATCGATGTAAAGCCGACGCAGAGATGCATCGGCTTTTTGGATCGACGACTAACGCAGTATTACTTGGTACGATTGACGGACATATGTGCCAGAGTAATCAAAGCCTGCTTATATTCACTGTCAGGTAAGATAGCGATTGCAGCAATGGCTTTGTCGGCTTCTTCCTGCGCTTTCTGTGACGTATAAGTCAGCGATCCTGCTTGATCCATTGCCGCAAGAATCTCATCAAGATGATCCATGCCATTAGCGTGTTCGATCGCGTCGCGGATCAATTGAGCCTGTTGTGGATCGGCATGCCGCATGGCATGCAGTAAGGGTAATGTTGGTTTCCCTTCGGCAAGGTCATCGCCGACATTTTTTCCCATTTCTTCACCGTTAGACGCATAATCCATGACATCGTCAATAAGCTGGAAAGCCGTTCCAAGATAGCGACCATAGTCTTTCAAGGCCGTTTCGACAGGCTCTGGCGCTTCCACCAATAGCGCACCAATTTGCGTTGCGGCTTCAAATAAGCGTGCAGTCTTGGAGTAAATGACCTTCATGTAACTGGCTTCGGTCGTATCTGGGTCGTTACAGTTGATCAGTTGTTGTACTTCTCCTTCTGCAATGACATTGACCGCATTACTCATCACATCCAAAATTTTTAATGAGCCAAGTTGAGTCATCATTTGGAAGGAGCGCGTGTAAATATAGTCGCCGACAAGAACACTTGCCGCGTTGCCAAAGGCGGCATTTGCCGTGGCTTTACCACGACGCATATCGGATTCATCCACTACGTCATCATGTAAAAGAGTCGCGGTATGAATAAACTCGATAAACGCCGCAGCGAGAGTATGTTTTTCACCCTGATAATCCAGTGCTTTCGCTGATAAAATGGCGAGCAGTGGGCGTAGGCGCTTGCCTCCACCACTCACAATATAAAAACCAAGCTGGTTTATGAGAGAGACATCTGAGTTCAATTGCGCTTGAATGTTTTCATTCACTTTTGCCATATCATTGGCAGTAAGCGCTTGGATAGCTTTAAAATCCATGATAAATCCGGCTGAAGTTGTAGCTGTGACAGCGTGTTTGTGCTTCGGTAATTCTTGAATAATACACTAAAAAACGTTGATTAATATATGTCAGAAAGGCATGATCTCGTCACTTTTCTTTGGCGATTAGCTTTTCGCCAATTTTTTTTAAATATGGCTTGTCATAGGGATGCCATTCGAGTAGAATCTGCGCCCTATTGATGATTAGTTTAGCGCACACCCAAAATGCCAAAATATTACGCATACGGCTGTGCGGAAAAAGCGGAGTAAAATATGTACGCTGTTTTCCAATCTGGTGGTAAACAACACCGTGTAAGCGAAGGTCAAACCCTTCGTTTAGAGAAATTAGACGTTGAAACTGGTGCAACTGTTGAATTTGATAAAGTTCTTTTAGTTGCTAACGGTGAAGAAATTCAAGTTGGTGCTCCTCTTTTAGAGGGTGGCAAAGTGACTGCAGAAGTTGTACAACACGGTCGTGGCGACAAAATTAAAGTCGTTAAATTCCGTCGTCGTAAGCATTCTCGTCAACAACAAGGTCACCGTCAGTGGTTCACAGAAGTGAAAATCACTGGTATCAACGCTTAAGTTATTAGGAGAGTCTAAGAATGGCACACAAAAAAGCTGGTGGTTCTACTCGTAACGGTCGCGATTCAGAAAGTAAACGCCTAGGTGTTAAACGTTTCGGTGGCGAATCTGTTCTTGCAGGTAACATCATTGTTCGTCAACGTGGTACTAAATTCCATGCTGGTAACAACGTTGGTATCGGTAAAGACCACACTCTATTTGCTTTATCTGACGGTAAAGTTAAATTTGAAGTGAAAGGTCCTAAGAGCCGTAAATTCGTTAGCATCGATTCTGAATAAGTTTAGTTTCTAACTGAATTTAAAAGCCCTGCCGTTAGGTGGGGTTTTTTATTTATCTAGCGATCAAAAATGATCGTGGTATAAATAATAAGAGAGACGCAATAATACTGAATGTGGTAGGTGGAATTCAGCGGTCATGTGACCTTAGTTCTGCTATTATTTATATCATTGTCAGTAAATGATATTGCAACGCAAATATGCGGAGTAAGAGATGAAATTCGTTGATGAAGCGGTAGTAAAGGTTCAAGCAGGAGACGGCGGTAACGGTATCGTTAGTTTTTGGCGTGAAAAATTTGTTGCCAAAGGCGGCCCTGATGGCGGCGATGGCGGCGATGGCGGCGATATTTATATCGAAGCTGATGAAAACCTGAATACGCTTATCGATTACCATTTCCAGCGCTTTTATTCAGCCGACCGTGGTAAAAACGGTGGTGGGGGTAACTGTACTGGTAAGCGTGGTAATGACAAAGTAATGCGTGTACCGATCGGGACTCGGGCTATTGATATCCACACCAATGAAATTGTGGGTGAAGTTGCCGAACATGGTAAACGTGTCATGATCGCTAAAGGCGGTTGGCACGGTTTAGGTAATACTCGATTTAAATCGTCGGTTAACCGAGCACCACGTCAAAAGACCATGGGGACGAAAGGGGAAGTGCGTGAACTTCGTCTTGAGCTACTATTGTTGGCCGATGTGGGCATGCTGGGCTTACCAAACGCGGGTAAGTCGACCTTTATTCGTTCAGTCTCTGCGGCTAAACCGAAAGTAGCTGACTATCCGTTTACCACATTAGTGCCAAGCTTGGGTGTGGTCAGTGTATTACCCGAGAAAAGCTTTGTGGTTGCTGATATCCCTGGTTTGATTGAAGGCGCTGCGGACGGTGCTGGATTGGGTATTCGTTTCTTGAAGCACTTAGAACGTTGTCGCGCGCTATTGCACATGATTGATATCATGCCAATCGATCAAAGTGATCCAGTGCAAAATGCACTGACTGTGATCGATGAACTTGAGCAATACAGTGACAAACTGGCAAATAAACCACGTTGGTTAGTCTTCAATAAAGTGGATTTGCTTCCTGAAGAAGAAGCGGATGAGATCATTAACAATGTCGTTGAAGCCCTCGGCTGGGACGATCGTTATTACCGTATCTCTGCGATCAACCGTAATGGCACGAAAGATCTGTGTATGCAACTGGCCGAATTTATCGAGACAGTTCCGCGTGAAGAGCAGACCGTGACAGCGGAAGAATCTAAGGTTGATTTCATGTGGGATGACTACCATGAAACTGCCATGCAGGGTGATAATGTTGTAACGGAAGATGATTGGGATGACTGGGACGATGAAGAAGATGACGGTCACGTTATCTATGTTCGTGAGTGATATCTCAATTTTTCTTGATAAGCCGCAATACCCATTGCGGCTTTTTTATGTCTAAATAACACTCATGGACTGAGTTAAGGGCGTAAGCTCGTGTTAATTCTCAGTTGGAATGATTGAAATCGTGATTGAGAGAGCCTGAACATGTCATCAAAGCAACGGGAGATATCTCGTTTAATTGCACACGCCGGTAGAATGTTGCTTGCCCATGGCGCAGAAAGCACGCTTGTGGGCGATATTATGAAACGCATCGGTATTGCCTGTGGGGTAGCTGAGGTCGAAGTCTCTTTATCTGCGAGTTCTCTGGTCGTAACGACGGTTTATCAAGGTCACTGTATTACCACGACACGACGCTGTGTTGATAAAGGTTTAAACATGCAAATCGTGACCGAAGTGCAGCGCATTTGTATCATGATGGAGCATGGTGTGTTAGATCACACGCTTGCCCAGCACAAACTGGATCACTTAAATCCCAAGCGATATAACCGCTGGGTGGTGATCGTGATGATTGGTTTATCTTGTTCCTCCTTTGCGCGGTTAGCCGGCGGCGATTGGACTGTATTTGTCATGACCTTTCTCGCATCTTCTATTGGTATGTTCTTTCGCCAAGAAATGGCCGCAAGGCATTTCAATCCTTTGCTCAACTTTGCCGCAACCGCTTTTGTCACATCGCTTATCTCAACTCAGGCTGTTCGTTTTGGTTTGGGAAATGCGCCCAATCTTGTCATGGCCTCTTCGGTGTTGATGTTAGTCCCAGGCTTTCCTTTGATCAATTCGGTCGCGGATATGCTCAAAGGCTACGTCAATATGGGGATTGCCCGTTTCGCTTTCGGTAGCTTGCTAACGCTCTCTATTTGTTTAGGCATTATTGCTGCTATGAGAGTCACAGGCGTATGGGGGTGGGTGGTATGATGGATATTCTTCTCGCGCTCGCTAACGATATGTTTTTTGCTTCGATTCCGGCCGTTGGGTTTGCCTTAGTATTTAACGTTCCGTCTCATGCATTACGCTATTGTGCGATTTTAGGAGCTGTAGGGCATGGTTCTCGTTATCTGATGATGCATTATGGCTGGCCAATAGAGTGGTCGACATTCTTTGCTGCTACCATTGTGAGTTTTATCGGTGTGTACTGGTCGAAACGTTTTTTAGCTCACCCCAAGGTATTTACTGTCGCGGGGGTCATTCCTATGGTTCCAGGGGTGTATGCTTATAAAGCGATGATTGCTTTAGTCCAGATTAATCATGATGGTTTTTCTATGTTATTAATGCAATCACTGATGGAGAACTTTTTAAAGGCGATGTTTATTTTGGTGGGATTAGCAATTGGTCTTGCGGTGCCTGGGCTGTTATTCTACCGCGGTAAATCTATTATTTAGTGGATCCCCCATATTCAGGAAATTTCGATGTTAATAAGTATGATTGCCGCCATGGCCAATGATCGAGTGATAGGGCACGACAATCAAATGCCTTGGCATTTACCTGCTGATTTCGCTTGGTTCAAGCAGTGCACCTTAGGGAAACCCATCATCATGGGACGTAAAACCTATGATTCGATTGGGCGACCATTGCCCGGGCGCCCCAATATTGTCATTAGCCGTGATAGTGAGCTGCTGATTGAAGGCGTGTCTACGGTCACATCCATTGATGAGGCGCTTGCTTTGACTGCGGAATATGAAGAAGTGATGGTGATCGGTGGTGGCAGTATTTATGCGGCCTGTTTACCGCGTGCTGACCGCTTATATATCACAGAAATTAAAGCCGATTTAAGTGGGGATACGCATTTCCCTGATTGGGGGAAAGGCTGGCGTGAAACCCATCGAGAGCACTATGCAGCCGATGAGAAAAACCAATATGATATGGAATTTGTTATTGTTGAGCGCGCAACGGCGTAATTTTAGTTACTAAGCATATAAAAAAAGCTTGGTGCAAAGCCAAGCTTTATTTGTATTTTACCTAACGCGCGGGTTCCGTTACTTTTGGATTAGCGATGGTTGTTCAAAAAATGTTTGGTCTTCCCAGCGGAGCATGGTCAGATACCCACCCCAAACGCAGCCTGTATCGAGCCCAAAAAGATTGTCACCGCGATAGCCTTCTAGGGCGGCCCAATGGCCAAATATAATCGGTTTAGCCACAGAGATGCGCTCAGGCGTCTCAAACCATGGCATAATCGCAGAGTTGTGAATATCTTTGGGCGGACGTTTGCACTGCATATCTAAACGCCCATCGGCATAACAAAAACGCATACGAGTAAAGGCATTGATAATATAGCGATAGCGGTCAATGCCCGTGAGGTCATTACGCCAGTAATCGGGCTGATTTTCATACATGTTTCTTAATAACCATTGCCAATCACCATGATGAAGAATGGCTTCCACTTCTTGAGCGGCTGCGCGAGCAGTCTCGAGATCCCACTGTGGTGAAATTCCAGCATGGCACATGATGAATTCGGAATGTTCAGCCAATAGGGGTTGTTGGCGCAGCCAAGTGAGCAACTCGGTTTTATCTGGAGCAGAAAAAATAGGTTGAGTCTGATCTTTAGGTTTAGGCGAATGAATGCCTAATGAGACGGCTAGCAGGTGGAGATCATGGTTACCAAGAATGACTTGAGCGGCATCACCAAGGTCACGAACAAAGCGTAATGTTTCTAATGACTTTGGGCCACGAGCCACCAAGTCACCCGCTAACCATAGTTGGTCTTGCTGTGGATCAAACTGAACCTTATCCAATAGGCATCGCAGCTCGTCGAGACAGCCTTGAATATCACCGACAATATAGGTCGCCATAACCTCTCCTTAGTGCAGAACATTGGGCATTGCTAAACGAAAAGGCTCAATGTTCGTAATGAATTCGTTACCGTTATGGTCATTCATAACATAATGACCCTGCATAACGCCAACGGGGGTTTCAATGGCCGTACCACTGGTATAGCTATATTCTTGACCACTTTCAATCACGGGTTGCTCGCCTACGACGCCGTCGCCCTCTACTGTGATTTGTTTGCCGTTCGCATCTGTTATGAGCCAGCGTCGACTAATAAGCTGAACCGTATCAGAGGTGAGGTTTTTTATAGTGATGAGATACGCGAAGATGTAGTGGTTTTTTTCAGGGGTAGATTGCTCTGGAATGTATTTGGTTTGAACGTGAATCTGAATGCCAGTTGGATGGTTCATTTAGGTTCCTTGGATGATCTGCAAATACAAATAGGACGACATCATGTCGTCCTATAGATACATTTGTTTAAGCAGTGTGATTCGCATCAAGCCAGTTAGCTAGCGTCACGAACTGCTCTAAAGTGAGATTCTCAGGGCGCATGCTAGAAACAATCCCCAGAGACTCTAGTGTTTCTGCTTCGACTAGGCCTTTGTAGCAGTTACGTACCGTTTTACGTCTTTGGTTAAAGCCATCTCTTACCACACGCTCTAACCATTTCATGTTGGTTGTCGGGTGAGGTAGTACATCGTAAGGGACTAAGCGTACGACGGCAGAATCCACTTTTGGTGGCGGCACAAAGGCGGTTGGCGGTACTTCAAGCACTGGAACGACTTTACAATAGTACTGAGCCATCACGGTTAGACGGCCATAGGCTTTACTGCCTGGACCTGCTGCTAGACGCTTCACCACTTCTTTTTGCAACATAAAGTGCATATCAAGAATATCAGCATGATACTCAAATAAGTGGAACATCAATGGGGTTGAAATGTTGTACGGCAAGTTACCAAAAATGCGCAAAGGTTCATTTGGCTTAACCAACGTCGAAAAGTCAAAGCGCATGGCATCGCCTTCATGAATCGTCAGCTTATCTGCTAAGTCAGGATGAGTGCGTAAGCGCTCTGCCAAATCACGATCGAGCTCAATCACGCTCATCTTATCGATTTCGCGAGCGACAGGCTCTGTCAGTGCGCCCAAACCAGGGCCAATTTCTACCATGTTTTGCCCATTAAGTGGGTTAATGGCAGAGACGATGCCGTCAATAATATACGGATCGTTTAGAAAGTTTTGACCAAAACGCTTACGCGCTTTGTGTCCCATATGGACATCATTTCTCATAATATTCTCAGAATTATTGTGCTTTCTTATCAACAAGCTCGATGGCTTGTTGTAATGCTGTTTGAAAACTGCCCAAATCAGCAAGGCCAGTTCCAGCTAAGTCTAATGCTGTGCCGTGGTCTACAGATGTCCGTATAAAAGGTAAACCTAAGGTGATATTGACGGCTTGCCCAAATCCTTTATATTTTAGTACAGGTAGCACTTGATCGTGGTACATACCTAAAACCGCATCAGCATCATTTAAATTTTTCGCGCTAAAAATCGTATCGGCAGGGAGGCAACCAATTAACTGATAGCCTTTTTCCTGTCGTAGCCTTTCAAGCGTCGGGTTAATCGTCACTTCTTCTTCATGGCCTAACACGCCACCTTCTCCCGCGTGTGGGTTTAAGCCACAGACGTAGATACGAGGCGAGGCGATATCGAACCGTTCCACTAAATCATGATGGAGAATGTCGATGACTTTCTCTATACGTTCAGGTGTGACGGCTTTAGACACATAAGCCAGCGGTAGATGTGTGGTCACTAGGGCAGTACGTAGCCCTTGTGTCGCGAGCATCATAACCACTAATGGTGTTCTTGATATCTCGGCGAAGAACTCAGTATGGCCGCTAAACGCGACGCCAGCACGATTAATTATCCCCTTGTGTACGGGGCCGGTGACAATAGCATCAAACTCGCCATTCATACAGCCTAAAGCCGCTTTTTTCAGCGTATTTAATACATAATACCCATTCGCTTCATTCAAACTGCCTGCCACAACCGGTTCTGCTAAAGGGATGTGATCAACAATCAGTGAACCGGCTTTTTGCGGTACAGCAAGGTTGTTTTCGTCGTAATCGAGTAATTGGACATCAATGCCTAACTGCTGCGCACGTGTTTGCAGAAGTGATTTATCAGCACAGATGACTAATTGGTGCGGCCAATCATACTGTGAAAGAGCAAGAACCAGATCCGGTCCAATTCCTGCGGGTTCACCGGCCGTAACCACCAATTTTCTAACTATCACTACTATTATCCTTTATTTTTTCAATGTAGGCACTGGCACGGAGCTCTTTAAGCCAAGTGCTGGCTTCTTCATTAAACTTACGTTTAAACAAAATTTGATACGCTTTATTTTTCATGGCTGCGTCTGTTTTATCAACGTTACGACGAGCCATTACTTCCACAATATGCCAACCGTGTACAGTTTTGAACGGCTTGCTGATTTTACCAATCGGTAGCTCTTCAACTTTGTGTTTAAATTCGGGAACAAAATTATCCACCGACTGGTAGCCTAAGTCACCTTTTTGAGAAGCAGAACCTGGGTCTTGACTATATTGCGCTGCAAGGTCACCAAATTTAGCGTGGCCAGATTTAATCTGTTTGATGAAATTGTTGAGTTCTTTTTTTGCGCCTTCATCACTCAAAATAATACTTGGTTTAATCAAAATATGACGTGCTTTTACTTCCGTGACAGAAACACTTGGCAAGCCTTTCACATTATCAATTTTCAAGATGTGGATGCCTGCACCACTTACGAATGGGCCAATAATATCGCCTTTATTTTCGTTAGTAATGTGGTCGGCAAAAATGGTTGGCATTTCTTCTTTACGCATCCAGCCCCAATCGCCGCCTTTTAGTGCTTTAGGTCCTTTTGAGTAGGTCATCGCTAATTGTGCGAAGTCTTTACCGTTCTTCAATTGTTCGATAATTTTTTTCGCTTTTGCCATCATGGCTGCTTTATTGTCTTCATTATGGCGTAGTTGAATATGACTAATATCATAGCGTACTGTTGCATCACTTTTTTCTTCTAGCAACTTAGCCATATTATCAACTTCAGCCGGAATGATATTAATCCGACGGCGGACTAAAGCATTACGAGCTTCGCTGACCTTCATTTCTTTACGAATTTCTGCGCGGAAATCAGCATAAGAAATCCCTTCTTTTTTTACCGAGCTGATTAGCTGTGCTTTGCTGAGTGACTGACGCTTGGCAATGTCATTAATCGCGGCATCAAGACGCGAGTCGTCAATTTTAACACCAATACGATCCGCTTCTTGTTCTTGCAGCTTCTCCATGATCAGCTTATCAACGATTTGATCGCGTAACGTTGCTGTTTTCGGTAGGGTTTTACCATTTTTACTTGCGTTCGCTTTAATACGACTCATGGCATTATTAATGTCGCTTTGCAAAATGACGCCGTTATTGACGATGACAGCAACATTATCGAGCTCGACAGGCTTCGCAAAAGTGACTGTGCATGTCATTAAGGTCACAAAACCAATTAATAGGTGTTTCCACAATTTCATTTCAGATCCTATTGAAATAGAGGGGCGAATTATCGCCCCTAAAAATTTAGTTATTCAAGAAGAATGGACGGCCATAACCGAGCGATGAACTACTGCTTGAAATCAGGTCAGAGCCCATGTTGGTACCAAGACCGGTGATCCCGAAGCTAATGCCAAAGTTGTTTTCATACGATGGCTCGGCATTTGGGTAGTCATATAAGTTTGATTCCCAATGATCCAGCTCACGACTGTAAGTCATACCAAAGTACCAGCAATCCGATGTATAACGTAGACCAGCAATCCACTCTAAAGGTTCATCTGTTGTGAGATCATAAAAATATTGACCCGTCGCATACCATTTAGGTGACAGTTGGTAGGCACCTAGAATTCCCGCCTGTGAAATACCATCTGTGGTGTAGTTACGGTAGTTATTTTTCGTGATAAAGCTGGCCTGTTCTTGGAGGTAATCCAAACTAACATAACGATAATTAGCTTGCACATAGCCTTTTTCAAATCGATATTCTAACGTGCTATTGCCTGTTTGCACGGTGTTTTTATCACTGTCTAATTGTAAACCACCATGATAGAAAATCGTGTCATCGTAGTTAAAGTCGGCATCTAAAGCCCAGGCAGAAAAATTCGAGCTACCCGAATCTTGGTCGATATCTGGAGGTGTTGAGGCTGAATGGAAGTAGAATACTTGTCCAAAAGATAAGTTAAATCGTTCTTTGTATTGATCATCAAAGAAACGTGTACTGGCCCCATAGCTTAATTGGTTTGCCGACGAAATATAGTCGATGCTGCTATAGCGATGAGAACGGAACAAGCCATAGTAATCGGTTTGTAGTAGCGTGGTGTCGTAGTACGAGTATATATCGTTTTGTTTTTCTTCAGGGATATACAAATATTGAACTTGTGGCTCAAGTGTTTGCGTGTACTCACCTAAAAACTTGTCATTACTTTCCAGCGTGATACCCGCATGAGAACGGAATTCAGGGACCACGCGAGAGGTGTTCTCTTTGAGGTCATAGCCATCAGCGCGGATATTGGCGAGGTTTACCCCACTTAAATCCTGATGGTAATAGGTGCCTAATACGCGAGCTTCTGTTGTCCATGTGCCCCAAGTATTGGCAATTGGAATGGTTAAGCCTGGCTCAACATGAACACGAGTCGCGGACGGCTTATTGCTAGAGTCTGTTTCAAAACGCGCCACATGACTTTTCATATCGAAGTCTAAAAAGCGCATTAGTTCTGGTGCGTGATAGTTAAATGACAGCTTAGGCAGAAGCTTATAAGGAGAATTATCAGTGCTTTCTGTCAGAAGTTGGAAGTTACGTACCAGCAATGAAGAGTCCCAATTATGAGTCCGGTATTGCACCTCGCCTTCCTGCATTAACTGACCGTCTTCACGATTACCAATACTGGAACTTAAGTCAGAGAAATAATCAATATCACTCACTTTTGAGTAGTCGATCGAGAACTTCCAGTTCTTTTTATAAATGCCGTTATGTTCATACTGGACACCCCAACGTGCAGAATCTTCATCGTATTCTTTATCATCAGGTAAATATTCAGAGGTAATTTGACCCTGGCCGAATTGTGTTAAGTAACGGAATTTGTTATTTAACTGTACGCCACGTTTTTCCATATAGTGAATCGAGGATTCTAAATCGTATTCAGGTGCAATGTTCCAATAAAAAGGAACTTCTAACTCCATTCCTTCTTTCGAACCATATGACACACTAGGATATAAGAATCCGGTTTTACGTTTATCACCAATGGGTACGGTGAGCAGCGGTAAATACATGACCGGGACATTTTGAATTTCAAAGCGAGGGTTATAGAAGGTCGCTTCTTCTTCATTTTGATCAACATCGATACTTGAAGCAACAAATCGCCATGAGTCGTCACCTTCTGGACAAGTGGTGATTGAACCATCTTCAATTTGATACACTCGTTTACCGGTTCTTGAAACATACACGGCTTTACCACGACCCGGCTGACATAAGAACTTATAGTCAGTATTTTCAAGTGTCATCTTATCGCTATTAAGATTATTGGTTGCTTTGTCTGAGTGAGTTTTGACTTGGCCATCATTAAATTGCACATTACCTTCGGCAACCACCACATTTTCTTTCTGGTGCAAGGTGACATTATCAGCTTTGATATGTTTTTTACCTTGTGTAACGACCACGTTGCCGGAATATGTTGCTTTATTGCCGTTAATTGCTTCTAGCTTATCGGCCTCTACATTGATAGGCTGACTCTTCGAGTTTTCCGGCTCAGGTTCATTGATGACACATTGGTCAATGGCCGCTAAAGACTGGGTTTGTTTTGCCAGTGCTTGCGGCGCGAATAGAGCCGCTGTGATCGAAGCGGCTAAAAGCGTGCGGGAAAAAAGTAACATTGGGTTGTACTATCCTGTTTAGCTTGAATGATTCTTAGAATCAAAAGCAAAAATCAAAAAATTAATGAGTTGGACATATCATAAAGGAAATTGCAGTATCAGACACTACCAGACTGCTTAACAAGTTAAAAATTCACATGTGAGAGCACATAATGCAGGTTTTCGGCAAAATTCTTGGCGCCTTTTTTGGTTTCTTATTTGGAGGCCCAATCGGCGCAGCGTTAGGACTTTTTATTGGACATCAGTTTGATAAAGGGAGAAGTATTAATCAAGCGGGCGGTTTTGGTCAAAGTTTTGGCCGTGGTCCGCGAGTCAACCAAGAGGAGATGCAACAGGAGTATTTTAATGCTGCTTTTGCAGTGATGGGGCATGTGGCGAAAGCCAAAGGCCAAGTCACCCAGCAAGAAATACAGCTGGCAACTCAGGTAATGGAGCGGATGGGACTGTCCGGTGAGCAGTTGCGTGCCGCACAGAATGCCTTTCGCGAAGGGAAAGAATCAAGCTTTCCTTTACAAGAAACGCTGCAAAAAATCAGAACAATGGTAGCCGGTCGCGGGGACCTATTACAGTTCTTCCTTGATTTGCAAATCTCTTCAGCGTTTGCTGATGGAGAATTGCAAGCCAGTGAAAGAGAGCTGTTATTTACGATAGCGAAAGGGTTAGGGTTTTCTGCCGCTCATCTAGAAAGTCGGTTACGTATGCAAGAAGCCGCGTTTCGTTTTCAGCGCGGTAATGGTAGCTTTGGTGGTCAGCAGCATCGCTCTGAACAGAGCAGTGGTTGGCAACAAGCCTCTCAAGCTAGTCAGTTGGCCGATGCCTACGAGGTTTTGGGCGTTAAGGCATCGGATGATGAAAAAACCATTAAACGTGCTTATCGTAAACTGATGAACGAACATCACCCCGATAAACTGATGGCGAAAGGCTTACCCAAAGAAATGATGAATGTCGCGAAACAGAAATCACAACAGATTCAAAATGCCTATGATGTGATTAAGAAAGAGAAAGGCTTACATTAAGCTCAATACCACTGCCAATTGAATCGATACGGTACTGATGAAAATCAGTGCCGTATTTTTTTATCTAAAGCATGTCTTAGAAAAACCAGGGCGAGTGGTCCACGCCGTATTGGTAAAAAGCCTGCGAGTCTAAAGCGCGGTGATTTGCCAGTATGCAATAATAGGGTAGGCTGAAACGAAAAAAGCCACAGCGAGTGCTGTGGCTTCTTAAATAGTGGCTCCCCCTGCGGGACTCGAACCTGCGACATACGGATTAACAGTCCGC
>JBQGON010000080.1:0-15582 GCA_052087065.1 Vibrio sp. | reverse complement strand
GTAATCTTCTGTTTGTTTCTTGGTTGGAGACGTAAAAATTGTATCCGTATCCGCATATTCAATCAGCGAGCCCATATGGATGAACGCGGTATAATCACTGACGCGAGCGGCTTGTTGCATGTTATGCGTGACCATAATGACGGTATATTTCTGTTTGAGTTCGTGGATCAACTCCTCAATCGTCAACGTTGAAATCGGGTCTAACGCCGAGGTAGGCTCATCGAGTAATAACACTTCGGGCTCAATCGCTATCGCTCGCGCAATCACCAAACGCTGCTGTTGCCCCCCTGAAAGGCCAAATGCATTTTCGTGCAGGCGATTTTTAACTTCATCCCATAACGCCGCTGAGCGTAATGCATGTTCAGCCGCATCATCTAATGTGCGGCTATTTTTAATGCCTTGTAAGCGTAATCCATAAATCACATTTTCATAAATCGATTTAGGAAACGGATTGGGACGTTGAAATACCATACCAATGCGGCGCCGGAGTGTAGGGACATCGACATCGTGCTGATACACATTTTGTCCGTGTAGCTTCACTTGCCCATCAATATGACAATCTTCAACCAAATCATTCATACGATTGATGCAGCGCAATAGCGTGGATTTACCGCAACCCGACGGACCAATGAACGAAGTAACATTGCCTTTGGGAATGCGCATCGAGATATCATTCAGCGCCTGATACTGTTGATCGTAGTACAGGTTTAAGCGCTCAATTTCGATCGCGGTTTGCTCATCATCAAGGTTATTGACATCCAAAGGAAGCGCATAGCCCAATGTCTGATTGACTGAATACATGCTTAATCTTGTCCTAGAGTTCTAAACTTCTCACGTAAGTTATTGCGAATGCTGATGGCCGTTAGGTTTAACGTAATAATCACCGCAACCAATAAAAAAGCCGTGGCGTACACGAGTGGACGTGCCGCTTCTATGTTGGGGCTTTGAAAACCTAAATCGTAAATATGAAAACCTAAATGCATAAACTTGCGCTCTAAGTGTAGATACGGAAACTGCTCATCAACGGGTAAATTCGACGCCAATTTAACGACTCCAACCAGCATTAATGGAGCAACTTCACCCGCGGCACGCGCGACCGCCAGAACTAGGCCGGTGATCATGGCAGGACTCGCCATCGGCAATACGATGCGCCATATAGTTTCAAATTGCGTTGCCCCTAACGCCAGCGACCCATGACGAATCGAGTAAGGAATACGACTTAATCCCTCTTCTGTGGCAACAATCACCACCGGCAGTGTTAATACCGCGAGCGTTAATGCCGACCACAAGAGACCCGGCGTACCAAAGGTTGGCGCGGGAAGACGATCGGCAAAAAATAACTTATCGATCGAGCCCCCAATGGTATACACAAAAAAGCCCAGCCCAAACACCCCATAGACGATGGACGGAACCCCAGCCAAGTTAATCACCGCGACACGAATCATACGAGTAAATGCGTTATCTTTCGCGTATTCATGTAAATATACGGCGGCAATAATTCCTAGTGGCATGACGACAATCGACATGAGTAACACTAAGAGAATGGTCCCAAATATAGCTGGAAAGACCCCGCCTTCCGAATTAGACTCACGCGGTTTTTCCGATAAAAATAACCACACACCTTTTGCCCAATGTGAGACTTTTTCCGTCCATGTTAGTTGATTGGGATACCAAAAACGTAGGATCTGCTTGACTGGGATCGTCACACGCTGCCCAGTCATATCTTCAACTATCAATGCCTGCATGCCAAGTTGATCGCGTAGCTCATCCACATGATGTTCAGCCAGTGATAATTGATTATCAAGGCTCGTCTGCTCTAGCTCAAGTTCACGCTTGTGGTTTGGCGCCAATTGGTTATTTAATTGTAAACGACGTTTCTCACGATGCAGATGTTCAATAGCTTGTCCCAACTGGCTAATTTTATTGTCAATTAAGCCATCAATTGTATGACGAATCATCTCCGCTTGTTGCATGCCCTTGTGCAGGTTGGGAGCAATATCTGCCGTCGTTTGACCGTTCGCTAAAACATACTGCACTGGGTGACCATAAAACTGTCCATTGCGCTCGCGATCAATTACCGCCCAATCTTTTGGGCGAGTGGGTTTAGAAAGCTCGATGCCAAGGACCGACACAAAATCTGCCGTGTTACGCTCACGATTGGCTATCTTAATGTGTAAGCGATCCACTGAACCTTTCTCTCTCGCCGCTTGATCTAAATGCAAAGAAGCTGCATGTAAATGGCTGATTGGCACTTCATCTTTATCGTAAAGCTGCCCAATTAAGCGATGTCCCGTCGCGTCTTGCCATTGATACAACGGTGCAGGCCAGAAGTAGATAAGCCCCTTCCAACCAATAAATAACAACAAGCCCAACACAGAAATCAAACTAATGCTAACCGCTCCCCCGGTTAGCCAAATCCAAGGGGCGCCGGATCGTATCCAGTTAATCACATTTATCCCCTTATAACATACGGTAGCGCGCACGAAGACGTTGGCGAACCCATTCAGCTAATGAGTTAACGACAAACGTAAACGTGAAGAGAAGTAAGGCGGCCAAAAAGAGTACTCGATAATGAGAGCTGCCAATTTCAGACTCGGGTAACTCGACCGCAATTGTCGCGGATAAGGTTCTCATACCTTCAAAAATATTCCAGTTAAGAATAGGAGTATTGCCAGTGGCCATTAACACAATCATGGTTTCGCCCACCGCACGTCCTAATCCCATCATGATGCCAGAGAAAATCCCGGGACTGGCCGTCAATAAAATCACGCGCGTTAAGGTTTGCCATGGCGTAGCCCCCAAGGCCAATGACCCATCGGATAAATGACGAGGAACAGAAAACACTGCATCTTCCGCGATGGTAAAAATGGTCGGGATCACGGCGAATGCCATAGCAAAGCCGACCACCAAAGCGTTACGCTGATCAAAATCAATACCATGCTGCATCAAGAATACGCGCGCATCACCATTGAACATCAGCATTTCCAGCGCTTCGCTATAATGTAGCGTCAGCCATGCTACGGCAACCAATGCCGGAATCAAAATTAGCACATGCCAGCCACCGGGGATCCGCCGCCGATAACTAGCCGGAATGACCTTCGACCAAAGAAACCCCACGACCATCGTCGTCAGAGGTAGAATAACCAATAACGTCATAATTGATGCTAAGTTGCGTTCCACTAATGGAGCAAACCATAAGCCTGCTAAAAACCCAATGATAACCGTTGGTAATGCTTCCATCAGTTCAATACTGGGTTTAACAATTCGTCGCATTCTAGCCGTCATGAAGTAAGCGGTATAAATTGCGCCAAACACCGCAATAGGAATCGCAAATAACATGGCATAAGCCGCCGCCTTAAGCGTACCAAAAGCAATCGGTACTAAACTAAATTTCGGTTCAAACTTATCGCTTGCCGAGGTGGATTGCCACACGAATTGAGGATCGGGGTAATGCTCATACCACACCTTTTCCCAAAGCGATGCCCAAGAAACCTCAGGGTAGTCATTACTGACCCGTGCCACAGCAATACGATGTTGCGCATCGTAAGTGGCTAAATAACGTTCATTATTACTCATGGCAGCAAGCTTGGGAGCGTGCGTGAAGACCTTTTGGGAAAATAACGTTTTATGACTTGTGGTAAAGTGATTTTGAACCGTCCCACCTTGATGAAAGCTATAAAAGCCTTTACTAAACGTATCCGGCAATAAAAATTGCGTATGCTTGGCAAGATGAAAATTACGAATATGATGCAAAGAGCGTACGTGGTTTTCCAATACATCAAACCACTGGCTAACCCTATCGCTATCATAAGACACCAGCAATGAGTAGGCCCCCGCTAATAAACGAATGTCGGTCACCTGTTGCTTAGGGTGGCGCTTATTTAAATCAACAATTTCTCGAACCACAAAACCTGATGATTTGTGCTCGGCAATGATTAACTCATTATGATTGCGCAGGTACAGTGTTTTACCATCTGGCGTCAATAACAGTTGGTCGATGTGTTCAAAGTGAGTAGGAAACACGAACTCATGAAAAGCTTGATCGGTCTCCGACTGCCAACGCACGTGAATCGTTTTATCGGCTAGATAGCTAGCAAACATCACCAAATCAGGCGTCTTGGTAAACGTAAACTTTTGTACTTGGGCCGATTGTGCCGCTGAAGTTAAAGCGTAAGTTTGTTGCTGCAAGCTGGGGACAAACTTGCGCCCTGTTTGCGTCACTTTTTGATGGAAGGTCGGTTTTGCCAACACCGCTTGATTATGCTGACCAAGTAACGCAAACCACGCATAATCTGCAGGCATCGCCACTAACTTTTGTGGCGTTGTTAATAGCGATATCGTTTTAAGTGGTTTAGGATTGCTAGAAGTTAATGACCAAAATTGTACATCACCGCTTTTATTGACAGTAAGTAAGTGCTTACCATAATCATCTAAAGCCATGTGCCACAGTGAATCAACTGGCAACGTTTTTTGGTGTACATTCGGCGTGAACTTAGCACCACTGAACAGTGGCATCACGACCATGGCTAAATAGACAAACATTAAGACTAAAAAGCCTAAAACACCAACGCCACCACATGTCACACCGACGCGCACCAGACGATCTTTCCAACGTCTTTGCTTGTCTCTTTGATTCAACGAAAAATCGGTGGGTATCATGCGGTTCTCAACCTTAAGTAGCGTTAACGAAGTATATGTCGTTTAAATGACAAAAATATTACATCGCTGGTTAAAGCAACAAACAACACTTAGTTTGTCAAATATGCAAGGGATGTAATAAAAATGTCATACAAAAAAACTAGTTTGCAAACTATGGCCTAGAATTTCTTCCCATCGATAGCAAAGGATGTTTCATGAGTGCAGAAAAGCTGTATGTAGAAAAAGAGCTAAGTTGGTTATCTTTTAACGAGAGAGTCCTGCAAGAAGCGGCAGATAAAACGGTCCCTCTTATCGAGCGCGTCCGCTTTTTAGGGATATTCTCGAATAACTTAGATGAATTCTACAAAGTTCGCTTTGCTGACGTGAAACGCCGTATTCTGATCAATAATGAACGCGGTGGCAACAATACAGCGAAACATCTGCTCGCCCAAATGCAAAATAAAGCCTATAAACTGAGCCAAGAATTCGATGACTTGTATAACGATCTCATTTTAGAGATGGCCAGACGTCGGATTTTCTTAGTAAATGAAACTCAGCTAGATGACTATCAAAAGGTCTGGTTAGCCGATTATTTTCGCGATCATGTCTTACCTCATATTACCCCATTGCTCATGGATGACGACATTGATGTTTTGCAATTTCTCAAAGATGAATACGCCTATATCGCTATCGACCTAAAAAAATCTCAACAATCAAAATACGCATTAGTCGAAATTCCGACCGATCATCTACCTCGCTTTATCCAATTGCCCGAAGCCAAAGGTAAACGCCGCAAAACCATTATCCTACTCGATAATATTATCCGCTTTTGTTTGGATGATATTTTCCGTGGATTTTTTGATTATGATGAGCTCAATGGCTACTCAATGAAAATGACGCGTGACGCGGAATATGATCTCAGCCATGAAATTGAATACAGTCTATTAGAGCAACTTTCTGAAGGCTTAGGGCAGCGTTTAACCGCTATGCCAGTGCGCTTTGTTTACGAACGCGAAATGCCGGATGACATGCTGCAGTTTCTTTGTCATAAGCTGCAAATCTCAGATTATGACAGTTTGTTACCTGGCAGTCGTTACCATAACTTCAAAGACTTTATTGGCTTCCCCAACCTCGGTCGTTCATACTTAGAAAACAAGCCACTACCGCCGCTGCGCTGTGCCGATTTCGAAGGTCATCTCAATTCATTTGATGCGATAAAACATCGCGATATTCTTCTATATTATCCGTATCACCAGTTCGAACATATTTCTGAGTTGGTGCGTCAAGCATCGTTTGATCCCAAAGTGATTAGCATCAAAATCAATATCTACCGTGTCGCCAAACACTCACGTTTAATGAATTCGTTGATTGATGCGGTGCACAACGGCAAACGTGTCGTCGTCGTGGTTGAATTACAAGCGCGCTTTGATGAAGAAGCCAATATCGGTTGGTCAAAAATTTTAACTGACGCTGGAGTGCAAGTTATCTTCGGGGTCCCTGGCATGAAGATTCACTCAAAACTACTGCTTATCGCCCGCAAGGAAGGACAAGATCTCAATCGTTATGTGCATATCGGTACGGGCAACTTCCATGAGAAAACCGCACGTATCTATACCGATTTTGCGTTGCTCACTGCCGATAAAGATCTAACGGAAGAAGTCCGCCACGTGTTTGCGTATATCGAAAACCCCTATCGCCCAGCTACCTTTAATCATCTTATGGTGTCTCCGCGTAATTCGCGCAAGCAGTTTTATCGAATTATCGATAGTGAAATCGCCAATGCCCGAGCAGGCCTGCCGGCTTCAATGAAAATCAAAGTGAACAATTTGGTCGACAAGGGCCTTATTAATAAACTCTATGGGGCGAGTTCTGCAGGTGTCAAAATAGAAATGATTATTCGTGGTATGTGTTCGTTAGTTCCAGGGGTTGAAGGCATCAGCGACAATATCACCGTGATTAGTATTGTAGACCGCTTTTTAGAACACCCTCGTGTTCTAATTACCCATAATAATGGCGATCCGCAAGTGTGGATCTCTTCTGCTGATTGGATGACACGCAACCTCGATCACCGAATTGAAGTCTCGGCACCGATTCGCGATGAACGACTTAAAAAACGCATCATTGATATTTTTAATATTCAACTCACCGATACCGTTAAAGCCCGAGTGATTGATAAAACCATGAGTAACCGCTATGTTGAGCGTGGTAATCGTAAAAAAATTCGCTCACAAATCGCGATTTACGATTACCTCAAAAATATTGAAAAGCAAACACGCAAACGCATCAACGAAGTGAAAAAACATGAATATAGCGAATGATTCTCGTGACATCGCCGCACTAGACTTAGGCTCGAATAGCTTTCATATGGTCGTCGCGAAAGTTATCGATAAGGATTTACAGATTGTAAGTCGCCATAAACAACGTGTGCATCTCGCTGCGGGCCTTGATGACGACAAAAATCTGAGTGAAGAAGCGATACAACGAGCTCTGGATTGCCTCGCTATGTTTGCAGAACGCATTCAAGATTTTTCCCCCGATAACGTTCGTATTGCTGCAACTCACACCTTAAGACAAGCCACAAATTCACGAACGTTTATTGAAAGAGCACGTAAAATCCTTCCTTTTCCCATAGAAGTCATCGCCGGAACGGAAGAAGCTCGCCTTATTTATCTCGGAGTTGCTCATACTCAACCGCCCTCTAACGATGCCATGCTGGTCGTCGATATTGGCGGCGGCAGTACCGAAATGATCATTGGTAGTGGGTTTGAACCCTTACTGCTTAACAGTAAGCAAATGGGATGTGTCAGCTATACCCATCGTTATTTTGCCAATAATAAACTCTCGAAAAAGAACTTTGCACAAGCCATTTTAGCCGCGCAGCAACGTCTTGAATCGCTGGCTCATTCTTATCGTAAAGCAAGCTGGACCATCGCGTTTGGTTCCTCAGGGACAGCCAAAGCCATCAAAGATGTCTTAATTGGTTTAGGCTACGATGATGGCATCATTACCATGGAACGCTTGGAAAGGTTGATTGAATATCTTTGTGAGTGGCGCACCATTGACGACATAGAACTCGATGGACTCAATGATGAACGTAAACCTGTTTTTGCCGCAGGCGTCGCGATTATGGCCGCGATTTTTCGCGACCTAAATATCGCTGAAATGCACTTCTCTGATGGTGCATTACGTGAAGGTTTACTGTATGAAATGGAAGAACGCTTTAGGTACAGCGATATTCGTTTACGTACCACAGAAGCACTTGCAGATAAGCATGCTGTCGACTTAGAGCATGCAGCTAAAGTAAAAAGCTATGCCAAAGATTTTTTCGATCAGGTAAGCCAAACCATTGGTATTAAACCGGAATCGGAATTACCCGCGTTACTTGAGTGGAGTGCGCTCTTGCACGAAGTCGGCTTGAATATCAGTTATCAAGCGTTCCATCGCCACTCTGCGTATATTCTTACCCATACGAATATGGCTGGATTTAACCGTGAACAACAACAGGTCCTCGCTACCTTGGCACGTTTTCAACGTAAAGCCCTCAAACTCAATGAGATGGAAAGTTTTACGCTATTTAAGAAAAAACACATTTTAGGGCTGATTCGGATTCTGCGCCTCTCAATTCTAGTGAATAGTCAGCGCCATGAAGAGCTGCCTCCTGAACTGAATTTATCCATTCAAGATGACGCTTGGCATTTAACCTGTGAAGATGAAAACTGGCTAGAAAATAATTTACTGCTCCATGCCGACTTACAAACCGAACAACAATACTGGGATCAAATCGGCTGGGAACTGGTATTTTAAGACAAGCTAACTTAAGGCGTTAACCCGACCTTTGCCAGCTCTTTCTCTGCCTGTGCAGCCGGTAGAGAAAGGTAACCTTCACGCTGGACTAAAGCTTGGCCTTGCTGCGAGAAAATAAACCGAATGAATTCTCGTTCGATCGGCGCCAGTGGTTTGAGTGGGTTTTTGTTCACATACACATACACATAACGAGACAACGGATAACGATCCGAGAAGATATTCGCTTTGGTTGGCTGAACATAGTCGGTACCTTGCTTGGCAATCGGCAGTAATCGCACTCCAGACACTCGATACCCAATTCCAGAATACCCAATCGCATTAATCGACGACGCCACTGATTGCACCACAGAGGCAGAGCCGGGCTGCTCATTCACATTACGTTTAAAATCGCCACGGCATAACGCGACCTTTTTAAAGTAGCCATAGGTACCGGATACAGAATTACGTCCAAACAATTGAATACCACGCTTGGCCCAGCGTTGAGAAAGCCCCAGTTGCTGCCATGTAGTAATTTTATGCGTTGACCCGCAGTTTAATGTCTCGGAGAACATACTATCAATCTGAGCGAAGTTTAATCCTTTAATCGGATTATCTTTTTGCACAAACACACCAATAGCATCAATGGCAATTTTTAGCTCAATGGGTTTATAACCATGCTCGCGCTCAAAACCGTCAATTTCACGAGAACGCATAGGACGACTCATTGGTCCAATTTGCGCAGTACCTTCCGTTAACGCTGGCGGAGCAGTCGCGGAACCAGATGCTTGTACTTGGACATCAACATTTGGATAAATGGTTTTAAAATCTTCCACCCATAGCGTTGTGAGTCCGGCTAACGTGTCCGATCCCACACTGGTAAGGCTACCCGTAATGCCAATGCTTTTATGATAGTACGGCAATTTAGTTTCGCTCTTGGCCGATACGACAGACGGAATAACGGCCTGAGTCGCGACCAATAACACAGCAATACCGCGCAGGTAACAATTATAGCGTTGAGTCACGAAGCACCACCAAACGTGTCGGTAGCACAAACGAAAACTGACTGCCTTCACCGACTTTACTTTGAATTTCTAAACGAGATTCGTGATGAGATAACGCATGCTTGACGATAGCAAGCCCCAAACCACTGCCACCAGTATCACGCGAGCGCGCCTTATCGACTCGATAGAAACGCTCGGTAAGACGGTGTAAGTGTTGTGGCTCAATGCCATCACCGGTATCAATCACCTGTAAATGCGCCCCTTGTATCGATGAGAACCAACGTACCGTGATGGTGGACCCATCCGGCGTATATTTGACAGCATTATAAACTAAGTTAGAAATAGCACTGCGTAATTGATCTTCATCACCGTAGACGTTTAACTGCTGATCAATATCGAAGATAAGTTGATGGTTGCCCTCTCCACTGAGACTCTGAGCTTCTTTTTCAAGCACTTCAAGCATGCGCGGGACATTAACGATCTCTTCGAGCTCATGCTTAGGCGCCGCCTCAATTTTGGATAACGTGAGTAATTGATTCACAAGGCTGTTCATGCGAGAAAGCTGTTCGGTCATCACTCCGTGAGCTTTGCTCCACATAGGGCCGACGATCATATCCGGATCTTCGGTCATTTCTAAATAGCCTTGTAACACCGTCATCGGCGTACGTAGCTCATGGGACACATTTGCAAAGAAGTTACGACGCATCCCTTCAAGTTGCTTTAACTGTGTTACATCACGTACCACCATCAAATGTTCACCATCGGTATACGGAACGATCCGCAATTCCAGTGAACGCTCCACATTCAGTGGTGAACGAATTTCCAATGGTTCAGTGAAATCGGCTTTTTTGAGGTATTTAATAAAATCTGGCGAGCGAATTAAATTGGAAATAGGCTGACCATTATCGTCAGGCCATTGAAATCCTAGTAAATGTTGCGCTAAGCGGTTACACCAGACGATATTACCTTCGGAGCGAAACACCACGACCGCATCGGGTAAAGATTCAGCACCGTTACGAAACCGTCGAATCAAGCCACTGAGCTCACGTCGCTTCTTTCGTTGGCGCTGTTGTAGCCGATACATACCATTAAAGAGAAACTCCCAATGACCGGAGCCTGAAGGGGGAGATAAGCGTTTTTCATCCCACAACCAAGACGACAAACGAACTTGATTATGTAGGTGCCACAACAACTGCAATGCCGTCGCGGCAAATAGCAACCAAGACAGGTGCCCAAAGACACAGCCTACAAGAATCCAAGGCAAGTAAAAAAAAGCCAGCTCCCAAGCCAGCTTTTTCCAGGTCAGTCGTTCAGTCATAGGTTTAAATCGCTACCTTATTAAGCTCGAGTGGAGAAACGGTAACCAGCACCACGTACTGTTTGAATCAGCTTGTCGTGCCCTACGCTCTCTAACGCTTTGCGTAAACGCCGGATATGCACATCAACCGTACGATCTTCGACATAAACGTTTGTGCCCCAGACATTATTGAGTAGCTGCTCGCGACTATACACACGTTCTTGGTGTGTCATGAAAAAGTGCAACATTTTAAATTCTGTCGGCCCCATATCAAGCGGCGCTTCTTCTGATGTCACACGATGTGAAACCGGATCAAGCTTCAACCCTTGAACATCGATCACATCTTCTAGTGCCGTTGGCGTCACGCGCCGAATGACGGCTTTTAATCGCGCGACCAATTCTTTGGGTGAAAAAGGTTTAGTAATGTAATCATCAGCCCCCACTTCGAGCCCACGCACTTTATCTTCTTCTTCACCGCGAGCGGTCAGCATCACGATAGGGATGTTTTTTGTTAGCTCTTCACGCTTCATATGCTTAATAAAGTTGATACCGCTGCCACCCGGTAACATCCAATCAAGCAAAACAAGATCGGGGAAGGGTTCACCGAGTTTACTCACTGCGGTATCATAATCTTCCGCTTCGACCGCTTGGTACCCTTTTTGCTCGAGGACAAAACAGAGCATTTCACGAATCGGTGCTTCATCCTCAACTACTAGAATCCTTCTAGTCATAATTGAATAACCTTTGCTTATTATCAACTGTAGGCATTATCAATAATAATTATGACACTTTTGTGACCTTTGCAAAGAATTTTTCATATAAGTTTCTCACGATATTCACCTAGATAGCGATGAAATTGCTTAAGACAAGTGTTGTGAAATACCCTATTATGGTGGACTTTCGAATAAGGAAAAAAGAAATATGTGGTTTAAAAACTGTATGGTTTATCGCGTCAACCGTGATGTAACTTTCAATGCTGACAAGCTAGAACAACAACTGAACGAATTTCGCTTCACGCCGTGCGGCAGCCAAGATAAACAAAAGTTTGGCTGGGTTCATGCCATGGGCAAACAAGGCGATATGATGACTCACGTAAGTGATGATCGCATTCTATTGTGCGCCAAGAAAGAAGAAAAAATGCTCCCAGCATCAGTGATCAAAGAATCATTGGCTGAAAAAGTCGACGCCATTGAACAGCAAGAAGGTCGTCCGCTTAAGAAAAAAGAAAAAGACAATATCAAAGAAGATATTGTGATTGATTTACTACCACGGGCATTTCCACGTAGTCAGTATACCTATGTGTTGATTATGCCAAGCCAAGGATTAATCCTCGTTGATGCGAGCAGTTATAAAAAAGCGGAAGACGTTCTTGCACTGCTACGTAAAACGATGGGCAGCCTACCCGTTGTTCCTGCTATCCCAGAAACGGCTATCGAAAGCACACTGACCGAGTGGGTGCAAAACGGCCAACTGCCACAAGGCTTCTCATTGATGGATGAAGCTGAACTGCGCTCATTACTCGAAGATGGCGCGGTTATTCGTTGTAAAAAGCAAGAGCTGACTAGCGAAGAAATCTTAAGCCATATCGAACACAATAAAGTCGTGACCAAGCTAGCTCTGAACTGGCAAGACCGCATTAGCTTTGTGTTAAGCGATGATTGCAGCATTAAGCGTTTGGGCTTTAGCGACGAATTAAAAGACGAAAATGAAGATATTCCGCGTGAAGATCAAGCCGCACGCTTTGATGCCGATTTTTCTCTTATGTGTGGTGAACTCGGCGCATTTTTGCCGAATTTATTTGATGCACTCGGTGGCTTCCCTGACACTCAGCATTAATTAAGACCCAACCACTCTATTTTCCATATAAATAGAGTGGTTTTTCTCTCCTCAGATCTATTCATACTCTTCAATTTGACGTAAAATCTGCGCCCCTACCTAATACCGCAAGGTGGTATTAGCCTGACTTGAAATCAGATTGAGAAGACAAACCATGACAACATCCAGCACTTTCGTCCCTGAATTGCTATCACCTGCTGGTAGCCTTAAAAACATGCGTTACGCCTTTGCTTATGGCGCTGACGCTGTGTATGCCGGTCAACCTCGTTATAGCCTTCGTGTTCGTAATAATGAGTTTAACCATGAAAACCTACAGATTGGTATCGATGAAGCGCATGCTCAAGGCAAAAAATTTTATGTGGTCTGCAACATTCAACCGCATAACTCCAAACTAAAAACTTTCATTCGCGATCTAAAACCTGTGGTCGATATGGGTCCAGATGCATTGATCATGTCCGACCCAGGCCTGATTATGATGGTACGTGAATCGTTTCCTGACATGACGATTCACCTCTCAGTACAGGCCAATGCAGTAAACTGGGCTACGGTAAAATTTTGGGCGGCAAATGGCGTTGAACGCGTTATCGTCTCACGTGAATTATCATTAGAAGAAATCGAAGAAATTCGTGAAAATTGCCCTGATACCGAGATCGAAGTATTTGTTCACGGTGCGTTATGTATGGCCTATTCTGGTCGCTGCTTGCTTTCTGGTTATATGAATAAGCGCGATCCTAACCAAGGGACGTGTACTAACGCGTGTCGTTGGGAATACAAAGTTGAGAAAGGCACTGAAAACGAATCGGGGCAAATTGTTGAAGCCTTTGATCCGAAAAAAGATACAGACACTCAAGCGATTGAAGTACAGAGCGAACGCCCTGATTCTGCCATTGGTCTAGGCAAGCCAACAGATGACGTTGTCCTGTTATCTGAAAGCCATAAGCCAGATGAGAAAATGGCCGCTTATGAAGATGAGCATGGGACTTACATCATGAACTCGAAAGATTTGCGTGCAATTCAACACGTCGAACGCATGACGAAGATGGGTATCCATTCATTAAAAATTGAAGGACGTACCAAATCATTTTATTACTGCGCTCGTACTGCACAAGTCTACCGTAAAGCCATTGATGATGCTGTCGCTGGTAAACCATTTGATGAGTCTCTAATGACGACGCTCGAGAGCTTAGCGCATCGTGGTTATACCGAAGGTTTCTTACGTCGTCATACTCATGATACCTACCAAAACTACGAATACGGTTACTCAGTCTCTGATACACAACAGTTTGTTGGTGAGTTTACTGGAAAGCGTCGTGGCGCTTTAGCTGAAGTAGAAGTAAAGAATAAATTCCTTGTGGGTGACAGCCTAGAGCTTATGACTCCCAACGGTAACGTGGTATTCACTCTCGAAATGATGGAAAACCGTAAAAGCCAAGCGGTGGATGATGCAAAAGGCAATGGTCACTTTGTATTCATTCCTATGCCTGAAGATATGAACTTAGACTATGCACTCCTGATGCGTAACCTTAGTGGCGGTCAAGATACTCGTAACCCAACAGGGAAATAAACATGGCTTTATTGATTACGGGAAAATGCACGAACTGCGACATGTGCGAACCTGAATGTCCGAACGGCGCGATTTACTTAGGCGATGAGATTTATGAAATCGACCCAGATCTCTGTACTGAGTGTAAAGGTCATTATGAAGTTCCGACGTGTCAGTCAGTCTGCCCTATCAATAAGTGTATCGTTACTGACCCAAATCATGTGGAAACAGAAGAGCAACTACTCGAAAAGTTTGTTTTGATTCAAGGCCTTGCTTAAATACTTTCTCCATAAAAAACCTGACTTCGGTCAGGTTTTTTTTATCTATGTACATTTCTATCAATGTAAAATAAGCAATGCATCAAAAGATCGTACATGATGAAATAAAAGAGCCAGCATTGAGCTGGCTCTTGAAAGGACGGTTATTTCTTATTGAGGCCTTTACTGTGCAAATAGCCTTGCATGTAAGGGCGAGCTTCTTTACTCAAGGTCTGCGTGATTTGTTCAGACCACCCTTGATGCTTGGTATTACTGGAGCGTGCGGCATAGTAATCCAACATTGTTTGATCGTACTTAGCAATAGCTTGATGATCTAAAGGCTGATAATGATCTTCATGCACTACAACACTCGCAGGCAAACGTGGTTTTTTCTCCGGATCTTGATCAGGGTGCCCTAAACACATACCAAATAATGTCGCTGTATGTTCAGGTAGACCAAGAAGCTCATCAACACGAGCGGGATCGTTACGCAGACCACCAATGTAAACGCCTCCCAATCCCATCGATTCGGCGGCTAACAGACAGTTCTGCGCCATAATGCCAGCATCAACAGCACCAATTAGAGTTAACTCAGTATATTCAGACTTAATTTGGTCACTAATTTCATGATGACGCTGATAATCAATAAAGAAGACCAAAAATTCAGCAGCCGCTTCAATCCAAGGTTGAGGACCTGCAAGCTCAGCTAACGCTTTACGCTTAGCAGAATCAGTCACACGTACCATAGAAACCGTTTGTAATAAGCTCGACGTCGAGGCCGCTAAGCCACTTTCAATAATCGCATCCAACTGTTCTTTCGTGATCGGCTGATCTTTAAAGGCTCGAATAGAACGATGGGCTTGAATAGTATTAACCACTGAATTCATAACAGCTCCTATGTTGTAGTTCCAATAATCTGTAATTTGACTATTTCTGTGATGTAGATCGTTATATGTAGAGTAACAGCTAAGCAAGCGTGCTTCGAGCAAATTTTTGAATGTGTATTCAAATGTCATCGGTTTTTACACTCACGTAATTTAACGCAGTGCTGCTACAAATCCCACCTATACCACCAAGCCTAAGCTATAGACGTAAAGAAGCCCCAGTCTAATGACTGAGGCTATTTTTATATGACAGGGGGCAGAGAGATTCGAACGCCCAACACGCACGGGCTTATGGAAAGCGAATCCGCTGCGCTTTTATACAAATCTCCCTTCACCCATAGCC
>JBQGON010000079.1:0-15734 GCA_052087065.1 Vibrio sp. | reverse complement strand
TCATGCTCGGCCCTGTCCAAGAATTACTTGGCATTCAGTTTTCTTGGTATGGCGCCAAAGCGGCATTAAGCCGAATTAACCAACTACTCGCGCTAGACGAAGAACCCAAATCCATCAGTAAGGTGAACCCGTTTACGCACACTAACAACGTAGCGGTAGAGGTTAACGACCTATCTTTTGCTTATAATGACGACCACACCGTGCTAAATGCACTAAACTTAACCATTCCTGCGGGGAAAACCGTTGCCTTAGTGGGCGCCAGCGGCGGCGGAAAATCAACGCTGATCCAACTCTTAATTGGCGTCTATCAACCCACTCAAGGTACCATCCGTTACAACGGAGAAACCGCTAACGATATAAGCTTCGATGTGATTCGCGAAGAAATCGCCGTAGTTTTACAACAGCCAGTGCTGTTCAACGACACGTTGCGCAATAATTTGACCTTAGGGAAAGAGTATACTGAAGATGCATTGTGGCAAGCACTTCGAGTGGCACAGATGAATGATGTAATAGAACAGCTCACACAAGGTTTGGAAACGCCCGTGGGCAGAAATGGTGTCCGTTTGTCGGGCGGTCAACGGCAACGACTCGCCATTGCCCGCATGGTATTAAGTGATCCTAAATTTGTTATATTAGATGAAGCGACATCAGCGCTGGATACGGCAACGGAAGCCGCGTTACACCATGCTCTCAGTGTGTTTTTACAAGGCCGAACAACCTTAATTGTCGCCCATCGCTTGTCGGCGGTTAAGCAAGCCGATTTAATCTATGTTATTGAAGATGGGCAGATATCTCAGCAGGGAACGCATAAAGAGTTACTCAATGAAACTGGGCTCTATCAAACATTGTATGGTACAGTGCAGCATTCTGTTTAACAGTGTTGGGTGTATGACCTGTCGCAACGGTGACAATCCTGAAAAAGAACAACTTAAGTGACGTTGTCACTTATTATTTGAGTAGAGAACGCTACTAATGTGTGATAAGACGCCCGCCACTGCGACGACACGCCTATGCCAAGGCTGTGATCTTCCTTTGCAACCACAGCCAATAGATGCCAAGCATAATGCCTACTGCCCTCGTTGTCAGACTCAGCTAAGCCGCGGCGGCAGCCCTTCACTCTCCGGTAATTTGGCGATTGCGATCACCTGTATGTGTCTGTTCATCCCTGCCTACTCCATGCCTTTTCTCTCAGTACACCTACTCGGTGTGACCATCGACGGGTCACTTTGGCATGGCATTGAGCACCTCTATAATGATGGCTTTGCCGAACTCGCCGCTTTAGTCATGTTTTGCGCCATGATTGCCCCAGTGCTGTTGTGCAGTGCCTTGATACTTTGTCACCTCGCGCTACGCAAACATTGGTTTATGGGGCTACGGATTGGTAGTGACATTATTTATCGACTCAAAGGCTGGGCGATGATCGATGTGTTTTTAGTCGCCATTGCTATAGCCAGTTTTAAATTAAAAGACTACGCGGATCTCATGGTTGGCCCCGCACTTTATGCGTTAATTATGCTACAAATTCTCACCGTTTTACTGATCAGTCGCGTGAGTATTCGTCGCTATTGGGAAGCATGGCGACCAGAAATCTCTTACCAGCATGAAAGTAAAGAGGTTCACTGCTTATTTTGTCATTTTTCTCAACCGGTAGGCACCCATTGCCAACGGTGTCATCACCGCTTACACAAACGGCGACCACAATCGCTCGAAAGAACGTGGGCATATTTAATCGCGGCAACAGTGGCTATCTTTCCCGCGAATTTGATCCCCATTTCGATTCTTCTCACCAATGGCCAACATCTTGACGACACCATATACTCGGGGGTGGTCTCTTTGTTCAATAGTGGTATGGCAGGGATTGCTATCATTATACTCATTGCCAGTATTTTAGTCCCTATGGCGAAAATCATTGGTCTTGGATATATTTTGGTGAGTATTAAGTTTAAACGCATGACCTTTGCACAGCATCGCATGCGGATATTTTTTATTATCAAAATGATTGGTAAATGGTCGATGCTAGACTTATTTGTCATTCCTATTATGTTAACCCTTGTCGACCGTGGCCAACTCCTGAATTTTATTCCAGGTAACGGCGCTGTCGCGTTCGGATTGGTCGTGGTATTGACGCTTCTTGCCACCGAAAGCCTTGACCCTCGCTTGATGTGGGACTGTGCCGCCACCGATGACAACACTCAAAAAAGGTCTGTTGATGAATAAAAATTCGATGTCATATGAACCGGATATAAAACGCAGCCGTGGCATTTCTCCTTTATGGATATTACCCATCCTCACCATGATTTTAGCCGGTTGGCTGGTATTTAAAGCCATTAATGATGCAGGCGTACATATTCAAATCCACTTTTCCAATGGACAAGGTTTAGTCGCTGGCCGCACCACGATTCGCTATCAAGGTTTAGAAGTCGGTATGGTAAGAAATATCAAGCTCTCACCCGATCTCGATAGCATCTTTGTGGATGCCGAAATTTATCCGGAAGCGATCAAACTGTTATCTAAAGACACCCAATTTTGGCTCGTCAAACCTAAAGCCAGCTTATCAGGGGTCTCTGGGCTCGATGCCTTGGTATCAGGGAACTATATCGCGATTCAGCCCGGTCAGAGCGAAACCAACAATCATCCAGACGAATACCAAGCTCTAGATAGTGCTCCCGCGAACCAGATCTCTCATCACGGCATGTCGGTGCAATTGAAGGCAATTACCTTAGGGGGAATATCCGTCGGTTCACAGATTGTTTATAAAAAAATCCCAATTGGTGAAGTCCTTAGCTATCAACTAGATAAACATCATAAATCCGTGCTCATTCAAGCTTCCATCAAAGAAGACTATAAAGACGTCATCACCAATAAAAGTCGCTTTTGGAACGTCAGCGGTGTCGGCGCCAGTATGGGGTTTAATGGTATTGATGTACACCTCGAAAGCCTAAGTGCGCTGATTGGTGGTGCGATCGCGGTGGACTCACCGGATGGCGGCGAGCCGGTGAAAGAACATGCGCAATTTCACTTGTACAAGAACTTAAAAACCGCAGGTCGAGGGATTCCGGTCACGATTACTCTCCCCGATAACAGCAAAGTGAATCCAGATGGTTCTCCAATCATGTATCGCGGAATTGAAATTGGTCAGGTTACCGATTTGACGTTTAACGATGATCGTTCGCATGTTGTCGCAACCGCCGCGGTTGAACCTGCCTTTAGTGATTTACTGACATCCGGCACCCGCTTTTTATTAGAAGAGCCTGAACTCTCGGTATCGGGAAGCAAAAATTTAGCCAATTTTGTTAAAGGAAACTTCTTAACGCTCATTCCCAGTGAGCACAAAGCCAGTGATAAAAAAGTCCGGCAGTTTGTTGCCAAGCGCCAAGCAGCCTTTGAGAAGCGTCATGCTATGAACTTGACACTATGGGCACCAGATTCCTATGGCCTAGAAGCTGGCACGCCTATTTATTATCGTGGTATCGCTGTCGGGCGGGTTATCGGCGTACAACTAAAAGAAGATAAGGTTGAATTCTCGATTACGATTGATAATCAATACCGTCAGCTTGTCCGCTCACAAAATCGCTTTTATCTTTCCAGCAGTGCAAGCGCGCAGTTGAGCGATAATGGGGTTAGTGTCACCATGCCCCCCGCCAAACGACTAATAACTGGCTCAATCAGCTTTATGAGTACCGGCAAACAACATGTGGCTAAGCACTACCAGCTTTATAAGAATAAGTCCTTAGCGCAGTTAGCTCAGGTCAATCAAAGTGGTTCACAAGCACTGACCTTAATCGCAGATAAATTGCCACCGATCAGTTCTGGCAGTCCATTACTTTATCGCAACCTAAAAGTGGGTACAGTCACCCAATATCATTTAACTAAGGCCGGCGTCGAAGTGACAGTCAATATTGAAAATCAATATCGTCACTTACTCACTGACAATACGGTCTTCTGGAACCATTCAGGCATTGATATCCAAGCGTCTTTATCTGGCATCCGTATGCAAGCGGCACCGTTACAGAGCTTACTCAAAGGCGGTATTGAGTTTGATAACTTTAAAGGCATCGATAATCGCGTCAATAGTCACTGGAAACTTTACCCAGATTACGACCAAGCGCGTCATCATGGTACTGAAGTAACCATAGTTGCTGAAGACAACCCAGATTTGAAAGTGGGTACGCCTATCCAATACAAAGGAGTTAATGTCGGGAAAGTCATCGATATCACTCCCGACTTTACTCATCATAATGTGACGATTAAAGCACAGATCCAACCAGACTATAGCGACCAATTGGCACGGGCTGATAGCGTATTTTGGGTATCAAAAGTGAAGATAAGCTTGAAGGGTATCGACAATGTAGACAAGTTATTCCACAACAGTATTTCAGTGGCTCCAGGTAAAGGCGCTCAAGCAACACAATTTGTCTTAAGCTCATCGCCTTACAAAGCTCTCGGGAAAAACTTTATATTACAAAGTTCTTCTCGCCAGTCAGTCACTGTCGGTACACCGGTACTTTATCGCGGATTAGAAGTTGGCCATGTCAAAAAAGTAGCCCTCAGCAACCTCTCTGACCGTGTCTTGTCAACCATCGAAATCAAGCCTCAATATGCTTACCTTGTCCGTCAAAACACGGTGTTCTGGAATGCGTCTGGAGTTGATGTATCGATAGGTATCAGTGGCGCCAGTGTGAAATCAGGAACACTCGATAGTATTATCCGTGGCGGTATTAGTTTTGCGACCCCCGATGAGCAGCCATTGCCACAAGTCGCACGAGATGGACAATCTTTCATGCTGCACCAGACAGCGGAAGACGAATGGAAAGCATGGCCAACGGTGATTCCAAAACCTTAACGCCTTCGCACTGAACAAGCCGCAGTCTACCTGCGGCTTTTTCTATTTCTGTACTCGGCCATTCAAGCTATACTAACGCCGAATTCATTGCGACAGAGACCCATTGTGCACTCCAATATTACATTTCCTGAGAGCTTTCTCTCTGCCATGGCGGATATTCTGCCCAGTCATCTATCCATGGACGATTTCACCGCAGCGTGTCAACGTCCCTTACGGAAAAGCATTCGCGTTAACACACTAAAACTTAGCATTAGCGAATTTCAACACATCGCGCAGAATCATGGATGGCAGTTAACGCCCATTCCTTGGTGTCATGAAGGCTTTTGGATTGACGCAGATGAATCCACGGTCTCTTTAGGCAACACCGCTGAACACCTAGCGGGTTTGTTCTATATCCAAGAAGCCAGCTCAATGATGCCGGTCAGCGCGCTATTTCATTCCGATACTCATGCGTTTGATGCAATACTCGATACTGCGGCAGCGCCAGGTTCAAAGACAACCCAGATTGCCGCACTTATGGAGAACCAAGGTATTTTGGTCGCCAATGAATATTCGGCTAGCCGAGTCAAAGTACTGCATGCCAATATTGAACGATGTGGCATTCGTAATGCCGCACTCACCAATTACGATGGCTGCGTATTCGGTGCTTGGCTACCAGAACACTTTGATGCCGTACTGCTTGATGCGCCCTGTTCCGGTGAAGGTACAATCCGTAAAGATGCAGAGGCACTAAAAAATTGGAGCCATGACGCAATTACATCGATCGCTACCACACAAAAAGCGCTGATTGAAAGTGCCTTCCATGCGTTAAAGCCGGGTGGCGTGTTAGTGTATTCGACATGTACCTTGAGTCGAGAAGAAAACCAAGACGTATGTAATCACCTGAAAACCACATTCGGTGACGCCGTCACATTCGATAATTTACATGACCTCTTTCCTGAAGCAAAAACCGCATTGACTGAAGAAGGTTTTCTTCACATCTGGCCTCAAATGTACGACTGTGAAGGGTTTTTCGTCGCTCGAATCCGTAAACAGGGTTCTGTAACACCGCCAGAGGTGAACAAACGCCTTGGTAAATTCCCATTTCGTAAAGTCTCTCGCAATATGGCCAGCACGATTACACAGGCACTTTTCAACGACTTGGGAGTGACACTACCAACCGATTCTCGCTTATGGGAAAGAGACAAAGATATTTGGTTATTCCCAACGGCACTTGAACCCTTTTTAAGTGAAATGCGCTTTTCACGCATGGGAATAAAAATTGCGGAGACTCACAAAAAAGGATTCCGTTGGCAACATCAAGTGGCAACGACACTGGTAAAAACCGACAATACCCACCAAGTCAATATCAGTATTGACGATGCGCGTGAGTGGTTTATGGGACGCGATATTCGACCAGAAAACCATTCAGGTAATGGTGAGGTGATTGTGTGTTTTGATAACGCCGTCATCGGTCTTGGCAAGTGGGTTGGAAACCGAATTAAAAATGCGCTTCCACGAGAACTCGTGCGCGACAAGGTATTATTTTAAACGCACTTACAGAGACAAAGCTGAGTTATTCCCAACAAAGTGACACGAGCAAAAGAGTATCAGCGACACTGATTCATTGTATGATGACTTGCTCGCAGACGATTAGTGTAGGCTCAAGCGAGCCCCATTCCCAAGCCCATATTGATTTAATATGGGCTTTTTTTACGTCATTGTGTCAATTAAAGCAATGTTATTCCTTCCGCAGAGATACTAATCTTACCCTGCTTATACAGACCGCCAATGGTTTTTTTAAAGGTGCCTTTACTGGTTCTAAATGTTGCAAAAATGGCATCGGGTGATGATTTATCACTCAGGGGTAAAAAGCCACCTTTTTTCTCTAGCACATCTAAAATTTTACTACTCAAGTCGTCCATTTTAGCAACGCCTTGTTTTTGCAATGCTAAATTGATTTTGCCATCGTCACGAATCTCTTTAATATAACCCTTGAGTTTTTTACCGACAAACAACTTACCAAATACATCGGATGGGAACAGCATCCCCCAGTGTTCCCCATTGATAATCGCCTTAAAGCCCAACTCTGAACGCTCGGCAATGAGCAAATCCACTTCTTGATTGGGTTGATAGGTGGCTGGGGTTTGATCTAGCCATTTATTAAATTTTGTCGTACCGACGATACGTCCAGAGGCTTTATCGCTATAGACATAGACTAAAATAGTTTGGCCTTCATACAACTGCCCACGCTGCTCGCTATAAGGGATCAACAGATCTTTTTCTTTAATTCCCCAACTGACGAATGCGCCAACATTATTCACGCCTTCCACTTTCATCAATCCCCACTCACCCACTTGGGCAATTGGCGTCTCGGTGGTGGCAGCAATTTGATTTTCCGAATCAAAGTACAAAAAAGCCTCGACGTATTGACCGACTTCTATGTCATCGGGAGTATAACGACTGGGTAATAGTGCTTTACCATACTCTCCAGCATCAAGAAAAACACCAAAGTCGGCTTTGCTCACTACTTCTAGGCGGTTTATTCGACCTATATTCATCATATAAACTGTCTCACATCAAATTTGCAGAGATTATACGTTATCTCTGTTATGCTTTCTCTAACGAAAAATAAAATAATCACTATTTTGGGGAGTATTAGTTGATCAGAGTTGATAAACATGACGCTGTCACGTTAAGAATCAGTACACAAATCTCCGAAAGCAAAGAAGTCGATGTAGATTTCTATTTTTTTGTTCCAGGTGATCTCGGTTTGGGGCCTGATATAATCTCCGAAACCGAATTTTATCACACCGCGATTCACCAAAAACGCGCCTATTTCAGTGATGAAATGTTATTACCGCTCGTCCACAGTCGACTTGCCCAGCGTGGTCGCCTGTCTTCACAACAATATCGCGTCAGTCTTAGTTTGTTTGCCTATCAATATGTGACCGCTTTGGATTTAGCCGTCAGTCAGATCAAAAGCAACGAAGAAACAGACATATCGGATGAAGTCGATATTGTCATCGAGCTGTCGCTCGATATTCTCAAACGGCTGAGACGTAACGTCCCTTACGATGAAGGTATCAAACGTTACTATTCTAATATTGATAATTATTTATCTTGGTATACGGAACAAAAGTTCTTATCCATTGTGTCGTCTCTCCCTCGTGACAAAGATTATAAAACTGTTAAAGAACGCCTAATTACTCTCGCGGAAAAAGAGCAAGCCCATCGGGCTCTCAATCACTATAACAGCCCTAAGGTCAGTGAAGATCCGACACGCCGGAGTAATAAAATGCGCTTATTACGTCGACTGATTGAGCACCCAGTCGTGTTGAACGAAAAACTAGAACTGTTAGGTAAAAACGTGCGGCGCATGGTAAAAGGCGGAGCGACGGGTTTTATCATGATTTTTGTCACCATTCTTGCCGTCACCGCGAGAGATTATTTAGGTGAGATTACCGCCTCTTTCATTATTGTTATGGCCGTTCTTTACGCTATTCGCGAAATTTTTAAAGACGAAGTGAAAGATTGGTTATGGCGAAGAGCCCGCAAAGGCAAACCTCGTTGGATGCGTATCTACCATGATCCGACCCGCGGTAAACCTGTAGGACAAAAATTTGAATGGCTTGACTATAAACAACTGGCAGAATTACCGGATACGATTAAAGTCATTCGCAAAAAGCGAGTGGTGCAACGTGAAGAGCAAATTTTACATTATCACGCCAAAGTGCAGATGCGCACCTCACGCTTTTTGAGTGGCTATGAACAAACGCGCGAATCGATGATGATCGACTTGCGACCTATCACACGCTTGATGGATAAAGGCTCGAATACCTTATACGTGCTTAATAATGGCCAAGTCAGTAAAGAAAAAGTAGAAAAACGTCACTTGTTAAATTTAATTGTTAAAGAAAACAGCCATGTGGGCCCTGCTCAGTATTATCGCTGGAAGGTCGTTCTCAATCGAAGCCGTATTGTCGATATTGAAGCCATTCCATTACCCAAAAATTTCAATCCGATAGATTAATAGCGTTCGTCTTGAGCCACGTTTAACAAAAAAGGTATCTGCGCAAGCAGATACCTTTTTCACATCGAACCACGTATCAGCGGCGCGTACTCAACTGAGATACTTAAAAGTTAAACACTCGCGTCGTACTGTGGTTTTCTAACAAATAGGTTTGTAATTTAGGATAGTTGGCTAAATCCGTCGTCACAATCGACAAGGGCTTATTGACTTTCTCTGCAGCAGAAGTGACGTAATCGACAAGCATGGTGATCGACTGGCTCTCTGGATTATACAAATACGCTAGTTTTTCATTATATTTATCAATGCCTAAGGTACACTGCGTTAATGCATCCCAATCAATCAATACACCATCAAAGTACTGTAATAAACGATCAGCAAGCAAAGCAGCAGATGGAACATGACACATGTAAGACACTTTGAGACCGTTCAATCCGCGCGGCAAGCCTTGCTCTGCTAAACGATCGATAATAGTTGCGGCATCGCTGAGTGCTCGCACAAAAGGAATAACAATTTCAATATGGTAGCCTAAACCCTGCAGTGCTTTAATCACATCACACTCTAGCTTGAAGCCTTCGGCGTAATCGGCAGAAGCAAATCGCGACACACCACGTAACCCGATCGCAGGGTTCACTTCATCGCTCTCGACACTACGCCCACCGATTAAGGTTTTAAAATGATGGCTATCACTATCACTTAGCGACACTTGAATCTCAGCATTTTTATCGGTAATCGCCGCTTCAATGCTGTCAACTACTGTTGCAATAAAATGCTGTTTAATCGATTTTTCATTCAAAATGCTAGCAAGAGACTGTAACTCAAGATCACTCAGGTTTTCGGTGCCAGACACTAATGCCGGATGATAAAATACGTGCTCAGCAATAAGCTCGGACAAGGATACGAACACGGCAGAGCTATCGCCTTGACTCGCATCGCTAGGCACTCCCGTACCTATATTTAGGCCAGCGTTAATTACACTCATTTTTTGTTCACTCATTCTTGCTCCGTTACTTCTTTATTATCATTACGGTGAAAATACCCATGGATGATCAAAAACTCAAGAATATTTTAATATTTATTTCGATATTTTGCATAAATTTTCATTTATTAATAAAAAATGCTGGTTTTCAACAACAAGAGTTTATTCCCTCCTCTAAATTCGCTATCTTAACGTCTTCGCAATAAATGGACAGGCACATCATGCCAATAAAAACCGACGAATTAAGAACCCACGCATTAGGGCCAATGCCAACCCCGGCCGAGTTGAACGAACGCTTTCCAATAAGTCACGAAGTGGCAACACGTATTGCCGATTCTCGTCAACAAGTTGAAGCTATTTTTACTGGTCAAGACGACCGCCTGCTGGTGATCGTCGGACCATGTTCAATTCACGATACCGATGCAGCTCTCGACTACGGACGTCGTCTTGCCGAGATCCAAACCCAATACCAGGAAGATTTGTGTATTGTCATGCGAACGTATTTTGAAAAACCTCGCACTGTCGTTGGTTGGAAAGGCTTAATCACAGATCCACATCTTGATGGCTCATACGCCCTACGTGATGGCTTAAGCCAAGCCCGAGATTTATTACTTAAAATCAACGAGATGGGCATAGCAACCGGCACCGAATTCCTCGATATGATCACTGGCCAATACATTGCCGACCTCATCTCTTGGGGCGCAATCGGAGCGCGGACAACAGAGTCGCAAATTCACCGTGAAATGGCCTCGGCCCTGTCATGTCCAGTTGGCTTTAAAAACGCGACCAATGGCAACGTCAAGATTGCCGTTGATGCCATTCGCGCCGCGCAAGCGAGACACTACTTTTATTCCCCCGATAAGCACGGCCAAATGACCGTTTATCAAACGCATGGCAACCCTTTTGGTCACATTATTTTGCGTGGCGGCTCAGATGGCCCTAACTTTGATCAGCCATCGGTCAGTGAAGCATGTGCACATCTCGAACAACACGGATTACCTCAGCGATTAGTGGTTGACTTTAGCCACGCAAATTGCCAAAAACAACATCGAAAACAGTTGGATGTTGCTAAAAATATCAGCCAACAATTACAGTCTGGTAGCACTGCCATCGCCGGTATTATGGCTGAAAGCTTTATTATCGAAGGCAATCAACCCATGGATGACATTACTCGCTTAACCTATGGACAGTCCATTACCGATCCGTGTCTGGGTTGGGAAGATACCCTAACCATGTTCGATATGTTAGCCCATGCCGTACAAGCTCGGCGTCACCTTCAACAATAGCGCGATAAGGAAACACCATTATGCCGTCATTTGATATTGTCTCTGAAACCGATGCAGTCGAACTACGCAATGCCGGGGAAAACGCGGCACGAGAGCTCACGACCCGCTTCGATTTTCGTAATGTTGACGCTTCGATTGAACTCAAGGATATTACTGTGTCCTTCACCTGCGAAGGTGAATTCCAATTACGCCAGTTAATGGATATTCTACGTAATCAATTAGCGAAGCGTGGTGTGGATCAGCGAGCGATGGACATCCAATCTCCGACACGTACAGGCAAGAAGTGGCATCAAGATGTGATTTTCAAGCAAGGTATTGATACCGCAACCTGCAAGAAAATCGTTAAGATGCTAAAAGACGCGAAACTAAAAGTCCAAGCTTCCATTCAAGGTGAAAAAGTGCGCGTTACAGGTAAAAAGCGCGATGACTTACAAACCGCTATTGCGCACTTACGAGGGGCTGAACTTGAATTACCCCTTCAGTTTGAAAACTTTAGAGACTAAGTGACCTGCCCAAGCAACGTGCACAGCGTCAAATAAAAAAGCCCAGTAAAAACTGGGCTTTTTTATTTATAATCATCAAATTAGTGAGAACCGTCTAGACCAATTTCACTAGTTAACGCTTGAATTTGCTTGAGATCCATACGATGAACATGAATCATTTGATCCAGTTGTGAAAGCCGAGACTTTGCTTCATCTTGCTTGTCACACGCATCCGATTTTGCATCCCAAGACGTTCCGGCAAGATAGAGATCGCAATCTTTTTTTAATGTCTTAAGTTTAGGGGCTAAATCATCACGCTCTTTTTGCAATTGTTCCAGCTCTTGCTTCGTTTTTAATTCTTTTTGAAAAATCTCTCTTGAACGCTCGAATACGCTCGCCTGCAAATCGGCTTTACGGTTCAACGATTTTTTCTGCTTATCAACTTTGGCAATAGTTTGCTTTTGCGTCGTGACTTTGTCATCTAATGATGAATTCACTTTCTCAAGTTCGGAGACTTGTTTTTCTAACGCTTTAATCTTGTCATCTTTCTGAGCGTTTACCTTAGCGACAGCCGCATCAATTTGTTTCTGAATACTGTCTTTGGTTTTAGCAATGGTGGCTTGCGCATCATTGGTTTGTTGATGAGTCTCTTGTTTCAAAGCCCCATAACGTTTATTGAGTTGATGATAAGCACTTTCCCACTTAGACGACGTCACTGTAGAGCCCACGAGCCCTCCCAGCGCTAACCCTATAGCAGCGGCAATACCGATGTATAGATAAGTCCGTTTATCACGTTCTTCAATAACGACGACATCATCATGCTCATCAGAATGATTTTGCTCCACGCTTTTTCTCCTCACTCATAGATCAGCGAAATAATTCAACAACCACCACTGATACGACATATAAAACAAGACCTAAGCCCACCGTGATCACTACACTTTTTTGTAATCGTGCATTCGTTCCGTAACGCACAAATACAAAAGCAATAATAAGCAATACTGCTATCGCAATCAGTCGAGTCATACTTGATATGCTCCTTAGCATAATGCTTTATACCATTGAAACAAAACGAATGGTCAGAGAAAAGTATATTCCTCGGTAATTTTGTTTCATTTGAATTGTATTTCATCAGTTTAAGACAAAAACAACAACTATCATACACCTCTTCGTCTTTTTACTCATGCCGACCATAGCTTTATTCATCGCAATTTTTATAAATGCAAATTTTGTGGATGACATCACAAGATCTTTTCGCTAATATCTTCGCCACAAATTATCGATGTACTAGATAATTGTTCCAGTGAAGACTGCAGGAGAGAGGATGTTTGCCTAGCTAAAACCCATTCAGGCATACATACCCACCGAAGAAGTAAATCTTTCAGGTGCGTTATTCTTTATATAGAGAATAAGCGAGGACTGTAGTTGGAGGAACCTCTGGAGAGAACCGTTTGATCGGTCGCCGAAGGAGCAAATCTCACTTTCGTGAGACGAAACTCTCAGGCAAAAGGACAGAGGAGAGAAAGGCGACTTCGTTAATATACGAGTCTACATGTGCACTATTCCTGCCGATCCCCTTTCCCTCTTCTCCTTAGCTTTTGTTTATTAAGGGGAACTAATAATAATGACCACTTTAACAGATACACTAACCACCATCGACCACTTTGTGTGGGGCCCCCCACTGCTTATTTTGCTTGTCGGTACCGGTGCTTATTTTACTTTTCGTTTAGGCTTAATCCAGTTTCGTCACCTACCGACTGCGCTAAAGATGGTCTTTAGCAAAGATAAAGCAACTCAAACACCCGGTGATATATCAGCATTTGCAGCCTTATGTACTGCCTTATCGGCAACCATAGGTACAGGCAATATTGTTGGCGTTGCTACCGCAATAAAAATCGGTGGTCCTGGCGCGTTATTTTGGATGTGGCTAGCGGCTTTATTTGGTATGGCAACCAAGTATGCAGAATGTTTACTGGCGATAAAATATCGCCGATCAGATGCCAATGGGCAGATGGTCGGTGGCCCAATGTACTATTTAAAATATGGTGTAGGTTCGAATGTTTTAGCCGTACTCTTTGCTATTTTTGCTCTGGGAGTCGCGTGTTTCGGCATTGGGACCTTTGCTCAAGTGAATGCCATTGTCGATGCCACACACATTTCATTTGGTATTGATAAAGTCTATACAGCGGCCGTATTAACGGTACTCGTCGCGATAGTGACCATCGGTGGTATTCAATCTATTTCTAAAGTTGCTGGAAAAATTGTGCCAACAATGGCGGTGTTTTATGTGGTCGCCTGCATCGCGATTATCATCACCAACGCAAACCAAGTGTTGCCAGCCATTCATTTAGTCATACAATCTGCCTTTCAGTCTAGCGCAGCCTCCGGTGGCTTCTTAGGCGCGTCTATCATGCTCGCCATTCAATCAGGGATCGCACGCGGTGTATTCTCCAATGAATCGGGGCTTGGCAGCGCGCCGATGGCGGCGGCCGCCGCGAAAACTCAGTCGTGTGTGCGCCAAGGGCTGATTTCAATGACAGGTACGTTTTTCGATACCATACTGATTTGTACAATGACAGGCTTAGCCTTGATTTTAACGGGAGCGTGGCAAAGCGATTATGCGGGCGCCCAAATGACAACCCACGCCTTTGCTGTCGGTTTGGATGCGCAAACTTGGGGCCCCATCCTAGTTTCCATTGGCTTAATGTTTTTTGCTTTCACCACGATTTTAGGTTGGAACTACTACGGTGAGCGCTGCGTGGTATTCTTGTTAGGCACAAAAGCTATATTACCTTATAAGCTACTGTTTATCGTGTTAATTGCTTCAGGCGCATTTCTTAAGTTGGATCTCATTTGGATCATTGCTGACATCGTCAATGGACTGATGGCCATACCTAACCTGATTGGCCTGATCTTACTGCGCCATGTCGTTGCCAAAGAAACTCGCCTGTATTTCACACCTGCCAGTGAAGAAAAAGTACTCGCCTCGCAAACGTCGTAACAGAAAATGATGCTAGGCAAGGACAGCACAACGTGATGACAATTTAACGCTTAGGCGAAGCCCTCTGGACTTCGCCTTTTTCATACCCCAACGAAGGCTGTTTAACGCTGCTCTATCATGAGTTTTACGCCAAGTGCAATTAACACGGTTCCCGTGACGCCTTCCATGGATGTCGTAAACTTGGTACTTTTCAACAAATGTTTGGCCTTACTAAGTAACCCCGACAAACCACACTGCCAAATCATCGCAATAATAAAGTGAATGCTCGCCATGAACAGGGATTGTAAAACAGCTGAATGCTCTGGATTGATAAATTGCGGTAAAAACGCCAAATAAAACACGGCGGTTTTAGGGTTCAGTACATTTGAGAGAAACCCTTCACGCAAAGAACGGCGCGCGTTAAAGTCGGAGTGCCCTGCTTGAACTTTGTCGGCGTCCATCCCTTTGACGGCTCCTTGGAAAACGGTCCGTAAACTACTCAGACCGAGCCAAATTAGATAGGCAGCGCCCAGCCCTTTGACGATCTGAAATAATTCGGCGGACTGTGCCAAAATAGCGGAAACACCGATAGCTGAACACAATGCGTGCACAAATAATCCGGAACAAATACCAAAGCTCGTCACACATCCGTCTTGTAAGCCAGAACGTGAGGTATTACGAATAACCAAGGCTGTATCTAAACCTGGCGTCAATGTCAGTATGGTGATTGCTATAATAAATGCTTCAAAATTATGTATATACATTCCATTACCTATACAATTTTTCCCAAATAACGTTATACCTTATTCATTCATCGTTGTCTCTAGCCGATGATATTTAACGTATTATCAGTGATAAGTGATAACATAAAAAAAGCCAGCATCAACAATGCTGGCCAAGGAACGCGTTATAGTACTGGGTGCGGATGCGCTTTCAGATCTTGCCGGAAACGTCGTTGCCATGTATCGATATCATTACGATGCAATACCTCCATCATACTCTTCCAACGTTCAATACGCTCTTCAAGTGGCATTTGTATCGCTTTCGCCAATGCTTCGGAGACACTCTCAATATCGTAGGGATTGACAATCAGTGCGCCATCCAACTCTTCCGCTGCACCCGCCATTTTGGATAACACTAACACACCAGGATCCT
>JBQGON010000078.1:11951-15751 GCA_052087065.1 Vibrio sp. | reverse complement strand
AGACGATCGCGATCTTGCAGAATTACTCTATGAAGAATTAGAGGGGGAAGGCTATGCAGTGACGTCGGTGGAGTCTGCAGAAGCTGCATCTGAGCAGCTTGTGCAAGATACATTTGATCTGGTGATTTCAGATTTACGTTTGCCGGGGCGCAATGGTATGACATTGGTGCCAGAGGTTAAGGCGATAGGCAATCCGCCTGCAATATTATTGATTACGGCATTTGGCAGCGTGCAACAAGCCGTCGAAGCCCTGAAACAAGGCGCCGATGAATTTTTAACGAAACCTTTCGATATGGATCACTGCTTACTCACTGTGCAACGTTTATTGGAGCATCGTCAGTTGAAACGACAGGCGGAGGGTAGTCAGTTCTTCGGGATGCTGGGCGAAAGCGCCACCATGCAGCATCTATTCAAAACCATCCGGCAGGTTGCGCGAGCCGACAGTCCGGTCCTGATTCTGGGAGAAAGTGGTACGGGTAAAGAGTTGGTCGCGCGGGCTGTCCATCAGCAGAGCGAACGTCGGCAAGGGCCTTTTTTAGCGGTAAACTGTGCAGGTATTCCTGCTGAGCTATTAGAAAGTGAGTTTTTTGGGCATGCGGCTGGCGCATACACGGGGGCGAATAAAGCACGACAAGGGCTGATTCGTGAAGCGGAAGGGGGCACACTTCTCCTCGATGAAATTGGTGAAATGCCTCATGCACTGCAAGCAAAATTACTCCGCGTATTACAAGAAGGGACGATTCGCCCGGTGGGCAGCGATAAAGAGATTGCTGTAGATGTTCGCATCGTGACCGCGACCCATCGAGATCTGGAAACTCGAGTGCAGCAAGGTGAGTTTCGAGAAGATCTGTTCTTTCGCTTAGAAACGTTTACGCTGCAAGTACCGCCGTTGCGTGAGCGGGGTTATGATATTGCATTGTTGGCTCGACAATTTTTAGGGCGTCAGCAGCAATCGGGTAAAACCAATGCACTGCAATTAAGCCATGCCACATGGCAGCAGTTATTGAACTATCCGTTTCCAGGGAATGTTCGTGAATTACAAAATGCCATGGAGCGAGCGGCCATATTTTGTGAAGGTGATGAAATTCTTCCTGAACATTTACCGCAGCGTATTCGCAGCTCTGTTAAGGGGAATCCCATTGGCTTATTTGATTCGCTAAATGCTGATGCTTTACCCAAGTTGTTAACGATTCAGAAAGATTATGTCGACTATGTGCTGGAACAAACTCAAGGCAATAAAGCACAAGCCGCAGAAATCTTAGGTATTACTCGTCGCACTTTATATCGATGGTTAGAAGAGACTGACCAGGTCGAGTGAGTAAGACAGTCACGTTGCTCACGTCGCTCTTAAGCTAATGAGGTCGGTAGCAACGTGATTGTTGGTCAGCAGCGATGTTGATATGACTATGCAGGACATAATCACAAGATATATCATTTTACCAAGTTTAGTTCTTCCTCTACCAAAAGTGAGCAAGATTTCATCAAAGTTATGTCTTGCTCACACCCTATCAGGCACTAATTTTTAAAATTGCATGTTGGTTCCAGTCTACTTTTACATTCCTCAATGTGAATCGTGTATTCATCTAATCTATACAAAGCAGTATCGGTATTGAACGATGTCGGTGCGCGGCACTGCGCAGTATCTACGCTCATTTACTAAACATCGAAACCCAATTATGGATATAGAGGTAACAACATGAAAGTGGCTAATAAGGTTATGACCATCAAAGCATTGACTCTTGCTCTGACCATGGCGTGTGGCAGTGCATTTGCTGCGGTGCCGGCACTGACAACCAATGGCAGTCAAATATTGAGTGGCGGTGAGGTCAAAAGCTTCTCAGGTAACAGCTTTTTTTGGAGTAATACTGGTTGGAAACAAGAGAAAATGTATAACGCCCAAGTCGTCAAATGGCTCAAAGATGACTGGAAAAGCTCGATTGTTCGTGTCGCTCTGGGGGTCGATAATGATGGTTCATACATAGAAGACCCATCAGGCAATGTTGAACGTATTGAGAAAGTGATTGATGCCGCGATTGCCAACGATATCTATGTCATTATCGATTTTCATTCACATCATGCCGAAGATCATCAACAAGAGGCCATCGAATTTTTCAAACAGATGGCACAAAAATACGGTGATACCAATAACGTGATCTATGAGATCTATAATGAACCGCTGCAAGTAAGCTGGTCGGGGGTCATTAAGCCTTATGCTGAGGCGGTGATCGCAGAAATTCGCGCCATTGACCCAGACAACTTGATTGTGGTGGGGACGCCGAATTGGTCACAAAATGTTGATGATGCCTCTCGAGACCCAATTAATGATGTCAATGTCGCGTATGCGCTGCATTTCTATGCAGGGACGCATCGCCAATACTTTCGTAGCAAAGCGGTGACGGCCCTGAATAATGGTGCCCCATTGATGGTCACTGAGTGGGGCACGGTGAATGCAGATGGCGATGGAACGGTTGCGGCACAAAGTGTCGAAGAGTGGGTTGATTTCATGAAAACCAATAACATTACTAATGTGAATTGGGCGGTCAGTGATAAAGATGAAGGGGCTTCTATTATTAAACCCGGCGTCAGTCCGACAGGAAATTGGTCTGATAGCGACTTAACCGCGTCGGGGCGTTATGTCCGCAATATTGTCCGTAACTGGGGATCATCGGCCGATAATGGCGCAGGCACTGGTGATGATGATAATAGTGGTGCGTTTACTTGTATTTATTCGCAAGGTGATACATGGAATGGTGGCTTCCAAGCGGGGATTAAAGTCACCAATCAGAGCGACCATCCCGTCAGTGATTGGAGCATTCGTTTTCAGTTTGGCTCTGGAGCGACGGTGACTGATAGTTGGAATGCGAACGTGACTGGGAGTGGTGTGTATGAAGCAACCCCAATCTCATGGAATCAGACGATGCAGCCTAACCAGACGTTTGACATTGGTCTAGTTATTCAAGGTTCGGGGGCACCAACTATCCTCAGTGATATTTGCCAGTAAGCGAATGTTTAATTAGCAATAACAAACGCTTCCCTTAGGAAGCGTTTGTTATTTAATGGCTCTCACCATTAATGGCGTTTATTCGTGCCATTTCTGACCATATCAGCGCCTGCTTCTGCGACTTCTTTGGTGACCCAGCGACCCAGCAGTAATTGATGCTGATCATCGAGAACAGCAATAAACGGCTTGCCCGTTGTGTTGTGTGTCGCTAGTGCCACACCAGCAGCATTATTTAGACCTAGGCTGCCACTTTCAATTTGAATAAGAAAGGTTTCGAGCTCATCCAAAGTCTCAATCAGAGTACCGTTGTCAATCATGTCGTTTATATCCGCTGGAAAATATAAGATAAGGATACCAGTTTCGCGACATAATCCAAGTCTCTAGGTATCACTGAGCCGTTGATGTGAAGGATGAAGTAATCAGAAGGTAAGCAAGGGGGAGTCAACCGCTGACGTATGTCAGCGACTGTTTTTATCACTACGTAAACAAGGACATGAGTAGAGCGGTGATGGTTACTATCTAAGGTAAGCGTTTACTTTCTTTTAACTTAATAAGCTTTTCGCACTTTTTACAGATATAAACCTCTTTTACCCCGCTCAATTTATCCCAAATCGTACGATGCTGCCGCACAAGTTGGTTTTTATGATCACATTGCGTTGCCATTCTGTTCGCCTTATTTGTAAAATTAAAAACCACATCATTGTTATTTTTGGATGGTTTAACCTATTACGCGAGAGCGCTTTCTAAAAGCTATTTGAATTAAATGCATAAAGGTCGTGCGATACTATATGGTATTCGG
>JBQGON010000078.1:0-11941 GCA_052087065.1 Vibrio sp. | reverse complement strand
GGAATAACAACGTCACGGTAATGTTAATTTCCAGTGACTTTACGATAATGTTATCTTTTATTGCTTAGGATTAGAAATGGTCTTGTAATGACTGTTTTATCATTTTTTGTAAAGGCGAGTATCACGATGTCGACAACGGCTTTATCGGCATGTTGGAGGAGTAATTGTATTGCGGTGCTGTTTTTGGTTATGCTGTTTACTTAATGTGGTGATTGACATTTCGTTCTACGTTGAGCACCCATTGAAGTAATACCGAGCGACATGAATTCATCAGTCAAAAGGACAATCCATTATGAGTACTGCAACGTCAAATGATTCCAAGACGATATCTCCCATTACTGGTGAGACAATCTCTACCTATCCGTTTGATTCTCATGAACAAGTAGAGCGCGTTTTGCAGCAAAGTTTCGCAGCATCGAAACCGTGGAAATGTACGTCATTAGCAGACCGAGTGGATGCACTGATCGCTATAGGGCAGGCCTTACGCAATAACAGTGAAGAATTGGCGCAAATGATGACTCTTGAAATGGGAAAACCCATTAATCAAGCTCGTGGAGAGGTTAGTAAAAGCGCGAATTTATGTGATTGGTATGCTGAGCATGGTCCAGATATGTTAGCGACTCGACCAACGCTCGTTGAAAACCAACAAGCCGTGCAAGAGTTTCGGCCGCTAGGCGTGTTGCTTGGCATTATGCCGTGGAACTTTCCTTTGTGGCAGGTGATGCGTGGTGCTGTGCCGATGATTCTATCGGGTAATACGTATATCCTGAAGCACGCGCCCAATATTATGGGGTGTGCATATATGATTGAGCGTATTCTCAATTCGACCGGATTACCTAAAGGCGTCTTTTCTTTGGTGCACGCCACCAATGACAGTGTCAGTGAAATCATTGCGGATGATCGTCTCGCTGGTGTTGCGTTTACCGGGAGTGTGGGCGCTGGGAAATCCATTGGTGCTCAAGCGGGCGCCGCCCTGAAAAAATCCATATTAGAATTAGGTGGCTCTGATCCCTTTATTGTTTTAGCCGATGCAGACATAGACCAAGCGGTGAAAGCGGCGGTTACTGGGCGTTATCAAAATAATGGTCAGGTTTGTGCCGCGGCAAAACGTTTCATCGTCGACGCGTCAATCGCTGAAGAATTTACGCAGAAATTCGTCGCGGCGGTCAAAGACTTAGCCGTTGGTGACCCACGTAAAGATGAGCACTATATTGGACCTATGGCGCGTTTTGATTTGCGTGATGAGCTACACGATCAAGTTCAACGGACGCTACAACAGGGAGCCAGTTTATTACTTGGCGGAGATAAAGTGGCCGGTGCAGGTAATTATTATCAACCGACTGTGCTCGCTGATGTCACCCCTGATATGACCGCATTTCGAGAAGAGATGTTTGGCCCTGTTGCGGCGATCAGCGTTGCCAACGATGCTGAACATGCATGCCGCTTAGCCAATGATAGTGATTTTGGCCTTTGCGCCACCATCTATAGCGGTGACGAAAAACGTGCTGAACAGCTCGCCGCGCAATTAGAATGTGGCGGGGTATTTATTAATGGTTATTGTGGGAGCGATCCACGTGTGACGTTTGGCGGTGTTAAGAAAAGTGGTTATGGACGAGAATTATCTGATTTCGGGCTTTATGAATTTTGTAATGTCCAAACTGTCTGGAAAAACCGGCATTAATTCGGCTCATTAGGTAGAAACGTTGTGTTCTACCGTGACCTGACAACACTGATACGACAAAAAGCCCCATACGGGGCTTTTTTATTATCAACGATTTTATTCAGGAATCGCCGCTCGGCTTAAGCGGTCGTTCACCGCATTCCATACTTCGCCTTGAGGTGGGCACTCTAGCCAGATTTCATCAGGATTAAGTGCGTCGGCTTCAGCTAATATACGATATAAGCATTGTCCATAAGCGACGGCTTCATTTGGCATTGCGAGTGCTTGGATACCTTGTGGCAGTATGTCTAATACACAATGATGCAAGATAACATACTGTGCTTGCGTATCACGCATTGCGAGTGCCTGTGGCAGGTTAGTTATCAAGCGTAATACCGTTTTAGGCTGATAGTGACTACCAACATTTCCTGGCACCGACACATCATGATGTTGCGGATAATGCACCTCAGTTCCCAGAATTTCGCCAAGTTCCTGTGCGGTCACCGGGCCGGCACGCAGTACATTCGGCTGCGAAGAGGTCATATCGATAATGGTTGATTCTAATCCAAATAAGCAATCACCACCGTCAACGACAGCATCGATTTTGCCCTCTAAGCCAGCACAGACTTGTTTTGCATTGGTTGGACTTAGCTGCTTATATGGGTTCGCTGATGGCGCCGCGACGGCTAGGCGATGCTGTTTTAGGAACGCGAGCATCACGGGATGAGCCGGAATCCGTATCGCGATAGTATTGAGCCCACCTGTGACGACCGGTGACACATGATCAGCTTTAGACAATAGCAGAGTAACTGGGCCCGGCCAGCATGCTTTTGCTAGGTCCAACGCTTGTGGTGGAATGTCTTTTGCCCAATCAGATAATTGTTCCACACTGCCAATATGCACAATTAAAGGATGGTTGGCAGGACGACCTTTCGCAGCAAAAATACGTGAAACCGCCTCTGGTTGCGTGGCATCTGCTGCCAGCCCGTAGACCGTTTCCGTGGGTAACGCGACCAGTTTGCCTTGTTGTAATAAGTGGGCGGCAATCTCTAAATCTTGCGCTTGCGCGCTCAACTGAAGCGTTTTCAATTGACACTCTCCGTCATTTGTTTTGATTGGGCAAGCCAGCCATCACGATGGCGCTTCCATACGTGGTGATTATTATCGATGTGGTAGATAAATAACCATTGGTTGTCGACCAGCGAGGCAACATCTTGATGGCGCGCCAAGATTTGATCAATCGCCTCTTTCGGGGCTTGAATGAACGCACTTAAGCGCACGGGTTGGTGACGATATTGCTGGCCGTCGTGCACCGATTGTGTCGACAAACCAATACGTAAATCGCCGCCATTGCCTTCAAAAACACCAATGTGCCCTCCGACAATATTATGCAGTAACTTGTTACCGCTGCTGTATTTATCTGGCACCGCCACTGAAGCGTAATATTGCATGTTGATCCAGTTGGTCACCAGCAGTGGTGCCGTCATGATTTTCTCTAGTTGCTCGAATTGTGGATCTTGGGCGACATCGTATTCATGCAAGAAGGCACGTCCTTTTAAGTCAATATGCTTGGTTAACGACCGCGGGGCGATGAATACGCCAGCATTGTTACATAACCCCCATTCTGGGCGCATTTGTGCCCAGTTGGTTGCTCGTTGCTTAAAGAAGCGTTTTACATCCGTGGTGGTTGGTGCATGCTCAAATTGTTCTAGTCGTGTACGGCGTGCTTGTTGGCTGGCACTGGCTATCCCATTCATCCAAGGAGTGGATGGCGCATCATAGACTTCAATATCGTCAGTTGTCGTATTATGCATGGCCGCATAGAACACGGTATCATTTGGGACTTTGACGCCATACTTCGGCATGCTGTTACGTACACTTGCGTCATTGAGTAATTGCGCTAAGACTTTGACGTTCACTTCCCCGGTTTGTCCCCCACAGGCGCCGCAGTCTAAACCGGAAGCGGTGTGGTTATTACAAGTTTCACTACCATGTCCAGTGAGCAGGAACACCGGAGCTAAACGCTCACTCACGCCCATGGCTTTAAGGATGCCAGCGCCGAGTTCCGCTTTTTCATCATCGGTTAATGGCACGTTGTGGCGTTTGAGCTGCCAGTTATCGTTATGACGTGCGTCGCGATTGATTGGATTACTGCTGCCTTTTTGCAAAATAACCCGCTTGAATAAACTGACCAGTTTTAATAACCCGCCCGCTTCAATCATCCCCAAGTTGGATGACGGTTTTTCCAAACTATGTTGCCAGCCTAATTGGGTCAGGCGCAGCCAGCGTTCGGGCTGCATTTTTGTTTGTTGCGCCACTAAATCGGGGGCAAGTAAACCGGGTAATTGCGGGCGTGAAATTCTATCGTCGTGCGTGTGGTAGGCAATGGGCAGCCCAAAGAAACCAGCAAAACCGAGTGTTTCGACCCCTTGGTCTTGTTGCTCTAAAGCTCGGCGCATCGGCTCTGAACGCACATCGATACAAAAGACGGCTTGCAGGCTAGGCCGACCGTTCGGTGTTGCGGGCTTTGTCTCCTGCACTTGAGTGACCCAAGGCTGGTGGACACTCAGTTCTAGTGCACGTTGCCATACCCACATTGGCGCCAGTTGACGCTCGGCCAGTAGATAATCGTCGTGAATCGAGCGTGCCTGATTGGCAATCCTTGTTGAGATTGAATCAAACGCTGATGTCGAGTGATGTTTTAGCCATTGCCACAGTACATAGTTCCATGCAAGGACAATAGTGGTCAGCCCTAAAGTATGCGGAATATCGATGTGTTGCTGCTCAAGATTGGCTTGCCAGTCGAGCCATGCTTGCCAGCCCGCCCAGCCGGAAAGTAAATGCAACGCCGCCCGAGTATAGGCATAAGCCCCATCTTTGGTTTGTAACATCGGCGCCCACTGCTCTTCGCATAGGGCAAGCATATCCTCAAGTGAGGTGGGTAGTTGAGCAAAGTAGGGCAGCAGATCAACCCCCAACAAGGTTTTGATACCTTTGTCGCGAGTGACGACTTCTAACCAGCTTTGATACAGGTGTTCACCATTTTTACCGTCGGCGTCGAAGCGTGTCGGATATTGATGGTAGAGCGCCACAAATTGACTAATTTGCTGCAGTACTTCTTGTGGCCAACTGTGGCCTTGTGCCGAAGGAATCTCACGATCCATCAGAGCACCCAGGGTATGCCAGCGTGGCAACGCGGTATTGGGAGTTGAGAGCCATTGTTCCAGTTGGTCTACGGTAAAAGGACTGTTTAACTCGGCTAGCGCCTGTTCAAGATGTATCGGTTGAATCTGCGTGCCCCACTTTTCTGCATAGTAGGTCAGTGGCATTAAGCCGGTTTCTCCGGTTAATACGGCCTGTTCAGCAAAGGTTTGTTCAATACGCTCATGACGCTGTGGCCACCATGGGTTGACCGCGACAGAGCGATCGAGAGGCCACGCAGGAGCTATAGAAGAAGACGCCTCCCGAGCGATGGCGGTAAATGAGAAATTTTCATTGAATGCAGTCATTATTTTACCTCAGGATTGGTGTTCCATTGATGTTGGCGTAATTCGAGTAGCGATTCGCTGGGCCATAATGTCAGTGTGAGTTTGGTCGCCCACTCATCGAGGTAACCACCAGCATTTAACCAAATAAATAAGCGTTTCATGACCGGGATATGTGGCCAATATTGCAAGGTTAATGACAACACAAATAAGGTGACAAAGAGTAAAGCGATGAATCCATCAGCCCAGATATTTAACACTGGATCCGGTAGCGCGAACGTTGTGAGAGAGTGTTTGGCGCTGGTATAGAGAATCAGCAGACCGGCACCGAAGCACATGGTAATCAAAATTTTGGGGATACGGCCATGATCGGCTCGGGTGAAACTGGGGACGAGCAAACTTGTCATTGCAAACAACACTAATGCCATTGCGGTGAGACTCGGTAAAAAGTCAAATTGCCATTGAGTGATGGCCATCATCAAGGCTGTGGCGAGCAAGGCATAAAGCCAATGATGCAGTTTCGGCTTTTCGTCGCCAGCGAGTTTGGCGGCGAGATAATGGTTAACGGTATTACCACTATTTAAAAATGAGTATGCCTTGTAAAAAGAGTGAGCAAAGAGATGTAATAACGCCATTTCATAAAGACCTAGCGCAATCTCGACCAGCATTAATCCCATTTGTGAACTGGTTGACCACGCGAGCTTAACTTTAATACTAATGCGCGTGGTACTGACTAAGCCTGCGATCACAGTGCTGATGCCGGCTAACACAATCAGTAACCAGCTGGCCGCACTACTGGCCGCCAGAATCGGTGAAAAGAAGAGCAGAAGAATACCGCCTAGATTGACAATACCAGCATGTAACAAAGCAGACACTGGGGTCGGCGCTTCGACTACTTGTATTAACCAGCCGTGCATAGGTAACTGAGCACATTTAATCAGAGCAACCAGCGCGAGTAATATAGCTGCGAAGTTAAGGTGCAGTGCGTGGGACGTAGGCAGCGCTGCTTGATGCACAATGTCATGAATATATGGCGTATCAAACTGAAGGTAGAGATTAACAAAAGCGGCGGCAAGTAATAGCTCACTCAAGCGCGCAAGAAGAAACTTCTTGTGCGCGGCTAATTGGGCTCGCGGTCTGTCTGGGTAAAATAGAATTAAACGGTGCAAAGACAAACTGACACATACCCACGCAGCCCAGAAAATGGCTAAATGATTGGCCGTAATCACTAATACCACAGTGGCTATCGTTAGTAATAACGATTGTATAAAACGGCGACGATCGTGCTCGCCACTGAATGCTACCCAACTATATCGAAGAATCGTAAATCCTAGAATCGCCACTAAGCCCAGTAACATCATACGTAGTGGTGTAACCAGAAATAAAGAAGACATGATAGACCTCACACTTTTAACAATGGTGGCTATTGTGAAAGTGTATGAATGTTAAGTAAAATACATAATTAATGACAAATCATTCTGTTTAAGAGAACTATGAGTCGACTTAACTACCATCATTTATACTATTTTTGGCAAGTAGCCAAGCAGGGTAACTTGACGCAAACGGCGCAAAATCTGCATATATCTCAGTCTGCTTTATCTTCTCAAATCAAGCAGTTAGAGCAATCTTTGAATGTTCAATTATTTGAGCGTAAAGGACGGCGTTTAACCCTTACTGAGGGGGGCTATCATGCGCTAAATTATGCCGATGATATCTTTCATAATGGGGAAGAATTAGAAAAATTATTGACCAGTGGCAAGGGGTTGGCTGGTTCGACCATTCGAATTGGCATGCTGTCGACCATTTCGCGTAACTTTATTGAGCAGTTTGTTCAGCCGCTGATTGCACAAAATGATTGTGGCTATGTATTGCAATCGATGAGCCAAACCGGTTTATTGGAAGCGCTGAATGAGTTGCAAATTGATGTGGCACTGACGAATACGCCACTCCATGATACGAGTAAACCCCATTGGCAAAGTCGCGTTTTGGCACGTCAAGCTGTTGCGATTATCGGGCCTCCCGGCTTGGATCTTAACGACGAGTTTGATGAACGCTATCGGCAACAGCGCTGGGTATTGCCGTATGGCGAGAACCCACTGCGCGCCGCGTTTAACTCTTTTTCTGCCCAATACCACTTAAAGCCGATCATTGTTGCTGAGTCTGATGATATGGCGATGCTGCGTCTTTTAACTCGTGATACGGGAGCTTTAGCGGTAATGCCTGAAGTCGTGGTCAAAGATGAGCTCGATAATGGTAGCTTGAAACGATACATGTTATTACCCGATGTTTATGAAAGCTTTTATTCGGTGACAGTCAAACGCAAAGTGGTGCATCCAAAACTCGACAGTTTGTTGCGGCCATTATAGTGGGTGGTTATCAATTAATCGAAATAGTGCGAACCACCGCTGATTCGGGTGAGTCACCGCGAATCGAAGCGAAAGTTGATATTCTATCTTGTTATTTGGGTGGCAGTTAAGGATACCGCTGCTTTATAAAAGCTGATAAAATAGTCCGGAAACAAAGTACTTATACAGGAACCTGAAATGTCAGATTTTAACAAAATTTTAACGCCTGGTGATTATAACAACGGCCTTGTCAACGTGGTTGTTGAAATCCCAGCGGGTAGCAATCATAAAATTGAATGGAACCGTGAACTGGCTGTGTTCGAACTAGATCGTGTTGAGCCAACAATTTTTGCGAAACCAACAAACTATGGTTTTATCCCTCAAACGCTGGATGAAGATGGCGATGAGTTAGACGCGTTGATCATCACAGACCAGCCGCTAACGACCGGTATCTTCCTTAAAGCGAAAGTGATCGGTGTGATGAAGTTTGTCGATGATGGCGAAGTGGATGATAAAGTCGTTGTGGTTCCTGCCGATGACCGTAACACTGGCAATGCGATTGAAACGCTTGATGACCTGCCACCACAGCTGATTAAGCAAATTGAATTCCACTTTAATCACTACAAAGATCTTAAAAAACCAGGGACAACAACAGTTGAAAGCTGGGGATCAATTGAAGAAGCGAAAGAAGTGATTGCAGAATCAATTACTCGTTGGAATGAAAAATAATATGACCAACGTGTGGTAGGTCTTTGTCATTACGGTGACACTATTCTATTGACCACATGATTGTCACAAACCGTCCGCTCTGCATAGTTGCTAGAACGGACGGTTTTTTGTTATTCCGCTTTTGGCTCGACCACACTGCTCGTTGCGTTAACGTGCCCGTCGCGGCCTGCGTTTGACTGTATTTTATCGTGCATTTACCTGAGGGTTGAATGCGTGATAAATGATTGAATTATTTAGTTATCCATGATGAACCAATACACTCCGCTTTTTGACCGCTTCAAATATCATCTTGTCATTGTTGCTGTTTTCTTGTTGCTGATTACGGCTATTTCATACCTATTATACCCAGTGGATTTGTTGTCTTCACCGCACGTTATTGTCGGTCTTTTTTGGGACGGGTTATCGGCGAGTGCCTCAACGTTTGGCTGTATTTTGACATTGGTAGTGCTAATGTCTTGTGTGGTTTGGCGATCGCAACTGAGTGCTGAATTTAAAACCAATGCATTGATTCAATTATTTTTATTACTGATACTCAGTCTCGGATTAAAAAATGTGATGAAACAAGTCACGCACAGTCCCAGACCGTATACCACGGTGATGGCTCAAGCTGCAGTCATTGCATCCCCTCGTGATTTTTATACGTTTACTCATCGTGATAAAACGCAAAAAATTGCTGAAATGGAGGGGCGAGTGTCTCACTGGCGTTGGTCAAATTGGCAAACTGAAGTGAATTACGCGTTTCCATCCGGACATACGACGTTTGTAACCTTGTGTTTATTATTTTTTAGTCGCTTGTTTTTAATGAAGAAGCGCTACGTATTATGTACGGCATTGCTACTCTGGGCGGCAGGTGTGGCCTACTCACGGCTCTGGTTGGGAATGCACCGGCCTGCCGACTTATTTGGTGCGATCGCATTAGAAAACGTGATTTTCTTATTAGTGCCGTACCAATATCATCGATTAACGCCGTGGGTGTTATATCAAGTGAGTGTCATGAAAGAAAAATGGACGTAGCATTGATACATATAAACGGCGCTATATCGAAAAAAAACACCGCTCAATGAGCGGTGTTTTTTATGTCCGATATGACCTCTTTTAGAGTGGAGGTAATACGTTTTGCGTTGGTTTACGACGCTTCCTTGCCGTTTTTTCTATATGTTTCACCACTTGTAACAACGACTCGCCCCCTTTGGTGCTTGCCGTATCGGAATACAGCGCCTCATCAAAGAGCGCTTTAGCGTGATCCAGTTGCGCTTGCTCTTCTGAGGATAGTTCGAGGTCTTGTTGCCATTGAGTCAACGCTTGGCTCACGGCAATACCATCTTGTTGTAAAATGGCGGCTTTGAGTGCGGCAAACGGTGTATTGGGTGGCGTGTTAGGCGATGTTTGCTTGCTTGACGCATCGCGCTGAGCAGGCGGTGTCGAACGCTTCCAGTAGTAGGCCAACAGCAGAGTGAGCACCCAAAGTATGGCAAACGCCGCAGTCAGATAAGGCCAGAAGCCTGCATCGTTTTTGGTGATGATCTTGGTCTTTTCGGGCGATGAAGGTTGAGCCTGAGCGGGAAGCGGTTGACTGTCGTCGCTCGGGGCCACCTGCATGGTCAGTCCGGCGACACGACTGAGTTTCTCTTGATTGGTCGTCGAGTTCCACCAGTTCACGCGGATAGGTGGCAAGGTTATATTGCCTGAGTGACGCGGAATAACCACCTGCTTGACCGTCATCAGTACGTCGCCATTCTTCAGTGTTGAGAAATGCGGTTTATCATTGTATGAGCGTACTGAGCTTGGATTGTCTATTTTAATATCCGGTAAGCGAGATTTATCCACCCCAGAGACCTGCATACTGACTGTACGTGTGATGGAGTCACCCACTTTCAGTTTCACCGAGTCGTTCTTAATGGTGTGACCATCCGGATCTTGCCAGTGCTGAGTTAAACTGAGTTTGGAGGTCGGTAGCCAAACCCCATGATAGTCTTTCGGCTTCGGTTTTACGTTAATCGTGTAAGTTTTCGGCACGGTGGTGAGTGGCACAATGCGAGTGCGGTTACCATAGGTTCCGCCATAAACGAGGGAGCCATCAAACTTAGGCTCACGCAAAGTAAAGGTTCCGGGTTTGGTCGCGGTAACACGAAAGTTCTGATCGACGACGGTGACTTGAATGCCATTGACCACTTCTTGGTGTTGATCAGGATCGCTGGCGGGATTGAGTTCCATCCCGTTGACTTTGGGCGGCTCAATCGTTTGATTTTGTAAGCGACGCAGATCGGCTTTGACAATTAAGCGCACTTTTAACTGCGCACTTTCATTAGGATACAGCGTTGACTGACTAAGGTGACTCTGAACTTCAACGATATCTTTGGTATTGGGCGCGTCGCGGTCTTTGGTGACTTGAATCGCGATACTTTGTGTTTGTTGACCATTAATCGTGAAACGGGGGATGCGCAAGATACCCGTTTGTTTGGCGGCCAATGGAATGGTCCATTGACTTTGTTCGCTACGATCGCCATTGACGATATTGGTCGACGTCCCAAAGTTGGGTTGCCCCATTTGAAAGTCTTTTTGGAGGACAGAGAAGTTAATCGCATCTGATGATACTCGACTATTGATGGTGACCGTTAGTTGGAATACTTCGTTTTGCACCACCTTATTAGAACTCACCGTGGCATAAAAATCGCCTTTGGCGTAGGCCGTTAGGCTAAATAAACTCAGTAACAGGACTGAACAGTACAGTGATAGGGTATGGGTTATCCGTGTCATAGTTACCACTTCTTCGCTTGCGTATCTGGTTGTGGTTGTAGTTTCGATTGGAGGTAAAGCTGCGCACGCAGCAACTCACTAGGATCGCGAGCTCCTTCGACTTGATCGAGTTTTCTTAAAGCGGGGTCAACATGTTGTGTGGCGCCATTGGCCGCAACTTGCGCTCTCTGCTGACCTTGCTTGTCTGTTGCACGCTGAGCGGCTGCTTGTTGGCTGGGTTCTTGTTGTTTTCGCTCGGTCTTTTTCCGTTGAGCAGAGGCCTTGCGCTCATCAGAGGAAGGCGAGGAGGGGGTGTTGTGTTTTTGTCCCGACTCGCCAGACGGTTTGGGTTTTGGCTGAGCACTCGCTGATGAGTCATGAGGTGACTTTTGAGCAGAAGACGCGCTCTTAGAAGATCTGTTTTGAGCATTTTTCTGTTGCTGAGCACTCTTCTGGTCATTGTTGTTATTGTGTTGAGACGAGGCGCTAGATGACTGCTGTGGTTGTTGGCGTTGTCCTTTGTTTGAATCGTTCTTTGATTGTGACTGCGAATTTTTTTGCTTTGAGCCCGCTTGCTTGTTGTTGTGTTGCTGTTGCTGTTGCTGTTTTTGTTTCTGTTGAGCACGTTTGACGATTTGCAGGTTTTTTTGCGCTTGTTGATTGTTTGGATTGTGTTTAAGAACCTGCTGATACAGTTGCTCAGCTTTACTCAATTGTCCGTTTTGTGCATAAGCATTGGCTAAATTATAACGACTATGTTCATCAGGCTGTTTGACTTGCGACAAGCTTTCAATAGCGCCTTTATAGTCGCCCGCTTTATAGCGTGCGATGCCTTGCCATTGTGGGTCGGTGAATTGCTTGGCAGCTTGTTGATACTGATGAGCTTGAAACGCTTGATAGGCTTGCTGATTATCGGTTAAAAACGCAGAAGCTTGTGCTGGATGAGGCATTAGCCAAGGTGTGACCATCAAAAGCGCTGCAAATAT
>JBQGON010000077.1:0-15841 GCA_052087065.1 Vibrio sp. | reverse complement strand
CGGAGTTTGTTGGGCTTGAAAGTGCGATGACAGATAAGCAATTTCAATATCTGTCCGTTCCGGTGTTAGACCATAAAGCCCCCACCCTAGAACGGCTTCGTCATGCCATTAACTGGATTGATACACAAGTTTCATGCTCGCGTTCTGTGGTGGTTCATTGTGCTTTAGGACGTGGACGCTCTGTGTTTGTTGTCGCCGCCTATCTGCTCAGTAAGGATCCTTCACTGACGGTGGAGTCCGTCATGAAAAAAATTAATGCTGTGCGCAGTACCGCAAGGTTGAATAAATCACAGCTTAAAACCTTACATGCGATCAGTGAAACAGGCGTACTGGATCTGAGTCAACCCACCTGGATGGTAGTCAACCCTGTTGCGGGAGCGGGCAAATGGGAGGCAAACGAACAACACCTTATTCGTAAACTCACGCAACTCTACCCTCTCAACATTCGCAAAACCCGCGAAGACCTCAGTGCAGAGCAACTGACACAACAGGCCAAAGACAGTGGCGCAAAACAAATCATTGTGAGCGGTGGAGATGGCACCGTTACGGAAGTCGCTAGCCAGTTGGTTGATACCGAGATAAAACTTGGTATTGTCCCACTAGGAACCGCCAATACGTTGTGCCATGTGCTATATGGGATTGGCGCGAAGTGGTCTCCTGTGGAAAGCGCCTGTGAGGTTTTACTTTCTGGACATTGTCAGCGCATTGATACCGCACAATGTAATGAGCGACTTATCCTACTGGTTCTCGGGATTGGCCTTGAACAGAAAATGATTCAACATGCTCAGCGAGAAGAGAAAAATTCTTTTGGACAACTGGCATATTTAACGGGCTTTTTTAACGCCGTGGTGGCCAAAGACACACAAACGTTGACCGTTTCGATGGACAATCAAGCGGAAGAGACGCGTGACGTGCATAGCTTTGTCGTCGCGAATACTGCGCCATTTAGTACTTTACTCGCGCAAGGTGGTGGCGCTCCACAACCGGACGATGGCCAACTGCACATTACCTATTTAGATAATACCGCCTCATTAGGTGGCCGGATCTACGCTTTATCTGACTTAACCTTGACGAGCGTCGGCGCACAGGAACAGTCAAAACGTTTTCAATACAAGACGGTTCAGCGTGTCACGATTTCTGCCGATAAAGACATCGAATATGTCATTGATGGGGAGATGTATTGTGATAAACAACTCGATATTGCACTACATCCTCGCTCATTGAACGTGTTTGTCCCTGCAGCTAAGGGAGAGCCGTCATAAACATCCCACATAATGTGCAGCAATGAGTGCGGTTACTCCGTTGCTGTCATGCAATACCGTGGCTAGATGCTCACACCTCAATGTTTCGACTCACCTCCCTCATGCCATCGCCGCGATTTAACCCAATGATATAAACAAAGGTAGGGGGAGTATCATGACTCCCCCGTCGGTAAATGCTTTTGCATTTCATCGTTTTCAATTTGTAACGCCGCTAGCCAGTACGAAACCAGCGCCGTTAAGTTGGTATCATCAATGGTTTTAAGAAGTAACTTCACATCATTCAACATCCACTTATTCATCGCATGCATTTCTTGGTAATCACCAAACTCAGCCGTACCGTACCCCATGCTGTTCGCGGTAATGAACGTCTCGCCGTCTTGTTCGAAAAAGAGCATTGCCATTTTTTTGATCATCACTTTTTCTATCTTCACAAATCGCTGTGCCGATCTCGCCAGCGTGATATGTGATTGCGCATGCACAAGCGGCACACACCTTTGTCGATGATGTGCCATTTTTACCAGTAATTCTCTCACCCGATTCGTCTCTAATGTCATTTCGCTCCTTCCTTATTACTGTCGCGTTAACTCAACACTTTCCTTGTCTATTTTTTGATTGGCTACCAGTGAACGCTATCGCGTCATTTCCTATGACGCTCTCCTTTCTCTTGTTGGTCATCACGAACGTGCCAGCAAGAGATATGAGACATAAGCTTAAATTGAGTTTGCAGGTTATATGCCAAGGAGATAGTTGTATTCATTATCAATGGGTTAGATATTAGTGTGTGGTAAATCAATAAGCAGATTACAAGGCATTGAGAAAAAATTACAAAATGAATAATAAAACTTGGAAAGAATTACATAGGTAGCAAACATAACCATGCCCACCACTCAAGACATGAAATAAGTGGCACTTAGCAGTCTGACTATGACAAAACCCGATGAAAGTTAATGAAAAATTCATATTAAAGCAAAGCTTAGAACGTTATGCGGTTAACCCTGAGCACAGTGCGTTCCCCAACTCTATTACTGGTTAATGCCTGATTACCGCATCCAGCATAAAGCCTTCCATACTTGCGCGACATTGCTGTATATTAGTTTTTGCCGATACAATACATTTTGGTGATAAAAAAATGTACAGAAGTCCGGTTAATATCTTGATAAATATACTTCACAGGTTATGCTGGGCAAGAGATGAATGGAATATATACACGAGCATAATTTCATGACGGACAAGGAGTGTTAACCGCACATTAACCCCATCATGCATTACAATTTTACGATTCTATCCACATTTTCAATTTACCGAACTTTAGCTTTCGGTGCTTCGTTTGTTTGTTTGGTTGAGAGCCGTATTTTCATGACCAATAGGAACGAGCACTACAATACTTGTTATCAGGAGATAAGCTATGACAAAAGTCTTGCCTAAATACCGCAACACTATGATAGCCATAGGTTTAGCGGTGGCATTGACAGGTTGTGATAAAGAGCCCTCGAAGCCCAACAATCAAACACCTCAAGCGGTTACAGTCGATACTGTCACTATCCATCCACAATCAGTAGAAATCACCGATCAGCTACCAGGCAGAACCAGTGCTTACCGAATTGCTGAAGTTCGCCCGCAAGTGGAAGGTATCATTACGAAACGTCTATTTGTGGAAGGCAGTAAAGTCAATAAGGGCGATGTACTGTATCAAATCGACCCTGCGACTTACGAAGCCAAATTGGCCAGTGCTAAAGCCGATCTTGCCTCAGCAGAAGCGACGGAACAGCGTTCTAAGCTGCAAGCGACGCGTTATGAAGGCTTGGTAAAAAACCGCGCAATTAGCCAACAAGATTACGAAGATGCAATGGCAACATATCGCGCTAATAAAGCCGCGGTCATGGCATCAAAAGCCGCTGTAAAAACTGCACAAATCAATTTAGATTATACCAAAATCAAAGCGCCTATCTCAGGTCGCATTGGTAAATCCAACTTTACCGAAGGTGCACTGGTTACAGCAAACCAAGCCAATTATTTAGCCACGATTCAACAGCTCGATCCGCTGTATGTTGATTTATCTCAGCCAAGCAGCACCATGATGAAGCTGCGTAAGCGTGCGCAAGAAAAAGCCAACAATACCGGCCAATCAGCGAACAAGCTTAGCGGCATTACCGTCACGCTCGATGATGGAACAAAAATCGACCAAAAAGCAACGCTACAGTTTGCTGATGTCTCCGTGAATGAATCGACGGGTACCGTTAATATTCGAGCCTTACTACCCAACCCGGATGATACATTATTACCTGGGTTATTTGTCCGAGCCACTGTCCCTATCGACAGCAAAGCAAAAGCGTTCTTGGTTCCTCAACCAGCGGTGACCCGCGATCCACAAGGTCAAGCGCACGCTTTTGTTGTCGATGATAAAAACAAGGTTGCCGATCGTATTATAACGACTGAACGCATGCTTGGCTCAAACTGGATAGTAACCGATGGACTCAAGGATGGTGACCAAATCATTACCACCGGACTGCAATCTATCCACCCAGGTACCCTAGTGGCACCTAAGAAAGAAGACAAAAAATAGGGACTCTGTTTTATGGCTCGTTTCTTTATTGATAGACCCATTTTTGCTTGGGTTATCGCAATCATAATTATGCTCGCGGGGATCTTGTCAATCAAGCTCTTACCGATCGAGCAATATCCGTCTATTGCTCCTCCTTCGGTGACCATCTCTGGTCAATATACGGGGGCATCGGCAAAAACCGTAGAAAGTAGTGTCACTCAGGTCATTGAACAAAATATGAATGGCATTGATAACCTGCTTTATATGTCATCAAGTAGCTCTTCAGCTGGGCAATTTCAGGTCCAACTGACCTTCGCAACTGGTGCAGATCCCGATATTGCACAGGTGCAAGTACAGAATAAATTGAGTACGGTGGAAGCAAGCCTGCCAGATTCTGTGGTCAACTATGGTGTTACTGTTGCTAAATCGTCAGACAGTTTCTTAATGGTGGTCGGTTTTACCTCCAAAGATGACTCGATGAACAACTACGAACTTTCGGACTATGTCGTTTCTAACGTGAAAGACCCGCTGAGTCGTGTCGCTGGCGTCGGTGATGTACAAGTGTTTGGTGCTCAGCACTCAATGCGTATTTGGCTAAATCCGAACAAGTTGAACAAATTTAACTTAACACCGGGTGATGTTTCTCAGGCGATTTCTACTCAGAACACTCAAGTGTCTGTAGGCCAACTTGGCGGAACACCGGCACAACCAGGCACCCAACTAACGGCAACCATCACTGCGCAAGGTCGTTTAAGTACTGTTGATGAATTTAAAAACATCTTACTTAAAGTGCAAAAAGATGGGTCGCAAGTTCGTGTCAAAGATGTCGCTCGCGTAGAAATTGGTGGTGAAGACTACAGCACTATCGCTCGCTACAATGGTAAGTTCTCTAGTGGTATTGCCATTAAACTTGCCAGTGGCGCTAATGCATTGGATACCGCAGAAGCGGTGAAAACAAAAATGCATCAGTTGAAGCAGTTCTTCCCGAAAACCATGGAAGTGAATTACCCGTACGATACGACGCCGTTTGTCAAAATTTCGATTGAAGAAGTAGTACACACTCTGATTGAAGCGGTTGTTCTCGTTTTCATCGTCATGTACGTGTTCTTACAAAACTTTAGGGCGACCATCATTCCAACCATCGCGGTCCCAGTAGTTCTTTTAGGGACATTTGGTGTCATGGCTGCGTTTGGCTACTCTATCAACACGCTCACCATGTTTGGTTTAGTGTTGGCCATCGGATTGCTGGTGGATGATGCCATCGTGGTGGTAGAAAACGTCGAACGGGTCATGGAAGAAGATGGCTTGTCACCATTACACGCCACGCGAAAATCCATGAAGCAAATTACCGGAGCCTTAGTCGGTATTGCATTGGTCTTGAGTGCGGTATTTGTACCGATGGCCTTCTTTGGCGGCGCTTCGGGTGAGATTTATCGTCAGTTCTCCGTGACGATCGTCTCGGCAATGATTCTGTCTGTGCTAGTCGCCATGATACTAACCCCTGCGTTATGTGCGACCATTCTTAAGCCACGTAAGAAAGGCGAACAACACATTACTCGAGGGCCATTTGCGTGGTTCAACAATAGCTTTAATGCGGGTACATCACGTTACCAACGCTTCGTGTCCACGAGCCTAGGTCAAAAACTGCGTTATGTGCTTATCTATGTGGTTATTGTCGCTGGACTTGCCTTTGCATGGAACCGCTTGCCTGCTTCTTTCCTTCCTGAAGAAGACCAAGGCATCGTGCTCGCAATGGTGAACCTGCCTACTGGTGCAACGATTGAACGTACTGAAGCGGTCAACAAAAAACTTGAGCAATACTTTAAGCAACAAGAAAAGGACAGTGTTGATTCTGTCTTTACCATTGCCGGGTTCAGTTTTGCTGGGCGTGGACAAAACATGGGCTTAGCCTTTGTTAAGTTGAAAGACTGGAGTGAACGTCCTAATCCTTCGCAGTCTGCGCAAGCACTCATCGGCCGAGCATTTGGTTATTTCTCAACGATTAAAGAAGCTCAGATCTTCCCTTTCAACATGCCGGCAGTACCAAGTTTAGGTACCGCCAACGGGTTTGATGCGTACCTAGTTGACCAAGGTAATTTAGGTCATGAAAAACTATTAAAAGCACGTAACCAGTTATTAGGCATGGCGTCGCAAGATCCTGTACTCACTGGTGTTCGTCCTAACGGTATGGAAGATGGTCCTCAGTTCCGCATCGACATCGACTATGAGAAAGCGATGGCGATGGGCGTGTCCGTCACCGATATTAACTCAATGCTCTCCACGGCATGGGGTTCAAGGTACGTCAACGATTTCGTCGATAATGGCCGTATCAAGAAGGTGTATGTTCAAGCAGATGCTCCATTCCGTATGGATCCGGAAAACCTAGAGCTCTGGCATGTCCGTAACAGCAAGGGTGAAATGGTTCCATTTGGTGCCTTTGCTAGCTATCACTGGACGTATGGTTCTCCACGCTTAGAACGTTTCAACGGTAGTTCATCGATGAACATTCAAGGCTCGGCAGCGCCTGGTTACAGTTCAGGTGAAGCGATGGCGGAAATGGAGAAACTCGTGAGTAAACTGCCTGATGGCATTGGTGTCCAGTGGGGCGGCGTTTCTTTCCAAGAACGTCAGTCATCTGCGCAAGCTGGCTTCCTATATGCGATTTCGTTGCTTATCGTATTCTTGTCGCTAGCGGCATTATATGAAAGCTGGAGTGTACCGTTCTCGGTTATCTTGGTCGTGCCTTTAGGTATTTTAGGGGCAGTATTAGCCGCAACCTTTAAAGGTCTGTCCAATGATGTGTACTTCCAAGTCGGTCTTTTGACGACCATTGGTCTGTCAGCGAAGAACGCTATCCTTATTGTAGAGTTTGCTAAAGAACTGTATGACCAAGGTTACGATATTACTAAGGCGACAGTGGAAGCTGCTCGTATGCGTTTACGTCCAATTATGATGACGTCGTTTGCCTTTATCTTAGGTGTACTTCCTCTCGCTCTTAGCTCTGGTGCAGGTGCGGCAAGCCGTAATGCGATCGGTTGGGGTGTGGCTGGCGGTATGCTATCGGCCACGATCTTATCCATCTTCTTTGTTCCTGTGTTCTTTGTCATGGTGATGCGCCTATTTGGCACAAAACGACATTACATTGAGCCGGACGTCGATGAGTCACAGGAGAACAGTGATGACAAGTAAACTATTACCATTACTGATTGCAGCCGCGCTAAGCGGCTGCAGCATGGCACCGGATTACAACCAGCCTAATACACAATCAGAGCATCAAGGTTGGACTGATTCCGCGACGACTCGCAACAGCCTAGAAACGGCGATTCCACAGTGGCGTAGTTTCATGGAGGATAAACACCTTCAAGAATTGATTGATGCCGCTTTGAAAAACAATAAGGACTTGCAACAAACAATCCTTAAAGTGGCCGAGACCAAAGCGCAGTATCGTATTCAAGATGCTGACCGCTACCCGGGTTTGAATGCCAATGGATCTTATTCTCGTACTCGTACTTCCGAGGCCGTGACAGGTTCAGGTAAAAACTACGCGTCATCGAGCCAAGCTACTGTCGGCGTTACTAGCTATGAGTTAGATCTCTTTGGCCGAGTTAAAAGCCTGAGCGATGAAGCAATGCAACGCTACCTAGCCTCTGATGAAAATCGTCGCAGTGCCGTGATTGCTTTGGTTTCGCAAGTCGCCTCGGCCTACATCAAACTCATTACCGATCAAGAATTACTGAGTTTGACGCAAGACACGGTCAAAGCGTATAGCCAAACGTTAGATCTCGTAAAAACTCGTTACGATGCCGGCTACAGTGATGCATTGACCTTAGCGCAAAGTAAAACAGCGCTCTACAGTGCAAGAGCGAATGCCGCCAAGTATAAGCTTTCTGTGGCTCAGCAAAAAAATACGCTACGTCAGCTCGTGGGCTCGCCCATTGGTTTTGCGACCAAAGACCGCTTACCAACAGAAGAGGGCAAAATGCTCTCTGAACTGAAGGTTGGCAGCTCTTCTAAGCTGATTTTAAACCGTCCTGACATCTTATCTGCTGAGCATAAGCTCAAAGCAGATAATGCCAACATCGGTGCGGCTCGTGCTGCGTTTTTCCCTCAGATACAGCTGACGGCCGGTGCGGGTACGATGAGTAATTCATTGGATGACTTATTTAGTTCTAACTCAGGTTACTGGTCTTTTGCTCCTTCGATTTCCCTGCCTATTTTCAACTGGGGTAAAACGTCGGCAAACCTTGATGTCGCTAAAATCAAGAAGCAATCTTCTGTGATCGCTTATGAAGCCGCGATTGAAACCGGCTTTAAAGAAGTCTCGGATGCCTTGCTGGGTCAAGAGTACTACATGGAACAATGGAAGGCGCAACAAGCCAACCTAGATGCCAACAAAGACTACTATGAGCTAGCAAAAATGCGCTATAAACAAGGTAATGATAGCTATATCGACCTGTTGGATGCGCAGCGTTCATTCTTTACTGCGCGAGAAAGTGAACTGTCTTCTCACCTAAACTTGCTGACCAGTCGTATTGGTCTGTTCAAAGCACTCGGTGGGGGATGGTCTGCAGCGGATCAAAAATCAACCTCTGTAGATGAAGCCGTCAACGCTATCGACGAGAAGCAATAGATCTTCAGCGTTAAGAGGCAAAAAAGCCCGCTCACGGTTATCGTTAGCGGGCTTTCTTTTGCAACGTTCTTTCATAACATCATCAGCCTGATGATGGTTAATGTACACACACAACGTTGAGTAATGCCTCACCTTTTAATGAGTTAGTATTCCCATTGGTAAACATCCCCTGCTTATGCCAGCCCCAATAGGGCAAATTCATCGGCCACTGGTTTTTATCCATCACGTTGGCAGCTAACAATGTTTGCCACTCTTCCGTCGTTACCATACGCATACGGATATTACTGCACATGTGCTCCGCTCGATCATAACTCAAGCGGATCCAAGGTTGATTTCGATCCATATAAAATTGCGTGTCTTTTTCTGATACATAGGGAATGACATATTCAAGCTTGCCAACCTGTACTCGGCGGCGGATCTCAACATTGACGGTTTTTTTCGGCTTAGGCTGACGGCGCTCAACAACCACACGTTTCGGTTTGATGGGGGCTTCAGCAAGAAATTTCATCCGTTTATGGTGTGTTGAAACGACATTTTTCGCGGGCGCTGATGTCGTCCGGCTTCCTCGCACATCACGAATAAAAACTTTTTTATAGCCTGGCAATTGGCGTACTTTCAACATATCTTGATGAGCTTGTTTATATTCGGTGTATGGGCCAATCAAACACCGTGTGGCTTTGCCTTCTGGCTTTAGCCAGACATCGGTTGTGATTTTTTTATATAACGGCTTCGCCGCATTCACAGATAATCCGTTTCTCATTAACCCACATTGAATCCAAAAGTGTGAATGAGTTTGCTTTGGCTTGCGATCGCCCCACAACCCCTGCCCAATGGGACAACGACTATCCAGTACCGGCAGTTGATTAGCGCTCGGTTGTGTCGCATCACATAAGAAATCTTGAGCATTCACGGTAAACGATGAAAACGATGTAGCAAGTAGCAATAAGCTCAGTAGGCAGCAGCGTAGTGTGTATTGAGGCCGGCGTTCCATTATAATCTCCATTCTATCCCGCGATTCATTAGCGGCAAGTATTAGCCTTTAATTAATGAATGCAAAAAAAGAGCCGTAAGTGAAACTTACGACTCTAGTTTAGTTAGTTTTTGACTATAAAATCAATCAATTCGCTCAGCCTTTATATAATTTGGGATTAAACACATCTCTTAGCCAGTCGCCTAGCAAGTTAATCACTAGCACTAAGATAACCAGCACAATGCCAGGGAAAGCGGTAATCCACCAAGAACCTGAGAAGATATACGTAAAACCAATATTAATCAGCGACCCTAACGAGGGCTGATCGACCGGTAAACCTAAGCCAAGAAACGATAAGGCAGCTTCAGACATGATGGCATTCGCGACTTGTACGGTTGAAATAACCAGTATCGGCGACAAGCAGTTAGGCAAAATATGACGGAACATAATCCGTAATGAACCGAACCCCATGACTCGAGCCGCTTCCACATACTCTTTTTCACGCTCTGCCAGCACGGAAGCGCGAATGGTACGGGCATACTGCGGCCATTCAGCAAAACCGATAATGAACACCAACATAATCACGGCATATTCGCCATATAACTGGCCACCAAAACTGGCTTTAAAGATAGCAGAAACAATGATCGCCACCATCATGGTTGAGAACGATAATTGAACATCCGCGACACGCATTAAGAAGCTATCAATACGGCCACCAAAGTAGCCAGAGCAAAGACCGACAATCGTGCCGATAAACAACTGTAATGCCACCGCGAGAAAGCCGATCGTCAGCGATAAACGAGAACCATACAAAATCGTAGACAAAATATCGCGACCTTGGTCATCGGTTCCCAATAGAAACTGAGCACTTCCGTCCATCATCCACGCAGGAGGCAATTCAGAGTCCATAATATCAATCGAGGACAAATCATATGGGTTGTACGGAGCAATAAGTGGCGCAAACAATGCGGTTAATAAAAACACCATAAACACAGCAAAGCTGAACATCGCCACTTTATCGTTCAGAAAATAATACAAAAAGTCCGATTGCTTAAAACGCTCCCAACGAGAAGGAACTGTTGATACTGTCGCCATGATTACGCTCCTTTGCCAGTGAGGTTAACGGTTGGGTTAATGATTCCGTACAGCAAATCAATCACGGTATTAGTGACGACGAAGATCAAGCCAACGATAATCACATAAGCCGTAATCAAAGGCGTGTCGACTCGGTTCACGGCATCAAGGAATAAGAAGCCAGTTCCCGGCCACTGGAACACCGTTTCAGTTAAAATGGTATACGCAACCATCAAACCAATTTGCACCCCACCGACGGTTAATACCGGTAGCATGGTGTTTTTCAGTGCATGTTGAAAATGCACTTTTTTTAAAGGTAGGCCCTTCGCTTTGGCAAATTTAATGTACTCAGAGCTGAGCACTTCTAGCATTTCAGAGCGTACTAAACGAATAAACAGCGGCAACATGATAGACGCTAACGACACGCACGGCAGCACTAAATGCGCTAAGCCATCCAACGTAAAGTAGCCAGAGCGCCAACCCAACACATTGACGGTTTCTCCTCTGCCATAAGAAGGCAGCCAACCGAGCTCAATCGAAAAAACATACATTAATAAAATGGCGGTGAGGAAAACCGGGATGGAAATACCGATGCTGCTGCCAGCCATGATGACTTTGGTCAGCCATCGCTTTGGATGAATCGCGGCATACACGCCTAGTGGAATTGAAAACACAATAATAATGACGGAGGCACCAAACACGAGCTCTAACGTGGCCACCAGCTTTTCTAAAATAATCTCCAACGCTGGGCGTTTGAAGGTATATGACGTGCCCAGATCACCGTGTATAGCACCGGTCAGAAATCGCGTATATTTGGTGATAAACGGGTCATTGAGTCCCAAATCATCACGCAGTTGTTGACGTTCAGCTTGTGATACCGACTGACCGACTAATTCTCTCAATGGATCGCCTAGGTTATCTTGAATGGCAAACGCCACTAGACTGATCACAAACATCACTATCAGTGCCTGAAACAGGCGCTTGACCAGAAACGAAAACATTCCTTGCCCCTTACTATCCATGACGGTTTATCGCTTGATCGTGCGATAAATTCCTATTCTCAGCCTAAAACAAGTGCTTAGGTGGGCTGATGTCACGCTAAACACAGAAATAGTTAATCAGGTACCGCAGGGCGCGGCACCTGATTTTTCATCATTATTTATTTTCTTTAACGACCAAATCACCAAAGTATGGCTGGTTCATTGGGTTGACGATCGATTCAATCTGTAGTGCATTTTTCGATGCCCAAGACAAGTTCTCCCAATGCATTGGCACAAAGGCCGCATCGTTATAAAGCAATGCCTCGACTTCTTTTAACTGCTTCGCACGTTTCGCGGTATCCGTTTCCACATTCGATTTCTTGATTAGCTCGTCGACTTTTGGATTAGAGTAATGACCACAGTTATATTGGCCGTTACCAGTTTTCTCATTGCGCGTCATGGTCAAAAATTCAGTGTAGTTGGCTGAATCTTGTGTATCTGACTGCCAACCGATCATCATCATGTCTGCTGAGCACTTATCAAACTCTGGCCAGTACTGCGCCTTAGGCATGGTTTTTAAGTTCACTTTAATACCAATTTTCGACAACATCGCCGAGGTTGCTTGTGCAATTTTGGCATCATTAACATAACGGTTATTCGGCGCCATCATCGTCAGCGAAAAGCCGTCAGCGTATCCCGCTTCTTTCATTAGCTGCTTGGCTTTTTTCAGATCATAACGCGGTTTTAAATCGCTGTTATGACCAACATAAGACGCTGGGCTTTGCTGGCTAGCGGTAGTCGCGAAACCACGCATGATTTTTTTCACGATGCCATCATTGTTAATCGCATAGACGATCGCTTGACGAACACGCTTATCTTTCAAAGCCGGATTAGACTGTTCATTCATTTGGAACGTAATAATACGATCGCTTGGCAACGTCACCAACTTCACCCCTGAGGTACTTTTCACACGGCGTTGATCGTTCGGGGCAACCGGCGCAATCATATCGACATCGCCTGATAGCAATGCGGCAACACGCGTCGCATTTTCTTTGATAGGCACTAGGGTCAACTCATCAACATTGCCTTTCGAGTCTTTATCCCAGTAGTTATCAAAACGCGTAAACTCGGTTTTGACCCCTTGCTCACGAGAAGATACTTCGAATGGGCCAGTACCTGATTCGTTAGTCGACGCAAAAGAATTACCATGTTTTTGGATAACACTCTTATCGCGGCCATCTTTGGTTTTGCCAGTGTAGAACTTGCTGTCCATAACAAATAGGTACGTGGCATTTTGTAGTACCAATGGATATGGGCCTGTCGCAACCAAATCGATGGTGTAATCATCCACTTTAACCACTTTGCTATAGGCTTCAAAGATGCCTTTGAAATCTTGCGAGCTTTTTAAACGCTTAAATGTCCACACAACGTCGTCAGCGGAAAATTTATTACCAGAGTGGAATGTGACGCCTTTGCGTAGGTGAAAACGCATGGTGGTATCATTGATGCGCTCCCAGCTAGTTGCGAGACGCGGTTCGAACGTCATATCTTGTCGATAGCGAACCAGCGGGTCGAAAACCATATGCGACAGCTGTAGCGTACCACCAGACAATTGTTCTTCAGGGTCAAGAGACACAGGATCAGCATCGTAAGCAACAGTGATGTCAGCGGCCAGCGCCGAGAAACTGAGACCTGCGGTGATTAAGGCTAAAGCGATCTTGCTTTTCATTGTGTTCATGCATAGCTCCTTATGCGGGTTGTGTTCCTAATTGAGATAACGAGTAATCCTAAATTGAGTACTGTGGCGGCGCGTTAAGCAATATCGGCACGCAGTCCAGTAAACTCAGGCATTAGAGATATTAATTGCTGACTATAAGGATGATTTGGCTGAGTAAACAACTGCTCAGTTGGGGCCACTTCTAGCAAGGTGCCTTTTTGCATCACACCGACGCGATCGCACACTTGGCGAATCACCGGTAAGTCATGACTGATAAACAGCATCGTGAGATCCAACTCTTGCTGTAAATCTTTCAATAAATTGAGTATTTGCGCTTGTACCGACACATCTAAAGCGGACGTCGGCTCATCACAAATCAATAATCGCGGACGCGTTGCTAACGCGCGAGCAATGGAAATACGTTGGCGCTGACCACCAGAGAACTCATGGGGATACTTTAATCCCGCCAGACGCCCTAACCCGACATGATCGAGTAAGTCTTCGACCACTTGGCGAGTTTGTGATTCGTTCTCAGTGAGACGGTGGAAGCGAATCGGTTCCGCGACAATGTCGAAAACCTTCATACGCGGATTCATCGAGGTATACGGGTTTTGAAACACCATCTGCATTTGGCGGCGAAATGGACGACGCTCTTTTTCAGAGGACAACTGAGTTAAGTTGATGCCTTCAAAAGTCACATTACCCGCGTTAGGTTGGTATAACCCTGCAATCACTCGAGCAATGGTCGATTTACCCGAACCAGACTCGCCCACTAAGCCAAAGGTTTCACCTTCCATGATATCAAAGCTGACATCATTCGAAGCCACCACATATTCGCGCAGTTTCGGGAACAATGAATCCTTGGTCGTGAAACGCAAATTGACGTTTTCAACACTCAAAAGTGGCCCAGTATAGTCACGCTGAATCTCACGCTGTCCTAACCAATGATTTTGAAGATCGATGGTTTTTTGCGGCTCTTGCGCAGCTTCAATATAATTAACCAAAGGGAAGCGGTCGAGTTTAATATCAGAGCGAGGCACCGCTGAAATCAAACTGCGTGTATAAGCGTGCTCAGGATCACCCAGCACTTTGGCGGTGTCACCGATTTCAACCAACTCACCACGATACATCACCGCCACACGGTCAGTGACATTCGAAACCACGCCCATATCATGAGTGACGAGCATACAACCGACATTGTGTTGCTCACACAAGTCACGAATCAAGTTTAGGATTTGGTCTTGAATTGAGACATCCAATGCCGTGGTAGGCTCATCGGCAATAATTAAATCCGGCTCACCCGCTAATGCAATCGCAATGACCACCCGTTGACGCATGCCACCAGAAAATTGATGAGGATATTGCTTTAAACGGTTTTCTGGTTGGGGGATCCCCACCTGATTGAGCAGATTCAGTGCACGCTCATAGGCGTCTTTATCACTGACTTTCATGTTGGCATGAATGGTTTCTTTTAACTGATGCTCAACGGTAAATAAGGGGTTAAGTGATGTCATTGGATCTTGAAAGATGAAACCAATCTTAGAACCACGCACTTGGCGCATCTGCTCACCGTCAAGACCCGAGATTTGCTGACCATCCAGAAAAACCTCACCGCCGGCCACATGACCTGGGGGGCTTAACAAATCAATAATGGCATTACCGACTGTTGATTTACCCGCACCAGATTCACCCACTACGCCGAGAATTTCACCGCGTTCGACAGACAATGACAAATCGTTCACGGCCGTAAAAACGCCATGACGGGATGGGTATTCAATCCGAAGATTGCGAACTTCTAAAAGCGACATTTAAACCAGACCTCTACTGCTTGGACAGTGTTTCCCTGTCTGATGAACTGAACATTCTTCCTGCTTGCGCGGTTCAGCCATACTATGAATCCATTCTGATCAGCACGTTATGCTGACTTCATAAGCCCATCAATTTGGCAAATATATGAGAGAAAAGCAACAATCGTAGAATAAAAAATCAGCGTGTATCGCTAAAAAAGCTATTTATCCGTTTAGTTTGAATAAAATACCTCGAGAGAAGGCGTTAAAATAAATCAAAAAAACACAGACTAATCAGTTAATTATTCTTAATTTAATAAAGTTAATAGCGATTAATATAGAAAAAATGAAAAAATAAAATAGATATGAACAAAGAATGATTCGTTACAATTGAGCAACAATCTTTCACTAACTAGCCGATTATATCGATGAAAAGGTGTACGTAAGCAGCGACAAAATTTCCATCTATAACCTATAGGAATATTAATAAAAGCTACTTTAGCAAATAACCAACAGTTAACAATTGCACCGGATATCCAGTGCAACAAAGCAGTACGAATCACTATTACGTTACAGCAGCAGGGCGGCGTAGAATCTTTGGCATGGCAAGCATGCAGAAAAATCATAAAGAAGAGACGTAAAAAAGCCCCAGCATTTCTGCTGAGGCTTTAATAGATGGTCGGTGAAGAGGGATTCGAACCCCCGACCCTCTGGTCCCAAACCAGATGCGCTACCAAACTGCGCTATTCACCGACGAATCTTGTGTCGTAAGCAAGCAATAAGCTGACCTACTGAATAAATGGGGTGGCTAACGAGGTTCGAACTCGCGACAACCGGAATCACAATCCGGGACTCTACCAACTGAGCTATAGCCACCAT
>JBQGON010000076.1:0-15895 GCA_052087065.1 Vibrio sp. | reverse complement strand
CCTAACATAACAGAGTGCAAGCGATTACATTCTATCTTTTCATCGCTTTTAGGCGCTTCTCGTTGCAATCAGCGTTTATCCTAACGTTGCTACCATGATTGCTTTGATCGAGTGCATACGGTTTTCTGCTTCATCAAATACAATTGAATAGTTCGATTCAAACACCTCATTGGTGACCTCTAAACCATCCATGCCATATTTTTCTGCGATTTGTTTGCCGACGACGGTTTCATCGTCATGGAAAGCAGGAAGACAATGCATGAATTTAACGTTAGGGTTATTGGTGGCTTTAATCATGTCCATATTGACTTGATACGGTTTCATCACGGCAATTCGCTCTTCCCACGCTTCTGCAGGCTCCCCCATGGATACCCAGACATCGGTGTAAAGAAAGTCACATTCATTCACGCCTTCATGCACATCTTCTGTTAGCGTGATCACGGCTCCGGAGTGTTTCGCTAGGTCTTGGCATTGTTCGACCAAACTGGCTTCTGGCCAGTAAGATTTCGGAGCGACTAAACGGATATCCATCCCCATCAAAGCAGCACCGACCATTAACGAGTTACCCATGTTATTGCGCGCATCACCGAGGTAAGCAAACGAGATATCATGGAGATGTTTACCACGACTGTGTTCTTGCATCGTCAAAAAATCGGCGAGAATTTGCGTTGGATGGAATTCATTGGTTAATCCATTCCATACCGGGACGCCGGCAAATTCCCCCAGCTCTTCGACAATTTCTTGTCCATGACCACGATACTGGATGCCGTCATACATACGCCCTAATACGCGAGCGGTATCTTTCATCGATTCTTTATGACCAATCTGTGAGCCTGATGGGCCGATATAAGACACATTGGCACCTTGATCATGAGCGGCGACTTCAAACGAACATCGCGTACGAGTAGAGGACTTTTCAAAGATGAGCGCAATATTTTTACCCAACAGATTTTTTTGCTCCGTACCAGTGTACTTAGCGCGCTTCAGTTGAGTTGAGAGATCGAGAAGAAACTGAATTTCTTTTGCCGAGAAATCCAGTAGCTTGAGAAAGTTGCGGTTACGTAGATTGAAAGCCATATCTCGGTCCTTACCATTCGAGAGTAGAAAACAATAAAGACCAGTAAAACATAAAAATGCACGTAAGGTGAATTATTATTTTTAAAAAGCGAGACATTTTTACCTGTCTCGCTCAGCACCATCACAAGTTTTCTTCGGCAAACTCTGCTAGGCGACTACGTACAACCCCGTTGAGGTGGATGTTGGCGCTGCCTTCGAAAGTTTTGAAGCGTTCGACAAGATAGGTTAGTCCGGATGTCACCGGCGTTAGATAGTGAGAGTCTATTTGCGCTAAGTTACCAGAGCAAATGATTTTAGTGCCTTCCCCACAACGAGTTAGGATGGTTTTGATTTGTGAGGCTGTAAGATTTTGACATTCATCAAGTAGCACTAAGGCATCTTGAATGGAACGTCCTCGCATGAAGTTGATCGATTTAAATTGAATATTGGCTTTATCACAGATGTATTTTAACGATCCATCGGTACAATGATCATCTTTGTGCAAAGCCTCCAATGTATCGGTTACCGAGGCGAGCCAAGGCAGCATTTTTTCTTCTTCAGTTCCGGGTAAGAAACCAATCGATTCGCCAATATCTGGGGTATTGCGAGTGACAATTATTTTATCAAAACTTTTCTTTTCAATGGTTTGCTCTAAAGCAGCGGCCATAGCCAGTAATGTCTTACCGCTGCCTGCTGCTCCGGTTAAAATGACAACATCAATATCGGGATCAAGTAAGGCATCGACCGCCATCGCCTGATAAATATTTTTGGGAGCAATTCCCCAGACGCGGCGGTGCATCATTCGTTCGCGACTCATGTCTTTAAGCACTAAGCGGTTATCATCGATTTTTTCGACTCGTGCGGCGAAGTCGCTCTCTTCATCGATGATGTATTGATTTAAATAGGTGGGTTCGAAAGGTTCTCTTTCTAATGCATGATAGGTCTGACCGTGAGCATTATAAGAATCGACATCCTCAACGGACTCCCAAAAAGCACCGGAACGTTGCTGAAAGCCTTTTGTTAGGTATTGTACATCGTCGATTAATTGGTCGGTCCGGTAATCTTCTACATGTAACACGCCCGCACCTTTGGCGCGTAAACGCATGTTAATGTCTTTGGTGACCAAAACGATAGCACGAGGTGCGCGTTTGTTTTGCAAATAGAGCACGGCATTTAGAATGCGGTTATCGCCTTCTTTGTCGGTAAAAGCCTTAAAGGTATCGACCAGTTCATAGTCGGCTAAAATTGAAATGGAGCCACAGGTTGGGCTGCCTTTGAGTAAAGGGATGCCATCGGTAATCTCGTCGGGCGTGGCATCATGAAAGAGGTTTTCTAGGGAGCGAATGGCAACTCGGGCATCACGAGCGACGTCGCGTTTGCTATCTTTGATTCTATCGAGTTCTTCGAGTACCGTCATGGGAATGACGACGTCATGTTCTTGAAAGGAGTAAATGGCCTGAGGTTCGTGAAGTAAAATGTTGGTATCAAGGACAAACAGTTTTCGTTCGGTATCGCCCATAAGCGTCTCCTTGCTACAAAGTAGCCTGCTATGCAAAATTAAGATTGCATTCAAGTTACTAAGCATTCTCAACGCCAAGCGCAAGAACGCTTTCACTGACTGCAAAACTCGTTTGATGCTTGCTGTGGTGTGAGGGAGACAATTATTATGACAATCATCCACCCCCGCCTCATAATCAGTATAGCAACCTCACTAGAAATGCCATGCGAAGATGACATTTTTATGTCGAAATTGAAAACGAGAAAAAACTTGAGGTTTACAGTGGATTGCTCGTGACCTGTATCACGCCTTCAAGTAAGATTAGCGACCTTTCCTGCACAGCGGTTTAATAACGCTCATAATAGAGCTTGTTCAATTCGCCGTTCAATGACGTAACAAATAGAAATCCAATCCAAATTAATGAGGTAGTCGATTCATGACTTTTGCTTTGGGGCAACGCTGGATAAGCGATACAGAAAGCGATTTAGGTTTAGGTACAGTCGTCGCGATAGATGCACGAACAGTTTCTGTGATGTTTGCTGCATCAGAAGAAAACCGAGTATATGCGCGCCACGACGCACCTGTCACAAGAGTTACCTTTAATGTGGGGGATGTGATTGATAGCCAAGAAGGTTGGCAATTACACGTCGAAGACATCAGTGAAGACCAAGGGGTATTAACCTACCTTGGTACTCGCATGGATACACAAGAACCGAATATATCACTGCGTGAAATTTTCTTAAGTCATCAAATACGTTTTAACAAGCCGCAAGACAAGTTGTTTGCAGGGCAAGTTGATCGTATGGATAACTTTGTTTTGCGTTATCGAGCATTACATAATCAGTATCAACAACAGAAAAGCCCAATGCGTGGTCTGTGTGGGATGCGAGCGGGGTTAGTGCCACATCAGCTTTACATTGCACATGAAGTGGGCCGACGTCATGCTCCTCGCGTATTACTCGCCGATGAAGTTGGGTTAGGTAAAACCATTGAAGCTGGCATGATTATCCATCAGCAAGTGCTACTAGGCCGAGCTGAACGTGTCTTGATCGTTGTACCGGAAAATTTACAGCATCAATGGTTAGTTGAAATGATGCGTCGTTTTAATCTACATTTTTCCATCTTTGATGAAGAGCGTTGTGTGGAGGCATTTGCCGAAGCAGAAAACCCGTTTGATACCCAGCAGTTTGTATTATGTTCGTTAGAATTTTTACGTAAAAGTCGCCGTCGTATTGAGCAAGCGGTGGATGCTGAATGGGATCTGCTGGTCGTTGATGAAGCTCATCACCTCGAATGGAGTGAAGACAATCCAAGTCGTGAATACCAAGTGGTTGAGGCTTTAGCTGAGCGTACTCCTGGGGTTTTACTCTTAACGGCGACACCAGAGCAATTGGGTCGTGAAAGCCATTTTGCGCGTTTACGTCTACTGGATCCGGATCGTTTCTATGATTATCAGGCATTTGTTGCAGAGGAAGAGCAGTATGCTCCCGTCGCTAATGCCGTGACTGCGTTGTTCTCTGGTCAATCATTAACGCAAGCAGAGAAAGATCAAATTGCCGCTATCCTCGGTGAGTCACGAGTGCTAGAGATCTTCGCTATCTTAGAAAGCCAAGCCGATGAGCAAGAAAAAGTTCAGGCGCGTCAGTCGTTGATTGACAACTTGATGGATCGCCACGGCACGGGGCGAGTATTATTCCGTAATACACGCTCAGGGGTCGAAGGGTTCCCTGAACGTCATTTGCACCTGTTACCGATGGAGATCCCGTCACAATACACGACGTCGATGCGTGTTGCTGGCATGATCGGCGGCAAGATGAGCGCCGAGGCTCGTGCGGTCAAAATGCTGTATCCAGAAGAAATCTTCCAAGAGTTTGAAGGGGAAGAATCGAGCTGGTGGCAATTTGATCCGCGAGTGAACTGGCTACTCGATAAAGTGAAAGATAAACGCAGCGAGAAGATTCTGGTTATCGCCTCGCGTGCCAGCACGGCGTTACAGTTAGAGCAAGCGCTACGCGAACGTGAAGGTATTAGAGCGACCGTTTTCCATGAAGGAATGTCGATTCTAGAACGCGATAAAGCGGCAGCGTATTTCGCACAAGAGGAAGGCGGTGCTCAAGTCTTAATTTGTAGTGAGATTGGCTCAGAAGGGCGTAACTTCCAGTTTGCCAATCAACTTGTGATGTTTGATTTGCCATTTAACCCCGATCTTCTTGAGCAGCGGATTGGTCGTTTGGATCGTATTGGCCAACGTCGTGATATCGATATTTACGTGCCTTATTTAAAAACGACGTCACAAGAAATTCTCGCGCGCTGGTTCCATGAAGGCTTAAATGCATTTGAAGAAACCTGTCCAACCGGGCGTCTGGTTTATGATAAATACAGTGACGCACTTATCGAGCAATTAGCCGCGGTGAGCTCGGAAGGGTTGGATGAGATTATCGCAGATTCTGCCGCGATGAATGCGACCTTGAAATCTCAGATGGAACAGGGGCGTGACCGTTTATTAGAAATGCACTCGAACGGTGGTGAAAAATCTCAACATATTGCTGAGCAGATTGCGGCAACGGATGGTGACACCAACTTAGTCACCTTTGCGCTTAGCTTGTTTGATACCATTGGTGTGAATCAAGAAGATCGTGGTGATAATGCCATTGTCTTAAAACCAACAGAGCATATGATGGTGCCGAGCTTTCCAGGTTTACCTGAAGAAGGCACGATCGTGACGTTTGATCGTGATACGGCCCTTGCGCTTGAAGATGTCGAATTGCTCAGTTGGGAGCACCCAATGATCGATGGCGGTATGGAATTGTTGATGAGTGAGGGGGTCGGGACATCGGCAGTGTCATTACTCAAAAATAAAGTATTACCCGTTGGGACGGTTTTACTGGAATTGGTGTTCTTAGTACAAGCTCAGGCGCCAAAGCGCAGCGGTATTCGCCGTTTCCTACCACCCACACCAATTCGAGTATTACTCGATGGGCGTGGTAATGATCTGTCATCGCAAGTGGAGTTTGATAGCTTTAATCGTCAGTTAAGCCCAGTGAATCGCCATGTCGCGAACAAATTGGTGACCTCGGTACAAAAGCAAGTTCATGACTTGATTGATGCCGGGACGCCAGTAGTGGAAGCACAGCTTGAAACAATTCGGGCGCAAGCTTTGCAAGACATGCATCAGCAGTTAGGTGCAGAGTTAGAACGTATGCAAGCGCTTAAAGAAGTGAATCCGAATATCCGTGATGAAGAGTTAGTGACACAACAGGCGCAAATTGAGGAGTTGGATCAATTGATTAAGCATGCTCAATATCAGCTAGATTCATTGCGCGTTATTATGGTCGCTCATAACTAAGCTAAGTTAATCAGTCATTAATGACGAAAGCAAAAAGCCTTCATGAGAATGAAGGCTTTTTTTTATGGCTATTGAGTGTCTTATGCGCGAACTGGCCAAGTCCCCTGATTAGAAGAACCATTTCCACCAAATGAAGAGGACAAGAAAACCAAATAGATAAATCAAACCAATAATCGATAACGACTTGAGCTTCACGCCCATAGTGAGCGCTTTTGGCAGTGGTGTACGAGTCACCAAGATATAATTGAGTAAAGCAAAGAAAGGCGTGGTAATAAACGCCATAATCATCGCGAAGTTTAACATTGGTAATAAGGCGGATGCCCAGAACACAATAATGCCTAATGCTAAGGTCGAAACCACGGCCATCCAAGTTTTAAAGTAACGCTCGGCACGGATGTTTTCTGGTTGGGCTTTAAACAAGCGGACCGATTCAGATAAAACGCGTGAGTAACCATCGATGACCGTGATGGTACTGCCAAAAATACAGAAAAAGGCAATAACAGCAATTAAGTAGCGTGACCACTCGCCGATGGTCGAAGCATACAGTCCGATTAACTGGTGGGTAAACCCTGTACCGGATTGCGCAATCTCTGTTCCTGTACCATTGAGTACTAATGCTCCTAATGCTAAGAAGACAATAGCGAGCAATGCGGTGCTGATGTAGCCGATATTAAAATCAAATAAAGCAGATTTTGGTGTGACTTCCATGTGTTCTTTTTGTGTTTTTAACCACATTGAGCTCAAGCTCGATATTTCAATCGGTGCTGGCATCCAGCCCATTGTCACCACAATGAATCCAATCGCTGCTAATTGCCATGGAGAAGGAGTTTCCACCGTTTGTGCTACCGTGCTGGCGGCACCTGCCGCCATGGTAACCGCTACTAAGGTGCTGAGCGTTAACACCGCCATGATCAGCTTGGACATCCCATCTAATGCTTTGTATTGGCCAGCAAACAAAATGAGTAAACACGTGGCGAGCACGAGAGCACTTAATATGCCGATGGACAATTGAAATGGAATGAAGTAACTCAGCAAGCTAGCACTAAATAGCAATAATGCCGCTGTGTTAATCACCGCCGAGACCGAGCATAGCGCGAAAAACGCATATAAATAAGGTTTACCTAAGTTGGCATAACCTTCTACTAGGCTTTTCCCTGTGCCGACAGTGTATTGGATGCCAGCTCGAAAAAAAGGGTACTTAAAGAGATTCACGAGCAGAATGAGCGCCGCGAGATGCCAACCATACATAGCACCAGCTTTGGTCGACGCGACAAGATGAGAGCCTCCCACCGCCGCGGCTGCGGCCATAATGCCTGGCCCAAGAGATTGAATTGATTGGGCAATACCCCGGCGAGGGGCGCTTGATACAGAAACGGCGCTGTCCATACTACATCCTTGTGTTGTGCTGAAATACATTCAAAATGAACCTTTAAAGGTTTCTTGTTTTGTCAATATGGTTGATCATTATATGCATTGTCTTTTATGTCAAATTTTATTTACACATATGGATAATTAATTTTACTTTTATTGAGTGCCAATTAATTTCTAAGAGTGATTAGGCTGTGGCTAAGCGGCGAGATCAAATGGAGACCTGTATCATCAGAGGGACACTGCATCTCTATTGCAAAAGAGTCATGTCAATTCAGTGACGAATAACGAAGGTATACACAATTGTCTACTGCGAACTAGGGCGCTTGTGTATATAATGCGGCGTTTTTAGCAAAATAGAGCAGCGCATGGCAATGACAGAATACACACCACCGACTGAGCCTTGGATTGATGTGGTGTATGAAGACGAGAACCTTTTGGCGGTGAATAAACCGGCAGGGCTACTCTCGGTGCCGGGTCGATTGCCTGAGCACTATGACAGTATGTGGAGTCGTATTGTGGAGCGTGATAGTGAGATTCAGGTCATCCATCGCTTGGATATGGCAACTTCTGGGCTCATGCTGCTTGCCAAAGACAAAGCCAGTGAATCGGCGTTGAAAAAACAATTTCAATATCGTCTGACTCATAAAATTTACTATGCCCGAGTGTGGGGACATCCGCCACAGCAAGGGGAGGTCGATCGCCCACTTATTTGTGATTGGCCGAATCGCCCACGTCAGAAAGTGTGTGAAGAGCACGGTAAACCGTCGCTGACTCATTATCAGGTGGTGCAATATGAAGAGCACACCAGTGTTGTGCGTTTATTACCCGTTACAGGGCGCTCTCATCAGTTGCGGGTTCACATGCAGGTGATGGGTCATCCGATTGTGGGAGATGAGTTTTACGCGCACGCAGAAGCGTTTGCATGGAGTGACCGCCTGCAGCTACATGCGGCTGAGCTGAGTTTTTATCATCCGATATCCCAAAAGCTCGCATCGTTATTTGTCCCCTGTGAGTTTTACCCCGAAGCGGCCGATTGTATTTTTGAGCATTTTACCCCAAGCCCACAATTACCGGATTATAAACTCTTACCTAAGTGCTGATAGACAATAGTTAGAACACTCGATAAATAATAGCGATAAAAAAGCAGCGCCTTAGCGCTGCTTTTTGCCATAAAGATAACCGATTATAGATTAGCGATAGTGACTTTTTGCTCTTCTAGTTTGACCAAGGTTGCTTGGTAACCTTCGAGCTTCTCACGTTCTTTGGCAACAACGGCTTCCGGTGCTTTTGCAACAAAACCGGCGTTGTTTAACTTGCCTTCGATACGTTTAATTTCACCTTGGGTCTTGTCGATTTCTTTCGATAGACGGTCAAGTTCTGCATCTTTATCAATCAAGCCTGCCATTGGGATCATTAACTCAGATTGAGCAACCAGTGACGTCGCACAAGCAGGAAGGATATCGGCATCAGTAATAATGCGAACGCTTTCTAGTTTCGCTAGTGACATCAACACTGGCTTACAGGTTTCTAAGCGGCTTGCATCAATATCATTGGCGGCTTTAAGCATCACTTCCAATGGTTTACCTGGGTTGATGTCGTATTCAGCACGTAGGTTACGAATACTGGTGATAAACGCTTTCACCCACTCAATATCATCCAGCGCTTCTTGGTGAAAGTTATTTTCATCATATTGTGGTAGGGCTTGCAACATGATGGTCTCGCCAGACACACCGTCAACCAGTGGCTTGACACTTTGCCAAATCGTTTCTGTGATATATGGGATCACAGGGTGAGCAAGACGTAAGGTTTTTTCTAATACGGTGATCAGAGTACGGCGTGTTGCGCGTTGCTGTGACTCGGTACCTTTCCACAATACTGGCTTAGTAAGTTCTAAGTACCAGTCACAGAATTGGTTCCAAATGAACTCGTACAGCGTATTGGCTGCCATGTCTAAACGGAAGTTATCAATATGGTTATTAAACGCTTTCGCGGTTAATTCAAATTGAGATTCGATCCATTTATCTGCTAACGAATATTCCAGCTCAGCATCTGCGGCAAAACCACAATCGTGCTCTTGCGTATTCATCAGTACGTAACGGCTTGCGTTCCATAGCTTGTTACAGAAATTACGGTAACCTTCAAGACGCTTCATATCCCAGTTGATATCACGACCGGTTGAGGCCATAGCTGCGAGTGTAAAGCGCAAGGCATCCGTACCGTAAGCTTCAATCCCGTTTTCGTAAGCTTTACGCGTGGTTTTTTCAATCTTCTTAGCAAGCTGTGGCTGCATCATGTTGCCAGTACGCTTTTCTACTAAGGTTTCAAGATCAATACCATCGATCATATCGATAGGGTCAAGCACATTACCTTTCGATTTCGACATTTTATCGCCATTTTCATCGCGAATAAGGCCGGTCACATAAATGGTTTTGAACGGAACTTGCGGTTTATTATCTTCATCTTTGATGAAGTGCATGGTCATCATGATCATGCGCGCAACCCAGAAGAAGATGATGTCGAAGCCAGTGACGAGTACATCGGTCGGATGGAACGTTGCAAGGTCAGGCGTTTTTTCTGGCCAACCTTGTGTACCAAACGTCCATAGTGCGGATGAGAACCAGGTATCAAGGACATCATCATCTTGTGAAAGTACGACATTTGCGGCTAAACCGTTTTCAGCACGCACTTCGTCTTCATCACGGCCGACATAAACATTACCTTGCTCATCATACCAAGCTGGAATACGGTGACCCCACCAAAGCTGACGTGAGATACACCAATCTTGCAGTTCGTTCATCCAAGAGAAGTACATGTTTTCGTACTGTTGTGGTACGAATTGAATGTCTCCATCTTTAACCGCTTTAATCGCTGGCTGAGCGAGAGGGGCAGTACGTACGTACCATTGGTCGGTAAGCATCGGTTCAATTACCACACCACCACGGTCACCATACGGGACGGTGAGGTCATGATCTTTGACTTCGACCAAAAGACCCAGTTGTTCGAGTTCTGCAACAATGGCTTTACGGGCCGCAAATCGCTCTAACCCTTGGAATTGTTCAGGAATATCCGTTGCATACGCTGTACTTGGCTCACCTTTGGTGGTGTACACTTCGGCGCTTGGCAAAATATGGGCATCCATTGTCAGGATGTTGATCATTGGTAGGCTATGACGTTTACCCACTTCATAGTCATTAAAATCATGCGCAGGGGTGATCTTCACACACCCTGTGCCTTTTTCCATATCCGCGTGTTCATCACCGACAATCGGGAGCAAGCGATCAACCAGTGGTAGACGAACAAATTTGCCAATCAAATCTTTATAACGAGGATCTTCTGGGTTTACTGCAACACCAGTATCACCTAAAACGGTCTCAGGACGGGTTGTCGCGACCACAATATGATCGTGACCATCAGCCGTGGTGACACCATCGGCCAGTGGGTAACGGAAGTGCCACATATGGCCTTTCTTATCAATGTTTTCCACTTCAATATCAGAAATCGCGGTCTGTAGCTTGGGATCCCAGTTAACGAGACGCTTACCACGATACAGTAAATCTTCTTTGTAGAGACGTACAAAGACTTCTTTCACTGCGTTTGAAAAGCCTTCATCCATGGTAAAGCGTTCACGATCCCAATCGACAGAGGCGCCAAGACGACGAAGTTGGCGGGTGATATTCCCCCCAGACTCGTTTTTCCATTCCCAAATCTTATCGATGAATGCTTCACGGCCGTAATCATTTTTGGTTTTGTCTTCTTGTGCGGCAATTTTACGCTCGACGACCATTTGTGTTGCGATTCCAGCGTGGTCCGTTCCGACTTGCCATAGGGTATTGTTCCCTTTCATACGTTGGCAGCGCGTCAAAGTATCCATAATGGTATCTTGGAAAGCGTGACCCATATGCAGGCTACCCGTGACGTTTGGCGGCGGGATGACAATGCTATAAGCGAGTTTAGAAGTGTCGCCATGAGGCTTAAAATAGCCTTGCTCTTCCCAAGTCTGATATAGACCTTGTTCGATAGATGTTGGGTTATATGTCTTTTCCATAGTGCTCTTAGATGGATACTTGAATGATTAATCAGTTCGTCTTTATAAGTGAGCTCTCGTGGTAAAGAGCTTAACTATAAAGGAGGAACAACTAAGGGTATTGGATCTCGATGGTTTGCAGTTGATAACCTGCTTGGCGATAGTGTTTGTACCGCGCTCGAGCCCGCTGTTTCGCATTTTCTTCGCTAGGTACGAAGTCTATCACTTCCGTTAAGTTTTGCGCAAAGGTTGTCTGATTATCCGCCAGGTTTATTACTAGTTGACGATTAAACGAGGCACGAACTCCCGGATGACCTATTTCTACATGGGTTCCATAACGAGGCCCTTCACCAACTAGATTATGTCCAATGAATTCATCAGGATCAGCTTGCCATAAATGCTCGGCAAATTGTTCTGCGTGGGACTTATCATGACATTGTAGGTAGACTTTCGCGCCTTGTTTGACAAAGTGACGGATGAGAAATAAAACATACTCTTCAAACCCTGCAGCACTTGCTTGCGGGCTATCAGCGTTAACAATGTAAAACGTCGCGGTTGCCATACCTTACCTTTCATAGATAGAAGAAAATAAAAAAGGGCCCTGAGGCCCTTTTAGTGAGGTTATTCCTCAGTGTCTAGGCCACTTCGATTTAGTAAGAATTGGACCAACATTGAGACGGGACGGCCGGTCGAGCCTTTCGCTGCGCCAGATTTCCAAGCGGTACCTGCAATATCAATATGCGCCCAATTATACTTCTTAGTAAACTTAGAGAGGAAGCACCCGGCGGTAATCGCGCCACCCGGGCTACCACCAATGTTTGCCATATCAGCAAACGGACTTTTGAGCTGTTCGTGATACTCATCGGTCATTGGTAAACGCCAAGCGCGATCACTGGCTTGCTCTGAAGCGTTGACCAGCTCGTGTGCCAATGGGTTGTGATTGGCTAGCACGGCACTAATATGGTGACCTAATGCTACTACACACGCGCCTGTCAAGGTGGCCACATCGACCACACAGTCAGGTTCAAAACGTTCTACATAGGTAAGCGCGTCACAAAGGACCAAACGACCTTCCGCATCGGTATTTAATACTTCAACGGTTTGACCTGACATGGTGGTTAAGATATCACCAGGGCGATAAGCATCGTTACCCGGCATGTTTTCACAACCGGCGAGAATACCGACAACATTAATCGGCAAATTCATTGCAGCCAGTGCTTTCATCGCGCCAAATACGGAGGCCGCACCACACATGTCATATTTCATTTCATCCATGCTAGCGCCTGGTTTGAGCGAAATACCACCTGAGTCAAACGTCAGTCCTTTACCCACTAAAACAATCGGGCTGGCGTCTGAATCTGGATTACCTTTGTATTCGATAACCGACATCATTGATTCATTTTTAGAACCACGACCTACCGCTAGGTAAGAGTACATACCCAATTTATCCATTTCTTCTTCACCAATGATCTTGGTGGAAACGGTTGCGTGGTCATCAGCAAGGCGACGCGCTTGTGAAGCAAGGTACGCTGGGGTCGCAATATTGGGTGGCATATTACCCAAGTCTTTACATGCTCTTACGCCTGATGCGATAGATAGACCATGGTTAATGGCTTTTTCACCTAGCGTTAGCTCACGACGAGTCGGTACGTTAAATACCAATTTACGTAATGGACGACGAGTTTCTGGTTTGACGGATTTAAACTGATCAAAGGTGTACAAACTGTCTTGTGTTGCCTCGACAGCTTGACGGACTTTCCAGTAAGTGTCGCGGCCTTTAACGTGAAGTTCTGTTAAAAAGCAGACCGCTTCCATTGAACCCGTTTCATTAAGGTTACTAATGGTTTTTTGAATAATTTCTTTATACTGGCGTTCACCCAGTTCACGTTCTTTACCACAGCCAACCAGCAATACTCGCTCAGATAGCACACCAGGTACTTGATGCAATAGCAGCATCTGTCCTGGTTTACCTTCTAAGTCACCGCGACGTAATAGTGAACTCAAATAGCCATCACTGATCTTATCGAGTTGCTCTGCCACTGGAGAAAGACGGCGTGGTTCAAAGACACCGACGACGATACAAGCGCTACGTTGCTTCTCTGGGCTGCCACTTTTTACACTGAACTCCATGCGTACTCCTACATCCTAAAGACAAATAGAACTAAATGTTAGATAATGAACTCTTACTTGTTGGATCCTTATAAGGTTCTACCTTTTAATGTAGAATGCTAACACTTAGCTAAAATTTCGAAAATAAAAGGTTCACCGAGAAATTATAGTGATTCAACTAAAAAAACAAGTTTTGTATAGGTAATTTCAGCGTGATTATTGTCCGATATTTGATCAGAGAGGCATTAAAGAGTCAGCTAGCCATCTTTTTTGTGCTCTTTTTAGTATTTCTGAGCCAGAAGTTTATCCGCGTTTTAGCGGAAGCATCTGATGGTGAGATTCCTGCACGAATGATTTTGTCGATCGTGGGCTTGAATATGCCTGCGATGGGATTACTCATGCTACCGTTGAGTTTGTATATTGGTATCTTGCTCACCTTCGGGCGGTTGTACGCCGAAAGTGAAATTACCGTGATGAACGCAACCGGCATTGGCAATAAATTTTTGATCCAAGCTGCGTTAGCGTTAGCACTGATCACATCTGGTGTTGCAGCGTTTAACTCATTTTGGTTATCACCATGGGGTCAAGATAAGGTGGCCCAATTAATGGAAAAACTCTCATCGGAAAACAGTGTTGATTTGTTGCAGAAAGGGCAATTTCAACGTTCACCTGATGGGTCATCCGTGGTCTTTATCGATGATATTAATAATCATAAATTATCTAATGTGTTTGTCGCTCAGCTAACCCCCAAAGATTCTGTCATGCCCAGTGTGATGTTTTCCGACTCTGGTGAGGTGAAAGATTTGAATGATGGGCGACAAGTGATCTCGATGCATAATGGCACGCGCTATGAAGGCGTTCCGACGCGTGTCAATTATATGGTCACGACGTTTGATCAGTATCAGGGCATCATCGGACAGAGAAAGGTTAAGCATGAGGATCGCGATTGGGAAGCCATTCCAACCCTACAGTTAGTCAATAATTCTCACCCTAAAGCGCAAGCTGAATTGCAATGGCGGATTTCACTTGTGGTGTGTATTCCATTTCTCACTATGCTGGTGGTTCCGTTATCAGCGGTCAATCCACGTCAGGGACGGTTTGCCAAAATGGGGCCTGCTATTTTGATTTATCTGGCTTATTTCCTTGCGATTAGTGCGACTAAATCTGCCATTGAAGATGGATCCATACCTACGGCGGTAGGGATGTGGCCGATTAATGGTCTATTACTGCTTGCGGCACTGGCAATTAACTCGCTAGATAGCGTAGCGGTGAGAAAGTTCAAAGATAAATTCAGAAAGAGAAAGGTGGCCTAAGTCATGTTTAAGATTTTAGACTTTTATATTGGTCGAACCATTATCTCTACATCAGCGCTAGTACTGGTGACTTTTGTTGGTTTGTCGGGAATCATCAAATACGTTGATCAATTACGCAAAGTCGGTAAGGGGACTTACGATCTCTTGCATGCGTTGTATTTTGTGGTGTTAAGTATCCCTCGTGATATTGAGATGTTTTTTCCTCTGGCGGCCTTGCTGGGCGCCTTGATTGGTTTGGGTATGTTGGCCTCAAGCTCTGAATTGGTGGTCATGCAAGCGGCGGGTTATTCAAAGCTGCAAATTGGCTTATCAGTGTTAAAAACGGCCATCCCATTAATGATACTGATTATGTTACTGGGTGAGTGGGGCGCGCCTCAAGCACAAAAGTTAGCACGTGATATGCGTGCATTTGAAACCTCTGGTGGCAAAATATTATCGGTACGTAGTGGGGTATGGGCTCGTGATGCCAATGACTTCATTTTTATTACCAAGATCAATGATGATAAGTTATATGGTGTCAACATCTGGCGTTTTAATGACAAAAAGAAACTGACCGAAGTTGTGTTTGCCAAAGAGGTGGATTATGACAGTAGCCATCATTGGACTATGAAAAATGCCATCCTCACCAATATGAAAAACAATATTGAGATCTCTAAAAAAGTGATTCCTTCCTATCAATGGGATACCGCACTAGAACCCGATAAGCTTAAAGTCGTGACAGTGAAACCGGAAGAGCTTTCTTTGAGTGGTCTTTATAGTTACGTGGGCTACCTGAAATCATCGGAACAAGATGCTTCTCGTTATGACTTGGCATTTTGGCGTAAGGTCACCCAACCGTTTTCTATTGCCGTTATGATGTTAATGGCGCTTTCGTTTATATTTGGCCCATTACGTAGTGTGACAATGGGAGCGAGAATCTTATCGGGTGTGATCGCTGGATTTTCGTTTTATATCTCCAGTGAGTTCTTTGGACCATTGAGTTTGGTTTATGGTTTTCCGCCAGCGCTCGGAGCGATTGCACCAAGCTTAGTCTTTTTGACCGTGGCACTTATTTTAATGCGACGCAAAGCATAGACGACGGGTATCAGTGGCTAGAATACAAAAAAGAAAACGCTTAGCGTTTTCTTTTTTTTTGTAAATAAAAAAATACAGAAAATTATCCTATATGAATATGCTTT
>JBQGON010000075.1:0-15919 GCA_052087065.1 Vibrio sp. | reverse complement strand
TTGCCTTAATCCCCGACAATGGTGGATACGCTAGCCAACCTGTACGGCCAAACTCACCTAAACCTAATGACATATTGGTTAGGATAACCCCCACCACAAATAGCCAGAACGATAGGTTGTTCAAGTATGGGAAAGCGACGTCGCGAGCACCGATTTGCAATGGCACAACCACGTTCATCAAACCGATTACCAATGGCATGGCGACGAAGAAAATCATGATTACGCCGTGCGCAGTAAAGATCTGATCGTAGTGGTGTGGAGGCAAATAGCCCGCCTCACCTGCCGCAGACAAGGCCTGCTGACTTCGCATCATCACCGCATCAGTAAATCCGCGTACCAGCATAACCATGGCAACGGCAATATACATAAAGCCCAGTTTTTTATGGTCTACTGATGTAAACCACTCGTTCCATAGGTACTGCCATTTGCCAGCTTTTGTTACCAAGCCAACAACTGTTAAACCTACAATAGCAATGATTGCCATTGTTACCACGATAATAGGCTCGTGATATGGAATCGATTCTAAAGTTAACCTTCCAAACATCTCAATTACCCTTTATGTTCAGTCGTATCAGCATGTTCCGACTCATGCGTATCAGTGTCCATATCCATATTCATGTGCATAGACTCTGAAGAATGTGATTTTTTGAACTGCTCTCTCTTAGAATGCATATCTGCCATCATGTTACCTGGGTACTGAAGCACAACATCATTAAACAATCCCTTGGGAACTGATGAGAAATATGTGACAGGATCATTCTCACTTGGCGCGGCAAGTTTGCGGTAATCAGAAAAATCATGAATAGATTTATCAGAGGTTTTAACCTTAGCTACCCACTCTTTAAAGCTTGCTTGGTCCGGTAATGCAACCGCTTTAAACTTCATATGAGAGAAGCCATGTCCACTATAGCTTGCGCCGATACCTCGATATTCACCTGCTTCATTAGCAATCAGATGTAAGCGAGTTACCATGCCAGGCATTGCATATAGCTGACTTCCTAAACGAGGAATAAAGAAAGAGTTCATGATGTTGTCAGCGACTAGCTTAAACTTCACCGGCGTTTTTTGTGGGAACGCTACGTAGTTAACAGTAGCAATCTTCTGATCCGGATAGATAAATAGCCATTTCCAATCTAATGCCACTACTTGGATAGTCATGGTTTCCTGACCATCTTTCGCAATTGGTTTAGATGGCTCTAAGTGATGCGTAGAGCGCCATGTTACCGTTGCAAGAATCGCAATGATAACGATAGGAACGATCCACACAATCAACTCTATTTTCGTTGAGTGTGACCACTCAGGCGCATACTCTTCTTGTTTTGTATTATTGGCCCGATACTTGTAGGCGAAATAAATCGTCATCAGTATCACTGGAATGACAACAATCAGCATAAGAACCAGAGCAGTTAGAATCAGCTCTTTTTCTTGAACACCGATGTCGCCTTTCGGATCAAGTAATACAAACTTACATCCCGAAAGAGCGAGGGCTAACATAAGTATCCCTGCCTTCGATATGATGCTTTTATATCTTGAGGCTTCCATTGACTTTCTCGACTGTTTTATTTGCAAATTCCAAAAACTAAAGTGAGCACTTTAGGAATCTGCGGTGGATTTACAGGTTTTTTTTAATGCGCTGATCAAACGATCAGATTTCATAATGAAATGTTCACAAAGAGTGTATTATCAAGGATATGAGCTCTATATAAAACAACAAGTAGAGAACACTTATCACATAATAAAAACATTCCTTTACAAAGAGCGCATTATGCTTACAAAAGTGGGCGATCACAGTACATTAAAACGCAATCTTAACTTTCATTTATGATGATACCAAATTTAAGCCCTCTTTAGATAGTCTCATCTCTATCCATAGGTAAGAGTGTAGTCGTCACCAGACAGCATGTGTATAAAATACGCTGTTTTGCAACAATACCCACATTACGTGCGGTAAATCATGTATCACGTACGATAACATTGCTTACACTATCAGAATATTGATTAGCCAAAACCTAATGAACACATTTCGTTGCTTCTGTTTATTATTGAATCACTGGCGGTAAGTTTACTCTGTCTATTCGCTGAGGCAACAGAGATAGGCTTAAACGAGCATTACTAACACTACGCGTCTAGCTTTAACACTCAAAACCCTAACGATGCTATTTCACTCTCGATCTAGCAGACCGAAAAAGACCATTCATATCGTGAATGCCATCCATTGGAAGCCGAGCTAGCTGCCATCGTATCCACGAGAAATGACGGTCAAATAGATGCCAGACAAAACGGCCAAAGAGAAGCAGTTAACACGATACCGCTCATCATCATATTCAGAACACCTCACCATAACATCGGTTTTTCTACTCAATCGATGTACCAGCATTTAGTCCGTATCTGTTAACAATTAGAACACTGAATAGTCACTTGTATACCAACAACTTGAATATGCGTTTAACAAACATAACGATGGTAACGGTTTAGTTATCTTATGCAATTCATTCTAAGGTTTTTAATTAATAAACATAAAAAAACCGGACACTAGGTCCGGTTTTACGCCGCTTGTGGTCACACAAACCACATCGATTAAGCTAAATTAGCATTGTGATAAACCTGCTGAACATCATCACAATCATCCAGTAAATCCAAGAACTTTTGGAACACTTCCGCATCTTCACCGGTCACATCGTTGTATGTCTGAGGAACAAACGTGATTTCCTCTACATCAATTTCTGTATCTGGAAATGCGTCATTGAGTGCTGTTTTCGCTTTAAAGAACTCAGTATGCGGAGCAAAAACAGTGACAACACCATCTTCAACTTCAATATCACTGACATCAATATCAGCCATCATGAGTGCTTCTAATACTGGCTCGTCATCTTCACCTTTAAATTGGAATACGGCTTGATGCTCAAACATGTGTGATACGGTACCCGGGCTACCAATTTTCGCCCCAGTTTTCACAAAGCACTGGCGAACGTCTTGAAAAGTACGGTTACCATTATCAGTTAAGCAATCAACAATGACACTAGCACCGCCAGGTCCAAAACCTTCATAACGAGCGGTTTCATAATCTTCACCGCCACCACCACGGGCTTTGTCTAGCGCTTTATCAATAACATGACCGGGAACATTGTCTTTCTTCGCTTTCGAGATGAGAGCACGAAGTGATAAATTTGCTTCCGGGTCTGCGCCACCATTTTTCGCACAAACGTAAATTTCTTTACCGTATCTGGAAAAGACTTTAATTTTTGCGCCTTGAGTTTTCGCCATTGAGGCTTTGCGCACTTCAAAACTTCTTCCCATCGGGATGTTCTCTCTGGTTCTGTATATTGCGGAGGATTTTAGCAGAAGGAAACATCATTTCAATTTCTCCTGCAAAGACATAAGCGTTCTTCTAAGCGACGCCCATCACTCGTTTATATTTATCGACAGATTGTTGAAACCACTGTTTTTCATCATCAAGACGAATGGATTTCAGTTGCTGAGTGATTGCGTCAGGTCCTGACTTTCCCTGCTTCATTTTCCAAACAATAAAAGAGGCCTGTTTATCGAGCTCAATTTTATTTTTTTCTTTGGGATCTAACTGCGCAAGGTTGTAAGACATGCTGGTACTCTTCAATCGAAACACTTAGTGAAGCAATATAGCATAGAGACAATAGAAAAATTAAGGGGAAAAGTGCGTAATACCAGCGAATACATCAATAAACGGGTAAAAATACGAAGGGTGGCAGACGCCACCCTTCTGAATTCAATCAATCGTGAGTTTAATCAAGCAGTCCGAGCTCTCGAGCTTCCTCGATAGATAAACCGCTATCACGTATGTCACGCATAATTTCGATACGACGACGAGCTTCCGCAGACTTTATTCCTTTGCCCTGCCCTTGCACAGCATCTACTTCATCCATAAAGTCCCACTTGCTTGCCATATTGGCCATATCGTCATGGTTAAGAGAATTAATTGACATTGGGTACCTCCAAAAAACCATGTATTGGACGAGGTCATCTTTATCAAACCTTACTATCTATGTTAAGCATTTTAGCGGCGGATTGTGAAGTAAACCTAAGATTGTCAATATAGCACTCAATAGAGATAAGTTATTTTTGTAACTCGTTTTAGGTGGCTATATCTTTAAAGGATGCGCGCCTCGTCATTGGACGCACTATTTAAGTACTGTCGGATATGAAGAGAACGTCATCGCGGATAGAATAAATAGCGGACACATGATCAAGGTAACCAGCAAAAAAAAAGCGAGGACTCTAAGAGTACTCGCCGAAACTATTCAGAATGAATGTAAAAACAATATGAGCCAATCTAAGTAATTAGAGAGGACAAAAGGTTGTCTATTCGCGATAAGAATACCCAGCTTCACTGGGGTTAATGTCAGACTAAGGTCAAGTTTATGTTGATTGATTGTTGATAGTTACACTTCTAACGTTAACTCATCCAAGACTCGGAATACGCTTTCATCTAAGTGGCCTTCCATAATTTTCTTACTGACTTTCCGCCTAACGGCGAGCCCAGAGATCAGACGTTCTATGGATAGATGACGACGATTCGACTGAGAGTTATATAGCTCAATCACTTTACTCAGTGTTTCATAAGGTACCACTTGATCACTAACTTTGAGTAATTCGAGCTTATCAATCAACTCAACACACTCTTCTCGAATCGAATTGGGTGAATGCCCCGTCATTGCGGCGAGTGCAATAATACTTCGCTCTAACGCTTCAGAAGAGGTGTACTTCGACAACGTGATAGTGATTTCGTCAGCGTTGATTTCCACTAAATGCTTACGCAATTTCACTCGTCTACCAAGGTTTCCTCGAGACGATGAAGGCTTACGCTGAATGGGTTCAAATTCACCATCGATAATCTGCGATAGTTCTTCAAGCTTTTGCTTAGAAACCATTTCATTACGCAGTGGATTAGGCAATGTTGGCGCCATATTTCGCTTACCTGCATTCGTGGTTCGTGCACGAGAATAACGCAAGACTTCTTCAACATCGCATTTGATATCGACTTCATAGTCTTGAACTTTGTTTTTTTCAACCAAGGTGGTGATCGTTAAGTGATACCCCCATAGATTGACAACAAACATACTGTGATCACCCTTACCTTCTGACAGTTTCCTTAATTCACGAATCAGATCCATGGAAAAGCGTCGCCATTCGATATTTCTTGCGAGCTTTTGATTGAGCTCGCTCAATAACATCACATCGGTATGACGGCGTGACATGCGGCTACGAAAGTACGAGTACAACTGAAAGACCAAAGTGTGCTGACGTAGGATCTCAGGTGGGAACAAGAAGAAATAATCACGAGTTAACAATTCTTCGAAGAAAGAGGGTTCCCAAACAAGGATATACAAATTAGGTTTTATACGAATTTCGCCGTCACTGTTTTCTGTTGGCGCTTCTTCTGATGCGGTGATTGTGCGAGCGAGGAAACGGAAACGATCACTTTTAAAGCCTTCTGGCATATTTTCACTGAGCCAGCGTCCGGTTAATTCATGTAATTGAAAATCTGTAAATTCGATCCTATCAATACTATCGCGAATAGAATCACGCGCAGGACCACTATCCTTTTTACCCCTTAATTGAAGAATATCCGTGATGTATAATGGCGTCTTATTTGGAACATGGCTGGCATTAAGATGGTAATCTTCTTGATGAGAATCGTGATACTGTACGGTCAATGTAAAAAGCGCAAACAACGTCATCAGATCATCGACTGTCATGATATTTTTTGACGATCGAGTTTCGATCACCGCCCGTGTTCCAGAGATTGATACCATGGATTTTTGATATTGTTTACGAGTACGTGGCGGCGCAAGCGCTTGATCGATGATGCCAGCCCAATTCGTCGGTGAGACAATAAATTGGTCTGCTTCATCTTTCATTGCTGGTGGAGTATTCAAACCATGTTCATGTAACAAGCGTTGATTAACTTGTGTTTGGGCCAAGGCTTTTGAACGTTTACGTTTTTCAGATTGCTTAACTGAATCGGTGACGAGGCTAGTTGAGCCCAATACAGAAATTAATTGGTTAGGATTGATGAAGCGATGCAGCATGGTTTTTCCAGCCAGCCCTTCTTCGAACTTAACAGGAATTTGTAAGAATAAACCAACTTGTACCGCTGCACGTAATCGCTGTTGGATTGCCGCGCGAGTCAATTTTCCGTCTGTTGCTTCAATGAGCTCTGTGGTTGATACCAGCCCGTCTTTGCTTCGAAAACCTTGTAGCGAGATCAAGTTCAACAATTCAACGATACTTTTCGTGACACCTTTGAAATGTTGATATTGTTCGATCCAATCTACGGCAATTTCTGATACTTCAAATAGATGCCCATCTTTGTGAGAGCGTGGAGCTTTAATCAATAATTTTTCTTCAGAACTCATATCTGCTTCCGCATCACGTTAACCGTAATATCGCTATGTTTCCATGAAGCATAATGAAGTTTTGATCATAAATAAAGAAAAATTTTTAAGTTTTAACTAACTGATCTTTTTGTTTAATCTGATATATATTGATTAATATGATCATATGATCTGAGTGCAATTACCTCTATAAGTTATTGTTTTTAAATAAGTAAAAAAAACATCGCTCGAAAGCATGATCATTGGATTTATGAAACCATGATCATCGCAAATCAGAAAGCATGATCAAATAATCTCGAATCGATGATCATCAGTATTTCGCACACATGATCAACACGGTACCGTAAGTATGATCATCGTATGATCACAGGTTATCCACAGAGCGATCGTCTTTTTGGCGAGCATAATGGTTTTTGATGTTGTTTGTGTACGTTTTTGATGTTTGCCGACGAGGTTTAGTCTGCTTTTTTTAGCGAAAGCATGATCAAGGATGGACCAATATACCTTTAACTGTTGTTATTTTAAACAGATTTGGTGATGCAGTGACGAGTTCGCATTGTTTCGCTCTTACTCCCCTCTCTCAGCCCCTTTTACGTAAGCATGATCAAGGGTAACAAGGCAGTATCATTGTTATTTTGATAGGCCTGATTCGTCCGGTGTTACCTGTATGATATTGCTTGATGCATTGGTACATCTGACATTTACCGTAAGTTAGTTAGGATTTATCATGCTTCCGATAGGATCGTTAACTTGATCATTGATCCGATCATCATATCTTGCAACTGACAAAGTGATCTACCCTTTTACAGCGTTATTTTTACTTGATCATCGTTCCGTTAGAGGTGAGCTCGTCAGGAAACATGATCATCATAGCCACCTTGATCATGCTTCCTGAGCATATTCAAGTTAACGACTCCTTTTCTTCAATTTGTGTGTGTTGTTTATCTATTTCTCTAAGTAATCAATTTGAAATCACATATGCCGTAATTTAGCGAGCTAATGTAATCGTTCCGAGTTAATATGGTAATTTACGTAAAACGTTTAGTTTACATTGTAAATAAGTGACATTGTCACATTTTAAATCTTTGCGCGTTTTGAGTAGAAGTATTGACAAAAAAATGATGATATTTATTGAGTTTGTTCATACTATTGCTAAATTGAGTTGTATTTAATGCGATTTGAATATATAAGTATTCGTACACCTTTTTGTTGTAAATTAATTGCTATGCTGTACAATTTAAATCATCAAAGCCCTACTGACGGAATCAGGCAATGAAACGAGAAAACACGATTGAAAACCTCTACCAACTTGCTGAGCAAACTCAACAGGTACAAGCGGATCGTATAGAGATAGTTTTAGAAGAGCGACGTGATGAACATTTTCCTCCAATGTCTAAGGCATTGATGGAAACGCGTTCAGGATTAACTCGTCGTAAACTAGATGATGCCATTGCCAAGTTAGAAGCGGCTGGTCATCAATTTACTAAAAATAATGCCAATCATTATTCTATTTCTCTTGCTGAAGCACACATGCTTATGGATGCGGCGGGCGTTCCTAAATTTCATGAACGAAAAAAAAGTGCCGAGAATAAGCCTTGGATCGTGAATGTTCAGAACCAAAAAGGTGGTACCGGCAAGTCAATGACAGCGGTACATTTAGCGGCTTGTCTCGCATTAAACTTGGATAAACGCTACCGTATTTGTCTTATTGACTTGGATCCACAGGGGTCGTTACGGTTGTTTTTGAATCCGCAAGTGAGCTTAAGCGAAAACGCCAATATCTATTCTGCTGTCGATATTATGCTAGATAATGTCCCTGAAGGCACCGATGTTGATAGTGAATTTCTTGATAAAAATGTCTTATTGCCGACCCAATATCCTAACTTACGCACGATTTCTGCTTTCCCAGAAGATGCGATGTTTAATGCTGAAGCTTGGCAACATCTCTCCAAGAATCAATCATTGGACATTGTTCGTCTATTGAAGCAAAAGTTGATTGATAAAATTTCAGATGATTTTGATATCATCATGATTGATACGGGTCCGCACGTTGATCCATTGGTTTGGAATGCGATGTATGCGTCGAATGCGCTCTTGATTCCATGTGCGGCCAAGCGGTTAGACTGGGCGTCGACGGTTAACTTCTTTCAGCATCTACCGACGGTTTATGAAATGTTTCCTGCGGATTGGCAGGGATTGGAGTTTGTGCGCTTAATGCCCACTATGTTTGAAGATGATAATAAAAAACAGGTGTCGGTGTTAACTGAAATGAACTATTTATTGGGCGATCAAGTCATGATGGCAACCATCCCACGTAGTCGCGCTTTTGAAACCTGTGCTGATACCTATAGTACTGTATTTGACCTTACTTCTGGTGATTTCGAAGGGGGTAAAAAGACATTAGCAACTGCTCAGGATGCGGTACAGAAAAGTTCCTTAGAACTTGAGCGTGTACTTCATAGTAATTGGGCTTCCTTGAATCTGGGGTAATAGAAAAATGGCATTAAAAACATCTGAGCTGAATGCAAAATTGTTTGGTAAAGCAGATAAGCGCCGTGCGACAACGCCGCTGGAAGCTCAAACCGCAGCGAAAGAGCAAGCGCAAGTGATAGAGCTTGCTGTGGCCGGAGAGAAACAGGTCACATTTGAATTAATGAGCATCCCTGCTGGTGAGGTTCAATCTGCGACGGTTGTTTTTGCGGAGAACGCACGTGAACAAGCGTTTTTGAATGAACACGCGTTGTCGGATGTTTTGACGACATTGCGCGATAAGGGGCAGCAATATCCTGCTGTTGGTCGTCGAACTACGGATGGTAAAATAGAAGTCCTTGATGGTAGCCGCCGTCGTATGTCGTGTATATTGGCCGATAAGCCATTTCTGATTTATGTAGCCAACAACATTAATACAGAACATGCCAAGTTTTTGTCGGATGTTGCGAATGCGCATAAGCCGTTATCTTTATACGAACGCGGCAAGGAAATGCAAGCTAAGTTAGATAGTGGTGAAGCCTCTGATCAGAAAGCATTGGCTCGTATGTTTCAGTGTAGTGAAGCGTTGGTCAGTGGCGCATTAAAAGCCTCTGCTTTGCCGCTTGAGTTACTAAAAGCCTATCCGAATGTTGTCGAACTTGGCCGACCCACTATCGTGAAACTGCACAAGCAATTCAGTGAACTCGATAACGAAAAGCAACAACAGTTGGTTGAGCGTTGTTGTGATAATGGCACTTATGTATGGCAGCGTTGTGATGCTCAAGGTGTCTCTCGTATTACTAAAGAAGTGACCGAGACGTTAGAAGATTGGATTAAAGATCTTGAGCCGCCAAAGCAAAAAGAAAGTGCGAGGGTGGACCTCATTAAAGGGCGTGCAAGCTACGTTCGTAAAGGCGCTAATTTATCGCTGAATATGAAGAAAATTGATGACGACACGATGGATGAAATTCTCGCTTTTGTTGAGAGTAAACTCCAGTAGCGATGATATTCATCGGTAATGTGATAACCCGCTGCGGCGGGTTTTTTTATGTCTGTCGATAATCAAAAATTTATCCTCTATGAGTTACACACGTGAGTTGTGAGTCTGTGATACCATCAAATGGTGTATTTAAATAGATGATAAACATGACCTCTGAACACTCATTTCTACATAAATTGCATCGTCTTGCAGTAAAACGTCACTGTCGATTTGGCGTTGTTATTGATGACGTTGTTGAAGACGCGATTGAAGACATAGGCAGCTGGTCTTTCGATGTCTGCCAACACTTAATCGAATATTGGCCGCTAGAACAGCGTATTTTTTGTTTTGGTTTCGATGGCGCAGAGCGTTGTAAAAACTTCTCCACTCATCAAGGACAGCAAATTCTTGGGCAAGAGTGCCATTTATTGATTTGGAACTTGTTACAACCTTGGGATGCCAATAGCTTCAGTGCTGCAATCGGAACCTTGTCAGGTGGTGGATTATTAATTTTTGTGGGTCAACCGCAAGAATCTCCCGCCGCCAATCAGTGGTTAAACAACAAGTTGTCGCAGTTATATAGGGTCACGCAGACAGGTGAGAATGGTGTATTACCTTGTGGTAAAGACGCTGAGCAACATGAACCGTTTTTTGGTGAGCAACAGTCAGCCGTTGAAGCCATCCAGCGTGTTGCTAATGGACATCGTAAACGCCCACTGATTCTTACCGCTGAGCGAGGCAGGGGAAAAACCAGCGCGTTAGGTATCGCGAGCGCTGAATTGATGCAAGCCCGCCCGATTAGCATTGTGGTTACTGCACCGGTGAAGCGCGCATTGCAGCCGCTCTTTTTACACTCGTTAGCATGTTTACCTGGCGCCGTTCAATCTAAAGATATCGTTCGTTTGGGCGATGCTTCGCTCACATTTATGGCGATGGATCAATTACTCAATGCAACAGAACACTACGATTTAGTATTGGTAGATGAAGCGGCTGCATTTCCCGTACCGATGTTGCAATCTTTAGTGGAGCGCTATCATCGCATCGTTTTTTCGACAACAATCAATGGTTACGAAGGTTGTGGTCGTGGGTTCACGCTTACATTCCAGCGTTGGCTCAAAGAGCAAAGACCAGCTACGCGCAATATTCATCTCACGCCCCCTATTCGCTGGTGCGCTGGCGACCCATTGGAAGAGTGGTATCGCGAGACGTTATTGCTGCATCACCGCTTACCAGTCATCGCTAGTGACGGCGCCTATGCGTTACGCGAGCTGACCGCACAGCAGATAGTTGATACCCCGCATTTGTTACAAGACATCTTTACTCTGTTAGTCAGTGCTCATTATCAAACATCGCCCAACGATGTGTTTCAAGTTCTCACTGATGATGCGGTTCGTATTTTTGTGGCGTTCATGGGAGAGAGGGTTGTCGGCTGTGTCGTTGGCGTGATTGAGGGACAATTGGATCCTTCCTTAGTCACCGATATTTGTTTGGGTAAACGACGTCCTCGAGGCCATTTAGGCGCGATCACATTAGCGAATCAATTAGGGATATCTGTTGCTGCAGAGCAAACCAGTTTACGTGTGATGCGTATTGCCGTTCATCCTGATGCGCAATGTCAGGGGATAGGTAGCCAGCTGTTGGCGTTCACCGATAACCAAGTCAATAAACATTTCATGTCCACCAGCTTTGGTTGTACCCCAGCGCTGTTATCGTTTTGGCTTAAGAACGGATTCACGACCATTAAGTTAGGTTCTAAACGCGACCAAGCGAGTGGCTGTTACTCTGCATTTATGGTGCGGGTGAATACCGTGTCGTGGCTTGCTGACGCATTAAATCAGTATCGAACACAGTTGCTATTTGAGTTGAATGATACATTTCGATTGGTCGATACCCAGATACTGATGCCTCTGGTGAGTGCCGCGCTTGCCGGGCATGATTATATCCCCAGTCGTTCGTCTTGCTCGCTAGTCGGTCACTACGCTCACGGTGGTAGTAATTACGAGTCTGTGGCTGGCAATCTGTATCAATGGATTTTAGCGCGTTTGTCTCAGCAACGCCCAGTTTCAGCGTTATTGTTTACTAAAGTGGTGCAGAAACATTCTTGGACTGAGTGTGCTAAGCAGTATGGTCTTACTGGTAAGAAGCAAGTTGAGCAGCAGATTTGCCTCGAGTTGCAGACGTGGGATTATTTACAGTGTAAATAACGCAGGAAAAGGCTTTTGCCATTTACACTGTAAATGACGACGCAAGCTAATAGGTTTACACTGTAAATCAGTAAAGAACGCTTTCCGAGTATCTATTTACAATGTAAATCCAGCATCATTCTCCTATAAGCGATCTCATCGTGCTTTTATTACTAACTATCTTTGTTACAACAATAAAGTTAGGTAAACTGAATATATATAAATTACTTCGGGTTAGGTCATATGTGGAAAGACTTTGTCGAACTTGATAACGACAATTCAAGAGTCATTGCGAAGATGACTGAATCGCAGACTTTCGATTCGGCATTAGATAAACGAGCGTTAAAAGATGCATTGCTAGAGCTTGACGTAGCAGACTATTGTCCTTTGGATGAAGGTATTGATAAATTCCTAAATGCAGGAAAATCGGGAGACGCTTCTGTGTATCAAGGATTCGTTGTTGCTGAGAAGAGAAATGCCACGCTCGACATCACGATTGCATCGAATCAAATGCAGGCAAGTATGACCGTAACAGGCGCATACGGTGGTCGACCGCTTATCGCTGACGAAATTGTCAAAGCTATCTCTGCTGCTGGAGTAAAAAAGGGTATTCATAAGCCAAGTCTGAAGAAGGTTCTCGTCGCCAGCCAGTCACTCAAACCGGGGGAAACATTTACTCAACTATTCGCGCAAGGTAAAAAAGTTGAGGACGGTAAGAATGCCTACTTAAAGCCTTTAATTAAAGACGTGATGAAACGAGTTCTTGCCCCAAAAGATAATGACGCTTTTAAAGTGGATATGCGAGATTTTGGCAGTACGATTACCGTTGAAGAGAATGCTCCCGTAATGGAGCGGTTGTCTGCCACACCTGGTCAGGAAGGCTTTAATGTGCTAGGTGATATACTCGAACCAACTCCGGGTGAGGATGTGACGTTAGACGAAGGGAATGGCACCCACCTTGATCCTGATAATCCCAATCTATTGCTCGCCACAACCGCAGGCATGCCCATTATTCGCGATAAGACCGTTGATGTAGAGCAAGCGCTGTGTTTAAACAATGTCAGTGTGGCAACGGGTCATGTTAAGTTTAAGGGATCAGTGATTGTTGCGGGTGATGTTGAACCAGGCATGATAGTTCGCGCAACGGGTGATGTAACCATCGGCGGATTTATTGAATCTGCCAATGTACAGGCACAGGGAAGCATCACTGTTGCCAAAGGTATCATCGGTCATTCTGAACAAGATGACGATACTAAAACCTGTGTGGTCAAAGCGGGCGGCGTAATAAAAGCGAACTACGCTCAATATGCCGAGCTTCAAGCAAATCACGATATCTATTTAACTGTGCATGCGATGGGGAATGACATTAAGTGTGGCGATAATCTGTATGTAACGGATGAGAACGCGAGACAAGGTACATTGAGTGGTGGCTATGCAAAAATAGGTGGTAAAGTCATTTGCTATCAACTTGGCGTTGAAGGCGATACGGCGACCGTGATTGAGGCGTACGCAAAGTTTGCCATACAAAAAGAACGACTGGCTAAGCAGAAAGCGGTGTATGTTAAAGCACAAGAAGCCACCATGGATGTGGTGCGTCGCGAACTAGTGGTTAAGAAACGCGATAAAGCAGACCGCTCGCAAGAAGAAGTTGACCAAATCGATCACCAGAAAAAAGTCGCCACAGCACAAATGGAGAAAGCGAAGCTCGCGGTTGAAAAAACCAATGAGCAGCTCGATAGCTTACTAAAAGAAAATACAGTCGAAGTGACCAATAAAGTGTTCACCCACGTGACCATATGCTTCGGTGGAGAGAAAGTGACAACTAAACGTATACACGGTCCGTCTGTATTTTATTTCAATCAATACGAAATCCAATGCGAAGCTAAGATGAATAGTGAAGATATCCCCGAAGGCGATGAGAGTATCTCGATCTAGCTTGCATCAAATAAATCAGTAGAGATTGAGTTTACTGGTAAAGGTTCGAAATGAAATTTTTTGGTGATCAAACATTGGAAACACGATAGGCAAAGTTGGAGATAAAATGGAATTGGCAGATATACGCCGAGAATATATTCGTGGCGGTTTAAGGCGAGATGACTTACTGGCGAATCCAGTAGATCAATTTAATCTTTGGTTATCGCAGGCAGTGGATGCAAAGTTAATCGATCCGACAGCCATGACGGTCGCGACGGTCGACCAGCACGGGCAGCCTTTTCAACGCATCGTTCTTCTGAAGAATGTCGAAAAAGATGGCTTCATTTTTTATACCAATTTGGGCAGCCGTAAAGCTCAGCATATTGAAAGTAATCGGTATGTGAGTTTGCATTTCCCATGGCATAATTTAGAGAGACAAGTTCATATCACTGGCGTGGCAGAGAAACTGACAGCGAAAGAAAATATGACGTATTTTACTTCGCGCCCCAAAGATAGCCAAATTGCCGCTATAGCGAGTCGTCAAAGTAGTCGTATTTCAGCGCGTGGTGTTCTAGAAGGCACATTTTTAGAATTGAAAAAAAAATTCGCGAATGGTGACATTCCAGTTCCTAGTTTTTGGGGTGGATACCGTATTCGGCCGACGAGTATGGAATTTTGGCAGGGCGGCGAAAACCGATTACATGATCGCTTTATTTATTCTCGCGAAGAGGATGAATGGATGATAGAGCGTTTAGCGCCTTAAAATTAGCGATATTGTGTATTCTGAAGGGGCTGACTCTCTTTTTAGCGTTGTTTTCCGTCCTGTAATCCACTTTAAGCGATGTTTCTCTATTACTTATGCCAATGCTTGAGTGTTTTGTTTTAGAGTGCTTAATGTTGATTACAGGCGGTCATTTTTATAGGTCTTATCTAAAATATTCGCATTATCGGGGTGTTTAGAGCTCGGATTATCGATTGTGGTCTGTATTATGTCGAATCGGTACAACAGCGTAAAAATAGGCAAATAAAAAAAGGGAGCATATGCTCCCTTTTTTTATTTGCCTATTATGTATGGTTAACGTAATTCTCTGACAACTCGAAAGCCTACGTAATTGGCGGCAGTATCTGGTGCTATGAAAAGATGAGTGTATGCTTTTGCTACACTAGGTGAAAAGCTCCATGCGCCACCTCTCGCCATTCCTCTTTCATCATTGGTCCATTCCCATACGTTCCCGACCATATCATAGAAGCCAAAATGATTGGGCTCGAAAGACTTAACCGGTGATGTACTTTTGTTGGACCACTGACTACCGGACCAACCAGTGTTGGCATGATCGACGCCAAACTCATCGCCCCACCAGTAATCACTTTGACTCCCCGAGCGCGCCGCGATTTCCCATTCATTCGAGTTAGGCAGGCGATATTTAAATCCGGTTTGTTTGGTTAGCCAAGCCGTATAGGCCTGTGCATCATTTTTGCTAACGCAGGTAACGGGTTGCTTGGCGGTTTGTCTAAAGCCCGGATTACGCCAATAGCTATCAGACATGGGCGTAAATTGCGTGTCATTAACCGAGATACACAAGTGTTTAAGCTCTGCGTCAGTTTGATAGCTGGTCTGATTAATGAATGTTTCAAACTGCCCGACCGTTACTGGCGTAGCTCCTAATGCGAAAGCATGATCAAGGCTGATCTTATGATTTGCATCTTCTCCCACTAAATATTCGCCAGGAATCATGGTAATCATTTCGGGCGCTTTCAAGCCACCTTTCAATGAATCTGCGAACTTATGACCCGCTTTTAAAATATTCGCTTGCTCTTTTAACATCGCTCTCAACGTATAGTTGGAGCGGATATTCAGCGTTTTAGTGAAGTCATGGTAGCCTTCTTTGGTGATCGTAATTTCATGTTCACCAACGGGTAGCATGATGTCGGTTGGGGTGCTCCCATAATTCACGTCATCGATCATAATGTGATCGTTATATTTATTTGAGTGAACGGTGAGG
>JBQGON010000074.1:0-16085 GCA_052087065.1 Vibrio sp. | reverse complement strand
GCCCATATAGAAAGTCTACGCCAAGGCAGGCTCGACTTTGCTATCAACACGCTTCAGCCTAATATGGAAATTCATGATTTCAAACGCGAAAAAATTATGGATCTCCCATTTAAGTTGGTGGTACGCAAAAACCACCCACAGCTCAATGGAGCGTGCTCAATAGAAGAGTTGCAAGATTACGATTGGATTATGCCGACCACTCGCAGTAGCTACCTCAACACGGTCTACGATGCGTTAAGTAAACACGGTCGACACTTAAAAAACACCATTACATGTGAGTCTTACCTGTCTACATTGGCGATCATTAGTCAAACAGACTGCATTGGCCTGGTTTCAGAAACCGCGTTAGACCATTACCGCTATGCTGAACTCATCGATGTCATTCCACTGGATCCCCCGCTACCCTTAGCAACGTATTATTTGGTATCGAGAAAATCAAGCCAGCCGACCCCCATTGCGCAAGAACTGGCGCAACTCTTTATGTATCAAACAAGGCCGCTGTTTTCAGGTCGTGAGCAGCCATAATGTCTAGACTACACCCAGCAAACTCCCTTTTTTAAGGTGTTTATACATTCGATAGTGCGGAGAAGCGGGCTTGCACATGGTGATGAGCGGCTTCTGATAAATCACAGCCTAAGTAATGTCGGTTAAGATTATGCGCCGCGACTAACGTCGCGCCAGAGCCAAAAAATGGGTCAACCACGATTTGTTCTTCACAACTGCTTTGCTTAATCAGGGTTTCTAATAAACCCACGGGTTTTTCCGTCGGATAACCGCGATAGACACGCTTAAATGTAAGAATATCGGGGATACTGAGATCGTTGAGCTTACGTTTGCCCTTTTCAAAAAACAAAATGTATTCGTGGCGCGCCCGATAGTGATAACCCATGCCGATACTGACTTTATCCCAAATAATCGGCTTCCAAAATTTAAAACCGACTTGCTCAGCAATCGGCTTAATCGCGAACATGGTTTCTTGGTCACAGAATAGATAGAAGTGCGCATTGGGCTTTAACACGCGATACACTTCTTTAAGCAATGCCTCAAAACGATCATTGGGGAAAATATCAAACCATGGGTTACTTGAAGATTTACTGACTTTTAGACGTGTTGTCGTGCCTATTTTACGATGTTTTTCTAATGACTCATAAGGGGGATCGGTGATCATAAGATCCACGCTCCCCGTCGCCAGTGACATTAACCATTGCACCGCATCTTGTTTGAACAGCTGCATTAATTAATACTCATCGCGATGATATTTCAGCGGTTTAACAACAGAATCCAGCCCTTCCACTTTGAGCGCTAAACATAGCTGCATGAGTTCGCCTAACTCTCCTTGAGGAAATTCACTTTTATTGGCAAACCACAGTAGGTAGGCTTCTGGTAAGTCAATAAGATACCGCCCAGCATATTTACCAAACGGCATTTTCATGCGCGCTAACTTAATAATGTTTTCTTTTTCTAACATGCCGACTTACTCATGCACATAATCATTGACCCATTCCAAAATATCAATCAAGTCATGATCCGACATGGCCAATAAGCGATCGCCCACATAGCATTCAATAAAACATTGATTCGGTTGCGGGGCGGTTTGTGGATTGCCAAGCCAAATGCCCTTAGCCTTGGCAAGTTTATCACGCAGTATTAAGGCTTTCTCGTAGCTGATTGGTAAATACCAATGGAACATATTTGCCTGAGGTTGCTGTGGATTCAGGGTAAAATCGGGGTAATCGTGAAAAATTTGATACACATGTTGAGTACGCTCAAACAGCTCGTCCATACGGGCAATGCGCTCATCAAATTGCATCGCGGCAGACACGATATATGGGGTACGATGATACACATTACCACCTTGGCGCCGCATCCATAATCTGGCTTTTTCAATCAAAGCTTCATCACCGAGCAAGAGCGAGCCGCCTAAGCCATTCACGCCTTTATACAGTGAAACGTAAGCCGAAGAAAACCCTTGAGCAATATCAGCATAGGAACGCTCATAGTACGCCGCGCTTTCCCATAAACGTGCCCCATCCATATGGAGGTGAATATTCTGTGCACGACAATAGGACTTAATCGCCTCAAGCTCCTCCCATGCAGGTAGCTGCCCACCCAATTCACGCATCGGTAATTCGTACACTGCGGCGGCGATTTCATCTGGCCATGCGGTTAAATCATCAACCGACCAAGGTCGATAAGCGTTGCCAAGTGGTAGAACATTAAAACGCTGTTGTTGCTGATAACCTTGCCCTTCATGGCGCATAATATGACACGTTTCATGCATCGCCACATTGAAACAACGGCGCTGTTGGCAAGCTAGCTGAAGGACAGTTGGCTGAGTCATGGTTCCCGAGATCACAAAGAGTGCCGAGTCAAACCCCAATAGCTGCGCAATTTTTTGCTCAAAGGCTTGAATGGTTTCACCCTCACCATAACTATCATGCGCAACATCATGCTCTGCGCACCATGTCGCCATCGCCGCAAACAACTCGGCTGGTGTCGCCTCTCGATTACCAGAAAGAAAGGTGTGGCACTGTTCACGTAAACTCATCGCCATCGTTTTGCTCCAATGTTTCATCTTTTATTTGTCATTATGCTACTTACCATAACCGCAGTAACATGATAAATCTAATCAAATTTATCGCGATATTGCCGCAGTAAGTCTTGATAAGCAAAAGGCGGTGATGAGGAAAATACATCATATCCATAGCCGTGAGTATTATTGATTGCTACTATACGCGCCCAAACTTGACTCAATAACTCAAGTATTGGTTTTTCCCTAAATCACTTTATGGGACGGTTTTGTTTTTTTCTTGGTAAGGCACAGAGTTTTCACATGCAGCAACCTCAACACACAACGTCGCTTGCGCGACAACTTTTTCAAATGACGTGGCCAATGATGTTTGGTGTTTTGTCGTTGATGAGTTTCCAACTGGTAGACAGTGCTTTTATTGGCCAACTGGGCGTTTTGCCTCTCGCAACGCAGGGCTTTACGATGCCCATCCAAATGATCATCATTGGATTACAAGTCGGCTTAGGCATTGCCACAACCGCGGTGATATCAAAGGCACTAGGCGCCCGTAAAACACGATATGCCAAGCAACTGGGTGGGTTAGTGATCACCATGGGTAGCATCGGTGTCGCTATTTTTTGTCTGCTGATTTATGTCATCCGTGAACCCATTCTTGCGCTACTCAGCGCACCAGACAACATCAGTCCAATTATTGATACTTACTGGATATGGTGGCTGGCAAGTGCCTGGGTCGGTGCCGTACTGTATTTTCTCTATAGCCTCTGCCGAGCCAATGGCAACACCATGCTACCAGGTACGATGATGATGGTGACAAGCCTCCTCAACCTCGCCCTTGATCCCTTGTTCATTTTTACGTTTGATATGGGATTGAATGGCGCCGCCTTTGCTACCTGTGCGGCATTTGGTATCGGTATCTTGATTGTGGCGCCTAAAGTGTCACTGCGTCACTGGATGATATTTGACTGGCACGATATCAATATCAAACACAGCCTCGTCGATATTGCTCATATTATGGGACCGGCGATGATGAGCCAATTACTTCCACCACTATCGTCGATGCTCGCGACCAAACTGCTCGCAACCTTCGGTACCGAAGCGGTGGCAGCATGGGCTGTGGGCTCACGTTTTGAGTTTTTCTCGATTGTTGGCGTCTTGGCACTCACGATGTCTATGCCGCCGATGGTCGGGCGATTACTGGGGGCGAAAAACACTGCTGAAATCCGCTCATTAGTCTCAATCGCAGTTAAATTCATCTTCACATTTCAGTTGATCATTGCTGCCATTGCTTGGCTGTTTGCCACGCCACTCACGCATCTGATGACCAGCGAAGCGCATGTTCAGCAAATCCTCAACTGGCACTTAACCATCGTCCCATTTAGCTTGGGCTTACTCGGCATTTGTATGCTGATGGTCTCGGTATCGAACGCACTAGGGAAGTCATACGTCGCTTTGCTTATTTCAGCATTACGCTTATTTGCGTGTTTCCTACCCTGCCTATGGTTGGGATCGCACTGGGGTGGGCTGCATGGTATTTTCTGGGGAGCTTTCGCTGGCAATATTCTCGCGGGAATCATCGCGTATATCTTATACGACCGAGCGTTAAATCGCGTGGAAAATGCCATCACGTCTTAATCGGCGACTCGGTTATTCCGTTGTAAAAAACACCAGCACGATACGCAATAAAAAAGCACCACATCTGTGGTGCTTTTTTGTGACAATCAAGCGTTAAAAGAAAACGAAGAAGATAAGCTACGCTTGGCGGCGTGCTTCTACTGCGCCTGCCAACTGACGTAACACAGCTTCGGTATCATCCCAACCAATGCAGGCATCGGTCACCGACTGACCGTAAGTCAACGTTTGGTTTGGTTCTAAATCTTGGCGCCCTTCGACTAGGTGCGATTCAATCATCACGCCAAAAATTGCGTCTTCGCCTTGCGCGATCTGCGCACCCACATCTTCAGCAACCACACATTGACGCTGGTATTGCTTTGAGCTGTTCGCATGGCTAAAGTCGATCATGATTCTACGTTTCAGCCCAATTTCATCCATTTTTTCTTTCACTTGCGCGACATGCTTAGCACTGTAATTCGGCTCTTTACCGCCACGCAGAATAATATGGCAGTCAGGATTGCCGTGCGTACCAACAATAGCAGAGTGACCATATTTAGTTACAGATAAGAAATTGTGGGGGGCGCCAGCAGAGCGAATCGCATCGGCCGCGATTTTAATATTGCCATCGGTGCCATTTTTGAATCCGACTGGGCAAGATAAGCCTGATGCTAATTCACGATGAACCTGCGATTCTGTCGTGCGCGCGCCAATCGCTCCCCAACTAATCAAATCAGCGACATACTGCGGTGTAATCATATCTAAAAACTCACTGGCCGTAGGAATGCCCATGTCAGTCAAATCAAGCAGCAACTTACGGCCAATGCGCAGACCATCATTAATCGCATAGGTGTCATTCATGTACGGGTCGTTAATCAGTCCTTTCCAACCGACGGTGGTGCGTGGTTTTTCAAAATACACTCGCATTACGATCTCAAGCTTATCGCCTAACTCTTCACGCATCGCTTTCAAGCGTTGTCCATACTCAAGCGCAGCCTGCGGATCATGAATCGAACAAGGACCAATAATCACTAGCAAGCGATCATCTTGTCTCTCTAAAATATTGTGGATGGCTTCGCGAGCTTTAAATGTCGTAGAGGCAGCGATATCAGTTGCCGGAAATTTTTCCAGTACGGCAACGGGTGGTAATAATTCTTTTATCTCGTTTATTCTTACATCATCATTCTGATACATCGCGTCCGTCATCCTATTTTATTCTAATACATGTGCTTTTTGAGAAATTATGAGCAGTCTGGCTACTGCATTACGTGTAAGGTAACGACAATCAGTAACTTTAGCAATCACTTTTCTACTTTAAACGCAATAAGAAAACAAAAATCAATAAATAACAAACCGTATTAAAAAGTTTACACTGTCAAATCCTCTTAGTTTTATGACGTAGAAATACTTAAGGATATGAAATTATTGATAATAATAGCCAATTCCGCCCCCCCTCATTAGGCAATACGATACATTCGACCAATACATAATGAAGGGGGAACCATGGAGAAGGTTGAAACCATTCTCGAATAAAACGAGTCACCTCACACTTTTACCTTTATTTTGTTCAAAACAAAATGCAGAATTGCCTTTTCGCTTCTCATTATTTGTTTAAGAAACGGGAGCTACGTTTAACGATTGCGTGCTCAGTAACTTACAACGAAGTTTTTTATACTCATTATCATTGCTAGTAATAAATGAAGGTGACACTTATGATGCGTTACGTCACGCAGTGGCTTAATAAAGACCCTGACCTGAAAAGTCGTGAAGAACTCCAACACTTGATCGACGACAACATGACCTCTGAACTCGAAGATCGCTTTTCTTCTCGTTTGCAATTTGGTACCGCCGGATTGCGAGGTAAGGTCGGGGCTGGTCCCAACCGCATGAATCGCTTAGTTATCCAAGAAACAGCGACTGGTCTTGGCAACTATCTGATCAATGAGGTGCAAGAAGCGAAGAAACGTGGCGTTGTGATTGGTTACGATGGTCGTCCAGACTCCAAACAATTTGCCGAGGATACGGCAAGCGTGCTAACCGCACTGGGTATTCACGTTTATCTCACTCATGAGGTGGCGGCTACGCCTATCGTTGCATTTGGCGTGAAGCATTTATCCGCAGCAGCTGCGGTCGTCGTCACTGCGAGTCATAACCCTCCCGAATACAATGGGTTCAAGGTTTATTGGGAAAACGGAGCGCAGATCATCCCACCGCATGATTCAGGCATTGCGGCACAAATTGATGATGCGGCGCAGCACCCTATTTGCACATTAGATTTATCAGAAGCAAAAGCACTGGGTCTGCTGACCATGCTAGGTGATGACTACTACAATACTTACCGAAGTACCGTCAATGCTAGCCCGTTGCTCGACAACCACCAGCAACCTCAAGATTTGATCATTGCGTACACCGCTATGCATGGTGTGGGCGCCAATATGGCAGAAACTTTACTTGCCGATGCGGGTTTTACCCAAGTACATAGTGTGGCCGCCCAACGTGAACCTGACGGAACATTCCCAACCGTTAATTTCCCGAACCCAGAAGAAGCGGGCGCGATGGATCGAGTGATTGAACTGGCTGATTCAGTCAATGCACATCTCGCCTGTGCGAACGACCCTGATGCGGATCGCTTTGCCGTTGCGGCACGTAAAGCAGACGGTCGCTACCAAATGCTAACAGGTGACCAAGTCGGAACGCTATTTGGTCATTACCTCTTATCTCGTGCTGAAACTCCCAGCAAAGCCCTGGTGGGCAATACCATTGTATCGTCTAGCTTACTCGGAAAAATCGCGGCCGCATGTGGCGCAGAGTATTATCAAACATTAACTGGGTTCAAGTGGCTCACCAATGTTGCAATGGACAAACAAACCACTGACAAACCGTTTGTATTTGCCTACGAGGAAGCCCTAGGCTACACCATTGGTACAACAGTATGGGATAAAGACGGCCTGTCTGCGCTGGTTGGCTTTGCTCAACTAAGTGCCGAGCTATTGGCACAAGGTAAAACCGTATGGGATGCCTTGGAAAGTATTTATCGCGAACATGGATTGTATGTCACTGCCCAGCAAAGTATTGCCTTAGATCCAAGTGCACCAGCGGTTGGCGATAAACTTCGCGCTCACCCGCCTCAAGAAATTGCTGGTCGTGAAGTGCTCATGACCGATGATTTCAAGCTGTGTGAACGTCAATACGCGAACGGTGATAAAGATCCTATCCACTTACCAGCAAGCGATGTACTGATCTATCATCTTGATGGTGGAGCTCGCGTTATCGTTCGTCCATCAGGCACTGAACCAAAACTGAAATGCTACTATGAATTAGCGGGCAGTTTTGCTGACAACGAATCATTTGCTAGCGCACAAAAACGGGCTGAAGAGCAATTGTCGTTGCTCATCACTGAGCATCAACATAGTTTAGACGATTAAGCCCTAGACGAATCTAGGCACACGCATATCGTCAGACTCAGCCTTTGATAAAAAAGCCCGCCGTGATTAGTCACGGCGGGCTTTTCATTGAAAAGCAAGTCACAGGTTATACATGCAGTCGTTAAATTAATTCATCCAACATGGACGCATCATACTCTTTTAATGGCTGACCCGATTTCACTCGCTCAACAAAGTCTGGGTTAGCGATAAACGCACGGCCAATCGCTATTAAATCAAATTTATTGGCAGTAATCGCGTCAGCCGCCGTTTCAGCGGTATAGTTACCAACGCCCATCAAGGTGTGTGCATATTGCTCGCGTAAATAAGCAGAAATCTGTCCATCAAAGGCTTCAAATTCTACGGCATCGTCGAACATTCCTTCATGAACATAGGCGATTTGACGTGAATTGAGCTCAGATAACAGATGATCAAACACATCACGATCACGTGCATCCGCGTCGATATGCATATAAGCACCCGGTGATAAACGAATGCCCACCCGATCAGAGCTAATTTCCTGACAAACGGCATCGACCACTTGCAACGGGAAACGCGCCATATTGGCTGCAGTTTCGCCAAATTCATCGTGTCTGTGGTTGGTATTAAAATGTAAGAATTGATCAATCAAATACCCATTCGCGGCATGGATCTCTACCCCATCAAACCCCCCTTCTATGGCATTTCTCGCCGCTTGAGCATAATCATGCACCAATTGCTCAATATCTGCCTGTGTCGCTGCTTTCGGCGTTACATATTCTAAATCGCGGCGACGTGGCACCGAGCCATCAAAACGAATCGCAGAAGGTGCCAGTACATCACTGTTAAAAAACGCGGGATGAGCTACGCGCCCTGTATGCCAGATTTGCGCAAAGATTTTGCCTTCTTTGCGATGGACCGCTTGCGTCACTTTTTTCCAACCCGCAATTTGCTCAGGGGTAAATAACCCAGGAGTATTTGGGTACCCTTGCCCATCAGGACGAATAATTGTCGCTTCAGTAATGATAAGCCCAGCGTCAGCTCGGCGCTCATAATACTCGACCATGGCTTGTGTCGGAACCAAGTCGTCGTCTGCCATACAACGCGTTAAAGGCGCCATAGCAATGCGATTTTTCAGAGTTAACGTGTCATTCAACTGATAAGTCTGAAATAATGTCTCTGTCATATAGTGATGTCCTAATCGTTACTATCAATTCTGCCATCCTAACTCTTTCTTGAACGTTTGTTCAAATAGTTTTTTTGAATCAATATTCAAGAGTCTTTTCACGCTATAATATTCACGGTACACTGAGCCCTGAGTCAAAGTGAGGAGTATTACACGACGTGCGTGCAGCCGAATTTAATCGCGAAACAGTCTTAAGAGCTGCGATGAACCAATTTATTTCGCATGGATATTCGAAAACCAGTATGCAAGACCTCAAACGGGTTACTGGTCTTCATCCTGGCTCAATTTACTGTGCATTTGAGAATAAGCGTGGCCTGCTATTGGCTGCCTTAGAACAATACACGCAAGATCGAGCTTGTGAGTTTGAGCTGTTTTTTACGCCAGATGACTCGGTATTAACGGGAATAGAACGGTATTTTCAGCACGTCGTCAACGAATGTGAAGCAGAAAATATACGTGATTGCCTATTGCAAAAGTCGCTAAGAGAATTTTCCCAGCAAGATGAAATTATAGAAAAAGCATTGTGTGATGCGCTGGCCGCTTGGCAAGAAGGGCTTCGTAATAAACTGTTTCTTGCCCAACAAAATCAAGAGCTGTCTGCGGATACCGATTGTGAATTTTTATGTCAATATCTCATGATGGGCGTCTTTGGTTTGCGAGCATTTGCACATACAAAACCCCAGCCCGGTGTTTTACAAGCTTTAGCCAATACGTTGCTTACTTCACTTCATTAGTCGTCTTCATTTAACCCAAAGGAATGGCAAGGATGTCAACCGTTTCACCGACTGAGCAGCCAAGCTCATCCCATACACGACTGCGCCTCCAACAGATTTGGCAAGGTACACTCGCGATTTCTCCGTTAAGCATTGCGGTGATCCCTTGGGGATTATTGGCTGGCTCTTATGCGATGGAAGCAGGGCTTTCAGGACTAGAAAGCCAAGCCTTATCGGCCATCCTCTTTGCTGGTTCAGCACAACTAGTTGCCACAGGCATGTTAAAAAGTGGGGTCGGACTCGTCACCATGCTGCTGACTACTCTTTTTATCACTTCTCGACATTGTTTATATAGCATCGCCATGCGTGACACAATCAAAACCTTGCCACTGCGCTGGCGACTGATTCTGGGCTTTTTACTTACCGATGAACTTTTTGCTATTTCTGGACAAAGGCCGGCTCAGCCTAACGATCGTTGGTTTTTATTGGGCGCCGGATTGAGTTTCTATTTGGTTTGGAATGGGGCAACAGTGATTGGCATATTGGCTGGGCACTATATTCCCAACCTCAATACATTAGGGCTAGATTTTGCGGTCGCGGCGACATTCATCGCAATCGTGGTACCCAATACTAAATCGTTACCCGTCTTAACCGCCGTCAGCGTCTCTCTCGTGTGCTCTATTGTATTTGAGGTCCAAGAACTATCGGGAGGATTGATGTTTGCGAGTGCCGCAGGAATGATCACCGGTTACTTATGTGAAATATCGATGACCAGGGGTAAACAATGACGATGCTATCGATATTCGCAATGGCGGCTTTAGTGTTTGTCAGTCGCTACTTATTTCTTGAACCTAAACTGCCAATAAAACTACGCCCTGGCCTGCAAAGAGTACTTGCTTATTCTGGCCCCGCAGTATTGACCGCCTTATGGGGCCCGATTGTCTTCACGCATGAAAAAACGCTCTGGCTAAACACACACAATCCATATTTGTGGTCAGCCTGCTTGGCGGTGTTTTTAGCATGGAAGACTAAAAACGTGTTACTAACGACAGTGGTCAGTATGGGGATCTTTTTACTCTTACATCTTATCGTGTTGTAGCTGGGTTACTCGGCTACCCATTCAATTTCAATGAGCGTAGTTTCCGCGTGTTTTAAACGTGCTAGAAACGTGTCGCCCGCGTGAACTTCGCCTACCCCTTGCGGAGTTCCTGTCATCACCACATCATTATCCTCGAGCGTGGTAAACGACGCGAATTCCTGCAAAATGGTATGTGGCGGAAATATCATCTGCGATACATGACCCTTTTGCACACGGACACAATTGATCAATAGTTCAAGGTGCAACTGAGTCAGATCAAGATCATCCAGCGCAATAAACTTACTCAATACCGCCGAGCCATCAAATGCCTTGGCTCGCTCCCAAGGTAGCCCTTTCGCTTTGAGTTGCGATTGCAACTGACGCTTGGTGAGATCAAGACCGATGCCAACTCCGGCATACTGCCCATTTTGCACAATAAAGCATATCTCTGTTTCATAGTGTAACGGTTCGTGATGCTGTGAGTGTAGAGCCTGCGTAATTGTGCTATTAGGTTTATTAAATACCACCATCTGATCAGGGATAACATTATCTAACTCTTTAATATGATCGACATAGTTACGGCCCACACAAAGTATTTTCGACGGAATAACCGATACATTATTAAAACGAACAGAATTCATAGCTCTTCCTTGAACATAAATATCACGCTTGAATATCAAACGTTATAACGACGACCTCGCCTCATTTGGCGGTTGGCATATTATGGCCACAAAGACTCATTGTAATTGAGTCAGTAATTTTTCACATAGCTGTTTTAAATTCTGCATCTCTTCTGGAGCAAGCTGCAACTTACAAAACATGGCGGCAGGTACCGATTGCGCTTGCGAATACAACGCTTGGCCTTGCGCAGTTAAATGCAAAGTTCGCACTCGCTCATCGTGATCACCGCGCTTTCTTTGTAGCACGCCTTTTGCCTCTAAACGCTTCAATAACGGGGTTAGCGTTCCCGAGTCCAAATGTAAACGTTGACCTAACTCTTTAACGCTCACGCCGTCCGACTGCCACAACACCATCATCACAACATATTGCAAGTACGTCAGATCCAGCGCTTCGAGCAACGGGCGATAAGCTCGCACGACCGCATTAGCCGCGCTATATAACGGAAAACACATCTGCTTATCTAATAACAAATGTTCATCACTTAATTGATCAGCCCCTTCAGAGTGAGGCTGGCACGTCTCATTACTCATAATCATCATTATTTTATTGTTGCCTAAGCCACAATATACGTTGATTCCATGAAAAAATCATCTGTTGCCCCCCCTGCCGGTTAACAGAGAAAGTGCAATCTCACCATAACATCGTCATATACATGTATGACACTTCCCTCATCGCGGCAAAACCTATCACGTTGATTACGTGTCTTCTGCTAGCCACAAAAACGACATGTAAATGTCAATTTAAAGTAATCAAACCGTCACCAACGTTCATTAAATTTAAGCATACCAAAACGTTAGAGCAAAGAAGCTCGTACTCATTATAGATAAGGTAATACAATGAAAAAATCAGTTCTAGCAACCGCGGTTCTTGCAACTCTTATTTCAGGTTCCACTTTGGCAGCAACCGTATATAAAGCAGATGGTACTGAATTTAAAGTCGGTGGTCGGGTTGAGTTTCGTGGTGACTTCAATGCAGACACCGACGGCACAGAGATCGATGGCACGATGAGCGATCAGACCCGTGCTCGTTTAAACTTAAAAGGTTCTTCGGAAATTTCTGACGGTGTGAAAGCTTTTGGCTTCTATGAAGTTGAGCAAAAAGCCAAAGACTCAGATGAAAAAATGAAGAATCGCTATATGTATGCAGGTATCGACGTCCATGGCAACGCGCTTTCTTTCGGTGCGCAAGATATGGCAGCAGTACAAGTTTCTAAATTCTCAGACATCGGCGCATTTACCGGCCTACAAAAACGCATTACGGGCGCAGCCGATCACACTGAAGGGGTTATCGCTTACCGAGGCGACTTCGATGCTTTAAACCTACAAGCCACCTATAAAGCAGAATCCACAGACGATTCCGACTCATACGGTGTGTCAGGTACTTATGCGTTACCTATCGGTCTCAAACTCGGGCTTGCTTATTCAATGGATCAAGAGCGAGTTGATGGCAATACCGCGACAACAAACTCAACAGACAAAGCGAATCAAATCCTAGCGGGTATCAGTTATGCCATGGATGCTTTGTATCTGGGTGCGACATATTCCACAGGCGATACCGGCAATGGTGATAATGAGTTTGGCACAATGGAGTTTGCTATCGCTTACGACGTGACTGAACAGGTTCAAGTGCAAGCTATTTACGGAAAAGACACGACCGATGTCGATGGCGGCTCAGATATTGATCGCGAAGACTTCGTGGAACTAGGTGGTTACTACAAATTCAATAGCAACCTAAAATCTTACGTTGCCTACAAAGCCAACTCAGCAGACGGTGCGGACGATGATACCATTCGTCTTGGCCTAAAATACGGCTTCTAAGCAATACCAATACAGTCCTGAAACTGCCTTAATTCATGGCCTAACATTTGTTAGGCCATTTTTTGCACCATTGTTGGCAAAAAATGCCCTACTACTAAGCATTTACCGATAAAAATAACGCCATAAAATCATAAATAATTGAAATTTTTAAATAAAATAAACTGGCATACTTACTGCTATATAATAAGTACAAATGCAGGCAGCGTTTGTGCTTCTTGTTAGTGGTATGGCAGAAACCACTGAGCTCTTCATTTTTTAACCTCCCTATGGGAGGTTTTTTTTTACGTGAACCGACTAACTGCGTTTGGGTTGCTGATAGGTTTTACCGGCCGCTTGATAAACATCTTTGCGTTTTAAACCAAATTGGGTATCAAAAAACCACGCGACAAAACGAATCACGTCGTCATCTTTATTCATCACCAATTCAAAGAACTCTTCAGCTTCGCCCTGTTCATTCTCTTCTGTCGTCACATGATAAATACGCTCTTCACCTTCCACTTCTGCCAATACAAATTGACCCGTCAGCTCTTGCGCGGCCTGCATCACTTCCTCATCGCCACTGGCTTTTAATGTTGTCAGTGCTGCTGGTAAATCCGCGTCGGCGCATAAACGTGTCACAAGTGCTTCAAACTCTGATTGTTGCATGGAATATCCTCTGTCAATGAAGGGGCGATTATAACGGTAAAGCAACCATGTCGGTACCGAAATCAATCTCTATCGCCATATGATTGTGGCGAGCCGCTGTAAAAACAAAAGGCCTGCGTTAATGCAGGCCTTGATGCGATACGATATGGTATTAACCATTCTTATGAGCAGAATCAGCGCCCGAGTGTTGATCTGAGTCTGCGGTTGGTGTTTGCTGCTTAAGCAACCTATCCATCTTGTCGCGCTGACGAATAAATTGTTGTCGATCCTGCTTAGATACAGAGCGAGCCATCGGGATTTTCGCCTTCATCGCATTGACAGGGTGACCTTTAATGATCAATTCATAATGCAAATGTGGACCAGTGACTCGGCCTGTGGAACCTGACAGAGCAATTTTCTGTCCACGTTTTACATGCTGACCACGATGCACCAAAATTTTGCTGAGATGCAGATAGCGAGTGGTATAGGTACTGTCATGACGCACCACAACATACAACCCTGCATAAGGGTGATGACGTATTAAAGTGACAACACCGTCACCAGTGGTTAATACGGGAGTCCCGACGGGCGTAGCAAAATCGGTACCATAATGAGGCATAATTCGCCCCGTGATCGGGTGTCGGCGATGCGCATTAAATGGCGATGAAATTCGGTATCGGCGTGCGGTTGGGTAACGACGAAAGGCTTTTTGTAAGCTCTCACCATGGCGATCATAATATTGCCCATCTTTATTGAGATACGCGGCGATCACTTGGTGACGATTATAAATTTTGATGGCTTGTATTTCACTTGCACCCGTCAACTGACCTTTAACGTACTGCTTAGCTTGCACAACTTCAAATTTGTCACCGGCACGTAAGTCACGACCAAAATTAATTTTATCTTTTAATAAGTGAACAATCTGATCAATATCCGAAATGCTTAAACCAGCACGATGCGCTGACTGCGAAAAGGTCCCATGAACTTGACTGATGATAACGCTATTTTTCCATTTACCTGGCAAATTAACTTCATGGTAATCATAATCACCGTCAGAATTGAGCGTATAAGAAGCGCTATGGGCAATATCGAAAATTAACTCCATTTTTTGCAGATGCTCACCGTCATCTGTTTGCCAAAAACGCAGTGTATTACCGGGCTGTAACGTATCCAACTTAAGGTAATTCAAATCTGTTTCCATCACCTTCATTAGGTCGCTATATGGAAAATGCAGACGCGAAAATATCGTACTCAAATTATCACCCGATTTAATGGTGTATTCATAATCTGGTATATTCTGAGCCTGTTTTTGCTGTTCCAACTGCTTCGTTAGAATGGATCCCACAACTTGACTTTCAGGTATGTTTACCTGTATTTGCTTGTGCAGATCATTGTCACGAAGAGTAGAAGAGAGGAGCGTCATGCCAATCAGCGGAAAACCGATTATTAAGACTTTTTGTCGCTTAGACAACTCGGAAAACCGTTGCAGCAGGGACTTTATTTGCACAATCTAACCCGTGTAATTCATAAAACTGTTCCAAGATTAAGGCTTTCTGAGGAAAATGTCATCAGAGAGATGAACACAACCCATAAAAAAGGCACAGAATGTGCCTCTTCGCCTATATATTATTCAACCTTAGTACACACATCGAACCAAAAAGTTCCATTCAGCAGCGCAACAGAGAACGTTGATACGGTTAACGTCGATTAATCATGGGTATCAACCAAACAATTGTCCTCGCCATAGCCATTGGGAATATAACTATCGGCAACGGGATCGTTAACCCAAGTCTGCTCATTCATAAGATAACGAAATTGGAACTGGCCATCTTTGGGTAGTCGCGTCTTAAACTTAAAGTGATGAGATTTCGCCACTTTCTTCATTGGTTGTGGTTCCCAATCCAGAAAATCAGCGACAATCGCGACCTGTGACGCGGTGTCCGGCGCCTCAATATCAAATGTCACTTCGACTTCATCTTTGGTCTTAAAAAAGCGTTTATTGATCATGACAAACTCCATTTTGTATAAAAAACACTCAACACTACAATAATAAGTTCATTCGTTTGTATGCACAACGTTGTGGTTAAAAAATAGTATAGACGATGAAAATACGCACACTTTACCTCTTACCCGTTGTGCCCTGTGATCGTCAACCCTTTCTAGCTCAATCATGGTGTTGTGGTTAAGTTACTCATTATTATAAATAATAATTATACGGTAACGATTGCGTATAAAAGTGGATACGTTTGAATATTTAAATATTAATGGTGAATAGTATTGCGATAAGCGATAAAAATAGATATTCTCTCCAACCGCTTAAACAGGGACATTAAGTGAATGAATATTCCACGGAAGGAGGAATTAACCCTTAGTCACATGAGATAAATGATGCAGAACAACGCACACAAACGTCCCATCTCTTCCGCAACCCTTTGGCGGTTTTTATT